>JBJEQK010000155.1:0-30475 GCA_051881715.1 Acutalibacteraceae bacterium
GAACGCCAAGGAGATCGCCGGAACCAAATCCGGCACCACGGAGAACGAAATCGTCTCCACGCTGTCCATTGCGTCCTCCAGTTTGACCACCATCGTCATTTTGGCTCTGGGCGTTTTGCTGTTGGTGCCGCTGCAGCCTGTTCTGCAAAGTCCCGTGCTCCAGCCCGCATTTGAAAATGTGGTACCGGCACTTTTCGGCGCCATGGCGTATAAATATTTCCGCAAGAACATCAAGCTTGCGCTGGTTCCCCTGCTTGTCATGAGCGTTCTCTTTGTGCTGGTGCCTGCCCTGATCAGCCAGACCAGCATGATGATCATTCCCAGCGGTGCGCTGACCATCGGTCTTGCGTTCCTGCTGTACAAGAAAAACGGTTCTGCGGAGGGATGAGAGCATGAAGATTTTGTTTGGCATTGTGCTCGGCATTGTCCTGCTTGTCGTTTTGCTTCTTTTGATCGCTCTGCTTCGCACGCTCCTGACCCCCGGCAAGGTGTCCGGCTACAAGGCGCCTGCGGAGGACGAACGCGCTTTGGAATACGCCAAGCTTTTGTCCGAGATGGTCAAGTGCGACACCACCTCCCATGACGGGGATCAAAATCCCGAAAAGTTTGCGCAGTTTCACAAAGTCCTCGAGAAGCTTTTCCCCACCGTGCACGAGAAACTGGAAAAAACGAACATCGACGGAAATCTCCTGTTTTACTGGAAAGGACAAAGCTCCGAGAGACCGCTGGTGCTGATGAGCCATCAGGATGTGGTTCCCGCCGAAGGCGACTGGATCCACCCGCCTTTTTCGGGAGAGATCGCCGACGGCAAGGTATGGGGCAGAGGCACGTCGGACACCAAATGCTCGGTGATGGGATTCTTTGCGGCCGTTGAGGAGCTTTTAAAGGAAGGGTTCACACCGCCGATGGATGTGTATCTGTCCTCTTCCTGCACGGAAGAATGGGCGGGAGACGGCTGTCCCAAACTGGTTTCCGAGCTGAAACGCCGGGGCGTCACGCCCTATCTTGTCTGCGACGAGGGCGGCGGCATCATCACCGACCCCATCGGCGGCATCAACGGAAACTTTGCCATGGTGGGCGTTTTTGAAAAGGGCAAGGCGGACATCAAGCTGACCGCCCGCAGCAACGGCGGACACGCCTCCGCACCCAAAGCCGGCTCCCCGATCGCACGGCTTTCCGCCTTTGTGCAGGATGTGGAAAAGAACAAACCCTTCCGCCGAAAAATGCTGCCTGAGGTGCAGTCCATGTTTGAAACGCTGGCGCCGTATGCCAGCTTCCCCCTGAAGTTTGTGTTCGGCAATATGTGGCTGTTCAAACCCGTTTTGCTCCAAGTGATGCCCATGCTGTCGGCACAGGCAGGCGCCATGCTGCAAACCACCATCGCCTTTACCATGCAGTCCGGCTCCGATGCGTACAACGTGATGCCCCAGGAAGCCACCTTGGGTGCCAATATGCGTTTCATCCCGCACCAAGGGATGGAGGAAAGCTTGGACATTATCCGCAAACTCGCCAAGAAATACGATCTGGATTTGGACGTAATGCACGCCAGCGACCCCTCCAAGTCCGTGGACATTAAGGGCGCAGGGTTCCGCTTGGTGGAGCAGACGATTGCACAAACGTTTGAAGGACTTCCCGTCAGCCCCTATGTTATGACCGGCGCCACGGACGCACGCCACTATCAGGACATTTGCGACTGTGTAGTGCGCTTTGCCCCCGTGATCTATGGACCCGAACAGATGGCCGGAATGCACGGTTTGAACGAAAATATCGAGTATAACTGCCTGCCCGGCTGCGTCGATTTCTACAAAAACCTAATTAAACATATGGACAGTTGACCGTATATACGCCAACCGGCACAAGGAACACACCCTTGTGCCGGTTTTGTTTTTGATTGATGTTTCGACGTTTTGGGAATGAAACGACCGATGCACTGTCAGTTGCTGTTCGGAAGCCCCCGTGCGTTTGCATTCCCACTGCTTTTACAGTGAGATATTCCATCCGCCGGCAAGGTAGCGTTCGAGGGTGACGCAGTCCCGCAGGTCAACGGAGCCGTCCCCGTTGACGTCGGCGTTTTGCAGGTCGATGACTGCGTTCCAGCCGCCGGCAAGGTAACGCCGGATCATAGCTACATCCACCAGATCCACTTCGCCGTCTCCGTCTGCATCGCCGGGCATATAGACGCTCTGCCGCTCTTTCACGCGCACGGTGCAGGAGGCAACTGCTTCACTGCCTTTGACCTGTGCCATAATTTCAACGGTTCCCGGCGCTATTCCCGTCACTCTGCCGTATGCATCCACAGTGGCAACGTCGGGATCACTCGACATCCAAAGGATCTCTCTGCCGTCCACATCCACGGGCTGGAAGGTTGCCAAAACCCGTGTACACTTGCCGACCTCGATCTCCGGCACTTCATTTTCCAGCACAAGCTCCGTCACAAATACGTCAAAGGTCAATGTTCCGGTTTCCTCCGTGCTATCGTGGCCTCTTGTACATGATCCGGTATATGTCACAGTCACGGTTTGCAGCCCCGGCTGCATGGGGTCGTACCCGGAACACATTTCCGGCGTGAGGGATAACACATGGTTGGAAACGTCCGCTTCAAATTTGCCACCGGACGTATCCAGATCTTCACCGAGACAATACACCGTCTTGGTGGGTTTCAGGTACCAGATCAGCTGGAACGGCGGAATCATCAGCGTATCCGAGGAATCCGTCGAGTCATCTGACGGCGTACCTGTGGATGTCCCTGAAGATTTTTCCGTAACAGTATACGTAATTGTAACGTACGGCGAACTGCTGGATTTGTAATAGTAGTAATCTACATAATATGTTTGTGCGGCTTTGAAAGTAGTTATTGTTGTTCCCGCCGTGCAGTCGGCAATTGTGTAGTAGTACTCCGTCCCGTCGGAAAACTGCAGCAACACAGTACCGCCGCCGCCCGGAAAATCCAAAGAATCCCCAACGAAATAGTTTGTTTTCAGCGGCGGTTCAATCATCGTTATACTCAAGGTGGACTTCCCTTTAAAAGCGATTGAACTGTCGTACACGGTAAATGTTGTCTGCTTTCCGGCGTATTCCACCGTGACCTCCGCTGACCCTCCTGTGATGCGCTGCCAGCCTGAAGGGCCTATAACGATCATGTCCTGTGTAAGCGGAATAAACTGGGTTGTGCCGTCCGTAAAATGCAGGTTGATTTTTCCGTCGGTCAAATCCATTTCGCTCGGTTTATAGTTATAGGCGTAATGCAGTACGCGCGGTAGCGTATGCATGGAAATAGATTCGATCTTTTCCGCATCCGGGTAAATCTCGATCGTATAGGTAAACAACTGTCCGGCATATTCCACTTCCACCGTCTGAACTCCGACGGTATGCATATCCGGCACAGAACACATATCCGCTGTAACCGGCACATATTCCTTCTTGCCGTTCGTATACAGCACATACAACGTCCCGTGCGGCACAAATGCTTCGTCCATTAAAAATGTCTCTGCATCGCTATCCGCCAAAAGCTGTACCTCCTGAATCTCCGGCTGTGTGACGGTGATGGGGAACGAAACAACAAATCCTTTGTATGTCACATCGACCATCTGCTCCCCGGCTATGGAAAGGTCATAACCGTCACACATGAGGCGTGTCAACGGCAGTTCCTCGGTACTGCCGTCGCTGTACTGCACGAGCAGTAAACCGCCCTCCACGGAGAGTCTTTCTCCCGGTGTTCCCGCCACATACTGCTGTTTTTCCGGCAGCTGCAGCCATGCCAGAGCGGTGATGATAATCGGTTCGGGATCGGGATCGGGACTCGGTTCGGGTTCGGAAACGGTTATGGGATAGGTAAATGTACTGCCTGCGAATTGAATCTGTACCGTCTGCTCGCCTGTCTTTGTAAGATCATAACCGCTGCAGAAGTCGGGCGAAATAAAGATACTGCGCACTTGACCGTTGGCATATTGCAGCGTCAACATACCGCCGGTGGTCGTAAACGTGTCCGCCGTGGTATACGCCCGCTTTGTGGGATATTGGCGCACCGTTATCGTTTGTGGCGCCTCCTCCTCCACAGTCAGCAGGCACTGTCCCCACACCTTGTCATTCGTCACGCTGTAGGCACGAATGACCGCCGTACCAACGGATTTCACCGTGACCTTACCCGTCCCGTCCACGTCTGCAACGGACGGCGTACTGCTGCTCCATCGGATGCTTTGCTCATAGGTGTTCTCGGGGAAAACGGACGCCGTCAGCGAGAATGTCTCTCCGACCGTTGCCGCCATATGCGGTTTACTGACCTTAATGCTCTGTACACGCTCAAAGCTGTACGGCGAAACATAGTCTGTTTGTTCCAAAAATATCTGCTGCCCGTATATGGCAAGGGGTCGCGCATACACAGCTCTTTCTTCGAAGCAGCCGGAATATCCGTAGTAGCGCAGGACGCCGCTGGTATATACGCTGCTGTCGGTGCGGATATACAGTGCTCCTCGCATCTCCTTGACGTTCGTCAGCGGCGTATCCTCGTCAATCATGACCTGCGTCGCATGCTCGATCGGTGCCGCCATGCAGAAGTCTTTGTCGTTGTTGGTCGGCGAACCGCCATAGCCTTGGTAGGAGTAGTCAGAGATTGCGTAGTCCTCTTTCAAATCGCCGAGTACGATCCATTCTTCCGCCTCGCTTTCCTCATTCCAAACACAGCGAACCACTTTCGCGTCGCACCAGCCGACGCCTAATGTTCCGTAATACCTCAATAAGTTTTGAGACAGCTCGTCAGAGGATGCTGTTCCATTATATCCCCACGCCCAGACGGTGCCGTCCGCACACAGTGCATTGTATTGTTTATAGCTTAAAACCGACAGCTTCACCACCTCGGTCAGGGGACTTCCGTCCGCTTTGGTGATCTGCTCGCCAGAGTTCAGATCCCAAGCAGTTCCGTCATTCTTTAAAGCGATACAAAATTCGTTATGCGTTATGAAGCTCTTTACATCAGTGGCCAGCAATGTATTGGTTTGGTAATTGACCAGTCTGCCGTCACGAAACAGGACAAAGTTTCCTGCGATATCCCGGACATTGTACAGCGGTATGCCGTCTGCATCCAATACAGGGTCGGCATAATAGGGATAGGGATTAAAGTAACTCGCTGCCCCTGTTAGGGACCGGGTATGTTTTGGATAATATACAAAACCGTCTTTTGTCACAAAAAATCTTGTGTTTTCCTTGCCACACAAAACGTCCGTCAGCATTTCGCCGTCCGCTGTACATAGCGGCGTAAAGACCGGGTCGTTCATTTTGATATAATACCATACCGTCCCGTCCTCCAGCCAGACGAAATTTCGGTAGCTTTGCACGACACCCATCAGCGGCTCGCCATTTTCTTTGACCGCCATGACCGGCACTCTGCGATCGCGAAGCATTTGCGATCCGTGCAGCCAAAAGGTGCCGTCTTTCTTTAAAAAGCCCGACCCTAAAAAGCGGTCAATGTCCGTCACATACTCGCCCGGCGCACTTTGGAAACGAAATGGAGAACCATCCACAGATCCGGTATAGCAGCCGGAGGTGCTCTTACTATTTCCCCAAGCCCATGCCGTTCCATCGCCCGGCAGCAAAAACTTTCCGCCGGTATAAAACATTATGTCGGCAATCTGTATTTTGTCGCCGCCGTTGACCGTGACGGTATATGCGGTCTGCATCCCTGCACCACAGATTGTGACGGTTGCCGTACCGCCGCACAGAGCGTGCAGGCGTCCGTTTTCCTCCACATACACCACGGACGGATCACTGCTCGTGAATGTTACGCTGCAATCCGACGGATGCGCCGGTTCGAAACGGGGATGTACTGTCATAGTAGACAGTTGATCCAGTTCCAAGTGCGAGACAGATACGGTCATCTTCTCCGCCTGGATAACCTCACCCAAATAGACTATGCCTGCGCCCGTCCTGTCGTCACGACCGGGGACGTAGGCGTCTCTGGCTTTTTCCGACAGAATAGAAAGGATGTCCTCTCTCGTTCGAGTCATATCCTCGCTTTTGAGCAGCGCCGCACACCCCGCCACCAGCGGACACGCCATGGATGTGCCGCTTTTAGTTTCAAATTTTCCATCAGGTACGGAACTGATGATGTTGCTGCCCGGTGCGGCGATGTCGATGCAGCTGCCGTAGTTGGAGTAGTATGCCGGAAAGTCTGTTTTTTCCATTGCCGCCACGGTGATCACACCGTCACAGCAAGCAGGATACCTCGGCAAAAAATCCAGACTGGATCCATCGTTTCCCGCCGCAGCAACGGCGATTACGCACTTTTGCTGCGCATACAGCAGTGCATCCGCCAGCGCTTCGCCGAGTCCTTCGCCGCTGAAGCTCATACTGAAAATATCTGCGCCGCAGTCTGCCGCATAGGTGATCCCCTCTGCAATCACGGAGTTGACACCGATTCCGAGCCAATCCAATACCTTGACCGGCAAAATTTTTACATTGTCCGGCGTTGCATCCCGCACGATTCCGGCGCAGTGCGTACCGTGAGAATGATCGTCATCGGGATCGACATCGTCATTGACGAAATCCCAACCATTATCAAGAATCCGTCCCTCTAAAAACGGATGATCCAAATCCACGCCGGTGTCAATGACCGCTACGGTCACCTGCGGCAGATCCTTCGTGTCCGGGAGCGTTGCCATAAACTGATCCGCCCCGGCGACCTCCGTGCCCCAGCACTTATTCTCCCTGCCCGCCTCCACGGCGCATATGGAGTATAGACTGTCCTGCTCACAGAAGAGAACATCTTCCGCTTTGGAAAACTGTTTCGCCGCTTGAGCGGTCGCCGCCTTGTCCGAATACTGCAAAACTGTCCTGTTGTTGGACACCCGGATTTCGTGCGTGGCGCCGAAGTTATCCTGCACCTTGCCGTTCTCGGTCTTGACGATCAGGCGGCACAGCCCATACGGCTCAGTGATGGTAACGGTGCCGCTCTCATGGTCTATCTGCACCTCGTAGCCCTGCGCCTCCAGCTCCTCCTCGGTGAGCAGACCGCTCTCGTCCGGCGCCTCGGCACCGGCAACCGCTTCTTCGGGGATCTGCAAAACGCCGTCCTCGTCCACAAACGGCACAGCATAACCGTCCTCGGAGATCTCCTGTTTCTCGCCGTCCACCTCCATCTCCGACTCGCCGAGGGTCAGCTTGATCTCGCCGAAGTCGTCCTCGCTCGCCGTCGCCGCCACCAGCTGCGACAGCTCCCGCATATACCGGGGCGGTTCGGAGGCTGTCTCTGCGGCAACCGCAAAAATAATTTCCGTTGGCAACAGTGCAAAACACAGAATCAGTGTCGCCGCTTTGACTAAAAACCGCTTCATGGCAAGCGTCCTTCCTTTCTGAACGATGTCTTTTCGCTTTTTTACAGTGAGATATTCCATCCTCCGGCGAGGTAGCGTTCGAGGGTGACGCAGTCCCGCAGGTCAACGGAGCCGTCCCCGTTGACGTCGGCGTTTTGCAGGTCGATGACTGCGTTCCAGCCGCCGGCAAGGTAACGCCGGATCATAGCTACATCCACCAGATCCACTTCGCCGTCTCCGTCTGCATCGCCGGGCATATAGACGCTCTGCCGCTCTTTCACGCGCACGGTGCAGGAGGCAACTGCTTCACTGCCTTTGACCTGTGCCATAATTTCAACGGTTCCCGGCGCTATTCCCGTCACTCTGCCGTATGCATCCACAGTGGCAATTTCGGGATCGCTCGACGTCCAGAGGATCTCCCGTTTTTCCGCAACATACGGTGTAAATTCCGTCTGGATGCAGCTCACCTGTCCGATCTCGATTTCCGGCTGGAAACACTGCGCTGTAATTGTGAACACGGTGATGGTGTAGTCGAGCTTCGCCACGCCGGTATCGACGGTTACAGTCTGTGTGCCGGGCACGGACATATCATATCCACTGCACATATCGGGGGTGACGTCTATGGACTGGGAAGCGTACTGGTAGACACCGTAATCGGTCGACCGTGTTATTTCGATTCTTCCGCCGGTCGTATCGAGTGTTTCTCCCAGAGCATACGCCGTTTTGTAGGGCTTGCTGCTGAAGTAGCTTTCATAGATCACGCCGGCTTCATAGCGATCCAAGTACTGAATGACAAAAGAATCTCCGATTTTCTGCTTGTTCGAAAGTATGTAGACCAGCACATTTTTTTCGCCCGGTGTCTCGTAGTCGCTTGGATTTTCCGGCTCAACACTAATTCCCTGATCCGCCATTGAGATCTCTTTCTGCGTTCCGTCCTTCCATGTGAGCAGGACTCTGCCGCTTTTCGCCCTCCTACTCGATATTGCTACAAATTGTTCTCCCACCAGATATTCCGTCTTATACGGAACCTGCGTAATCTGCAAGGAAACCAAATTCGTACTGTCTATATCCGTACGGAAAACATCAAAAGATGTTGTACAGCTGCCGTAGTGCACCGTCACTGTTTTTGTCGGATTGGCGCTTGTGGGCTTTTGTATTCTGCTGCACATATAGTCCTGCAACGGGAGCACCTGCGTGCTGCCGTCAACATATTCCACCAAAATGCTGCCGCCGTCCGTGCAGACCGGGTACCCGGTCTCGTCCGTATATCCGTAAGCCACCAGAGCTATATTTTTATAATACAGCACATAGGGAAGGGAGTACATGGAAATCGCCGCAATCTCCTTTTCAGGCGTTGTTACCGAAAAATAAAACTTCGTCTCACAGCCTGCATAGGTCACTGTCAGTTCCTGTGTGCCCGGCGTATCTGTGGAATAGGAACACATATTCTCCGTCACATCCATGATTTCCGATGTGCCGTCCGCATAGTATACACGGATTTGAATATCTGTCAGATCCACGTTTTCTCCCTGCAATGCCGGCGGCAGATTTCCGTCCGGCGCAATGCGCACGACCTCGGGCTGTACGACCGATACGGCAAAGCTGCATGATGCGCCGCCGCAGGACACTTCTATGACATATGTGCCGGCTTCTTCTAAATCGGGTGGTATGTACATCGCCTCTGTCAGCGGCAAAATGCGGGATGTGCCGTCGGCATACTGTGCGCAAATGGCTGCACCGTCCGCAGAAAATATTTCGCCCGGGAAATACACTGTCTTGTCCGGCAGTGTCTGCATGGAGAGCTCAGTGATCGCAGGGTCGGAAACAGTCACGGTTACGGGGAAGCTCACCGTGAATGAACCGTATGCGACACGCACCGTCTGCTCTCCAAGTTTGTTTGCATCGAACCCCGTGCAGTCGAACGCGGAGAACGGCACATATCGCAGATGTCCGTCTGTGAAAATGAGCTGCAATACGCCGCCGGTCGTGTCAAGCGGTTCCCCGAGGTGGTATTGCTGTCTGGTCGGAGGCGTATACAGTTTCACTTTCTGCAGCGTGGAGTTCTCCACACGCACGGTACAGCAGGCAGAAAGTTTCTTGTTTTCCATGGAAATTGCCGATATCACCACCGTGCCGGCAGAGCGTGCGTACACCGTTCCGCTGCCGTCCACATAGGCGATGGCCGTGTCAGCACTGCTCCATGTGACATCCGGCTTTTCGACATCTGCGGGCAGCACACCGGCGTGCAGCGTAAATGACTCACCGACCTGCAAGGATCGCTGCGAAACATCCAGCGATACCGATTTGACCTCCCGCTTGGAAGGCGCAGCGGCATCCGGCTGCAAATACATCCGCTCGCCGTCCAGCACCATTGGCACCATAAAGCCGCTTTCTTCGTCCGACCACCAGAGACTGTTGTCTGCACACTGCGCCACGAGGATGCCGTTGAACCAAAAGTCCACCACATCTGTCAGCGGTGTTTTGGCGTCAATCATGGGCTGCTGCGCATAGAGCTTGGTTTCTGCGTCGTACGGTCCGATACCCATCCAGCCGTTGTAATATGCTTCTGCGCCGCCCCAAGTCCAGAGTGTGCCGTCTGCCCGCAGAGCCGCACGATCAATGAGCTTCACCACATCGGTCAGCGGAACATCCTGCGCCGTACAAATGGGAACAGGCGATTTGCTGTCTTTCAGCGCAGATGTAGCCAGCTGTCCGTTCTTATTGGTGCCGAACGCCCAAACAGAACCATCCGACTGTAAGAATGTGACATACTCTGAACTATAGGAGTAATCCCATTGCTTGTCGTCCGTGTACCCGGAGTCGTACAGATCTGTTCCAAAAACATACGCCTGCTGTACATCCGTCAGCGCCTCCCCATTGCCGTCGCACAGCGCTCTTGCGTACATACAGTCCCAGGATTCCAAAGCCGTGGGCTGCAGCCATGTCCAAAGTGTTCCGTCTGCACAGCGTGCGAAAAAGGAGCCTTCTATGGAAACAACATTCGTCAGAGGCGCACCGTTTTCCTTTAGCAGAATGCGGTAAACGAGGGAGTTTTCATCGGTAGGCAGCCAAACGGTTCCGTCCCCGCGCAGCAAGCACCCGTCAAAGTTGACGGCACAAATATCTGTCAAGACGTCGCCGTCCTCCGTCTTTAGCGGATGGGGAAAGCGGAAATCGCAACACTCTGCAGTGGGACTTGCGCCGCAGCGCCAGATCGTTCCGTCTGTCTTGACATAGTACGAAGTTGCTTTATCGGAAGCTTGATAGAACTGTGCAATATTTGTTTCTGCAGTGTCCGCATCCTTATTAAACGGGAAGAACGTATGGTTCCCGCTTCCGTAATAATACCCCAGTTCCCCGGACAAAGATGTACCGAAGCAGGATGCGGTTCCATCTGATTTCAAAAAAACCAAACCGGAATCCGAACATGGTATGACCTGTGTAAAGGGTTGCGGCAGTACGGTTATGCGGACTGTCGTTTGCAGTGCGCCTTGCGTTGTAGTCGCCGTAATGGTTGCCGTGCCGGGCTGCAAAGCTTTCAAAAAGCCATCTGCGTCCCGCACTTCGACCACAGACGGGTCGGAGCTTTGATAGGTCACCGTATTGTCGGACGGATAATCCGGCACATAGCGCAGGACAAATTTTCTCAAATCGTGCGCATACATCGTATAGCTGTCCGTGGGAAACGATACGCGCTCCAAAGGCACATAATCGCCCAGCCAGACAACGCCTGCACCGTAGTGATCATCCCGTCCGGGAGCGCCCCTGTCCTTGGCTTTGCTGTACAGAATCTCTTCGATTTCTGCCGGCTTTCGTGTGCTGTCCTCGGTTTTCAGCAGGGCTACACAGGCTGCGACCAGCGGCGTTGCCATCGATGTACCGCTGTATTTGAAGAAGCCGCCGCCCGGGATGGAGGACAGCACATTCTCGCCCGGTGCTGCAATATCAATATTTGTTCCATAGTTGGAGAAGTAGGAGATCGAATCCGTTTCCCCTGTGCTGGCTACGGTGATGGCCAGCGGCACATTTGCCGGATACGTTGGGGTTATATCCAGATTACAGCCATCGTTGCCTGCGCTCGCCACACAGGAGACATTGTGGGTGTAGGCATATTCGACGCCGTCTGTAATAGAAATTTTTTCAGCAGAACCGCCGAAGCTCATGCTGACCACATCTGCCCCATAGTCTACCGCATAGTGAATCGCTGCTTCAACAATCGAAAGGGTTCCGTCTCCGTATTGACCTAATATCTTGATCGGCAAGATTTTTACATTGTCCGGCGTCGCATCCCGGACGATTCCGGCACAGTGTGTGCCGTGAGAATGGTCATCGTCGGGATGGGCGTCGTCGTTGATGAAGTCCCAGCCGGTATCCAGCACGCGCCCCTGCAAAAAGGGGTGGTCTTTGTCCACGCCGGTGTCGAGGATGGCGACAACAACTTCCTCGGCATTTTCCGTGTCCAACGACTGCATGAATGTGTCCGCACCGACTCTTTGCGTACCCCAACATTTCGATCGTGCCGCCTGCACTGCGGCATTCGTTTCCGTTGCCTGCACTGTGGCGTCCACAGAGACAATCACGTCGGCCATCCATGCAAGGATCGACGCATCCTGTTCCAGCAGAGCCGCCGCTTTTTCGGTGTCGGCTTTTGTGGCGTACTGCAACACCGTCCGATTGTCCCAAATCGACAGCGTCTGTGTTGCGCCATAGGTATCCTGTACCTTACCATCCTCGGTCTTGACGATCAGACGGCACAGCCCATACGGTTCGGTGATAGAAACAGTGCCGCTCTCGAAGTCTATCTGTACCTCGTAGCCCTGCGCCTCCAGCTCCTCCTCGGTGAGCAGACCGCTCTCGTCCGGCGCCTCGGCACCGGCAACCGCTTCTTCGGGGATCTGCAAAACGCCGTCCTCGTCCACAAACGGCACAGCATAACCGTCCTCGGAGATCTCCTGTTTCTCGCCGTCCACCTCCATCTCCGACTCGCCGAGGGTCAGCTTGATCTCGCCGAAGTCGTCCTCGCTCGCCGTCGCCGCCACCAGCTGCGACAGCTCCCGCATATACCGGGGCGGTTCGGAGGCTGTCTCTGCGGCAGCCGCACTCCAAAACAGCTCCGTGGGCAAAAGCAATACACAAATCCAAAATGCCAGTACCCGCATTCCGATCCTTTTCATATTGACACGCTCCTTTCGGCTTCGTCCATCTCCATCATAGCGTAACCGAAAAGGCATTTCAACAATTTGGGAATGAACGGGCGTGTTTTGGGAACGAAGTGACCGACACGCCCACTGTCCCGGAGGTTTGACGAAAAACGGAGAGTATGGTATAGTATTCCCGAACAAAACTTTGAGGGGCGCTGACAGCTGTGCGAAAACGACACACAAAACCCAACCGCATATTTGCCTGCGTCTGTATTCTGCTTGCCTGTGCTTCTCTGCTGCGCTATCTGGGCAACAACGGAACCTTGACGATCCTGTTCGGCTGGCTGCGCGGGGCGATCCAGTGCGCACTGCTCGCCGCGTGGGCAGTTTCTCTGCATCAGCGTATTTTGCAGGCAAACCAGCGCAAATATCTGCAAAGTATTGCGGTGCTTCTGTTTTTCTGGCTGGCGGAGCGCACGGTCAAATATATGCTTCTCGGCGGCTTTCCTACCCTCAGCCGCTATTTCTGGTATCTTTACTATATCCCCATGGAGCTGGTACCGCTCATCGGTCTGTTTGCCGTGCTGTGTATGGGCAAACCCGACAACTACAAGCTTCCCCCGGCGGTGAAGCTGCTGTATATCCCGGCGTTTGTCATGATCGCCATCGTGCTGACCAACGATCTGCACGAAAAGATGTTTGCGTTCCCCAACGGTTTTCTCACCGCCGGCAGCGATTACACCTACGGTCCGCTGGCCGTCGTTGTTGTCGGCTGGATCTATGTGGAAATTGCGGCGTTTCTGTGCCTGCTGTTCCGCAAGAGCCGCTTGCCGCACAAGGGAAAGCGTCTGCTTTTGCCCTTCGTGCCTATTCTGGCGGGCATCGCCTACAGCATCGTATACGCCATTGACCCGCTGATCGTCAAGCCCTTTGCCGGAGATGTACCGGCGGTGCTGTGCCTTGCGATGGTCGCCGCCTTTGAAGCGTGCATCCGTTCGGGGCTGATCGCGTCCAACTCCCACTATGACGAAATCTTCCGTGCCAGCACGATCGCGGCACAGATCACCGACGACGCATACCGGGTGATCCTGTCCGCCAACACCGATTGGCGCATTCCGCCCGATGTGATGCGGCAAGCGGAAGCTTCCCCCGTGCTGCTGCCGGGCAACATCCGCCTGTCGTCGGCGCCGATTGCCGGCGGTCATGTGCTGTGGTCGGAGGATGTGTCGGAGCTGCTGGATGTGATCGCGGAGCTGGAGGATCTGGACGAGGACCTGCAGAGCCGGCACGCGGTGCTTGCGGAGGAATACCAAACCGAGCACACACGGCAGCAGCTGGCGGAGAAAAACCGCCTGTATAACCAGATGCAGACCCACACAAAGCCGCAGACAGAGCGGCTTGCCGCCCTTGTCCGGGCGTTTGAAAGCACATCGGACGCACAGCAGGTGCGCACACTGGCACTGCAAATGGCTGTCATCACGGCGTATCTCAAGCGGCGCAACAACCTGATCTTCATGGCGCAGGACTTGACGGCGATTGCGGCGTGTGAGCTGGAATACTGCCTGAAGGAATCCCTGCAGAGCCTGCGCCTTTGCGGCGCACAGTGCGCACTGCATATGGCGTGCGGGGACACGCTGTGCATGGAAAATATCACGGCGCTTTATGACGCCTTTGAATCCCTTGCCGAAGCCGTGTCGGACACACTGCGGGAAATGTACGTCTCGGTTTACGACGGGGAAGAAAAGATCGTTTTGTGCGCCAATGTGGTCTGCTCCGCCGACCTGTCGGCGTTCGGCGGCATCCGGGAGGACGAAGAAGAATGGACAGTGGAATTTTGCGTCCCGAAGGGTGGTGATGCGCCGTGAGATCCCGCAGAACCTTCCGAAACGCCGTCAAGGTCTCCCTGGACAACTTGCCGTCGGGCATCTGCTTTTTCCGAAAGAACGGTTTGCCCGTGCTTTGCAACAGGCAGATGCACAAGCTCGTTTTTTTAATCAGCGGACGTGATCTGCAGATGCTTTCGGATCTGACCGATGCGCTCACTGCCCCCAAGACAGAGAACGGCGTCCGGCGAGACGGCGACTTCTATCTCCTGCCCGACGGCACCGTATGGCATTTTTTGCGCAAGGACATTGCGGCAGACGGCAATGCGTACATCGAGTACATCGCCTCGGACGTCACCGAACTGCATCGCAAGCGTGAGCAGCTGCAAGAAATCACCGCCGAACATGACAAAATGGTTCGCAACATGAAGCAGATCGTGGACAACGTGACCGCCATCACCCGGGAAGAAGAAATCCTCACGATGAAAATGCACATACACAACCAGACCGGCTGGTGTTTGCAGCAGCTGCGGCAGTTCACCCTCCACGGCTGTCCGCCCGATGAAAAGGACAGCCTGAGCGAAGCTTTGCGCAAAACTGCCGCCTCTTTGCAGGGGGAGATCGGTCAGGACGACGCCGTGGACTCCCTTGCGGAGCTGGTGCGCGTTGCGGCGGGTCTGGGCGTTGCGGTGGACATCCGGGGGTTTTTGCCCGAGGACGCGCAGACAATGCGACTGGCCGTTGCAGCGATCCGGGAATGCATCACGAACACTTTGCGCCACGCCGACGGCAAAAGCGTGACGGCGGCGTTTTCGCAAAACGGCAGTGTATTGCGCATCACCAACAGCGGCAAGCCCCCGGAAAAAGAAATCGTTGAGGGCGGCGGTCTTTCCAATTTGCGCAGACAGATCGAAAACACGGGCGGCATCATGACGGTGCAGAGCCTGCCGGTGTTCTCGCTGGAAATTAAATATGATCAAGGCGTGCGCCGCGATTTGCGCGGTGCTGCCTTAAATATGCACCGAAACAAAGTGAGGCGTGAAACAAATGACAGAAGTATTGATCGTAGAGGATGAACGGCTCATTCGGGAGCTTTTTGCGCAGTATATCCGCTGCGCTTCGGATCGCTACACCTTGGCGGATGCCACGGGCGATGCGAACAACGCCGAGCTTGTGTGCCGAAGCCGCAGGATCGACCTCATCCTCATGGATATCTGCACGGCAAACGGCGCCAGCGGACTGGACGCCGCCCAGCGGATCAAAAAGCTGTTTCCGAACATCAAGATCCTCCTCGTCACCAGTGCGCCGGAGTTTCGCTTTCTCGAAAAAGCCCGTGCCGCCGGTGCGGACAGCTTCTGGTACAAGGAAACGGACGAGGCGGATCTGCTGGACGTGATGGACAGAACCATGGCGGGCGAATCGGTCTATCCCGACAGAACGCCCGAGGTGCCCATCGGCTTTTCCACCAGCTACCACTTCACGCCCAAGGAGCTGGAAACGCTCTACTGGCTGGCCAAGGTGGTGTCCGCCAAGGCCATCGCCGAGCAGATGGGCGTTTCGGTGGACTGCGTGAACGAGCATCTGAAGCACCTGAAAGCGAAAACCGGCTGCACCACAAAGACCCAGCTGGCCATCCTTGCCTGCAAAGCAAGACTTGTCCTGCCGGAATACTGAGCGAAAAGCGGCACTGTATTGCGATGCAGCGCCGCAAATTTTTGCCCTATCCCCCCAATATTGGTAATGTGCTCCTCCCAAAAATAGGCTATAATATTTTTGAATATGCGGTTGGTATAGAGTACCCACCGAAAAAAGGAGTGTAAGCACATGAAAATACGCACAAAGCTTTGGAGCGTTTTGCTCGCTGTGTGCATGGTATGGACGCTCGTTCCGGCGTTCGGGACGGTCGTTTATGCCGACGGGGAAACCTCCTGCCATGTCAGCACAGCGCAGGCGTTCGCCGACGCCATCGGGCGTGCGGACAAGACGGCGCCCTACACAGTCTATCTCGACAGCGACATCACCATCGGCCGCACGGACATTGAGAATCAGGATCTGACGATCGACCTTTGCGGACACACCATCACCGGTATCGCAGACTCCAACGTACTCTTTCTGCTTTTGAGCAGTAAATCATACTTGGGTGCGAATCCCGACGGTACAAAGCTGACGGTCAAAAACAGCAAGGGCAGCGGTCAAATCACTTATGCGGTCGGCAGTGATAGCTCCGGCTCCATGTTCACTATGTCCAACAAAGCTGCGCTGGTCATTGAGAACGGCACGTTCATTCTCACCGCCGAAAAAGACGGACAATACGGAGAAATCATCCACTGCACTCAAAACTCCACCGTGGACATCCGCGGCGGTGTGTTCCGCAACGAAACAGGCTATGAGCGCAGTCAGCGCAACGCCTGTATCTTTATACGCAGCGGCACCGTTACCGCAAAGAATGCAAAGTTCAGTTCCTCCTCCGAGTGCATCTATGTGGATTCCGGCAGTTCGCCCGTCCTTACCGTTGACAACTGCTCCTTTACAGCGGGAGAAGACGCCATCTGTCTGTATGACGGCAAGCTGACCATCGGCAATTCGCTGATTACCGTGGCAAAGGATTATAGCTATGCGATTTACTTCTACTCCGTCGAGCGAAGCGGCTATATTGCCGACAGCCTTGCGGCGGGCAACAACGCCTATGTGGACGGTGTACTGTATACAAAAACGAACGGATACACGCTCGGCTCGTACAAGGCGGGGTGCAGAGTGGAGATCGGCTCTCCCAGAATCACCCTCGCCGAGCTGCGGGTCACCCCTCCCGCTGTCGGCGCAGTGCCCGCCACCTATTGCAGCTCGGGCACCTATGACTACAGCGGCGGCAGCGTCACATGGATTCCGAAACACGCCACCTTCCAGGAGGGCGTCTCGTACACCGCCTATTTCCAGGCGGAGATAGATTATTTTGACGGCGTATTCGCCAACTTCCTGGACGTCACCCTCAACGGCGAAAAAGCAAGTATTTTCACCGGCGCCGGAACGAAGAAAATCACAGCGGTCCATACCTTCCCCGCACTGACGAAGCCGGAAACCATCGACACCGTCAACATAACCGGTTTGGCGGCGCCTGTCGCCGGCGCAACACCCGGCAATGCGGCAACAACGGACACACGGTACAGCGTTGTCAATACCATGTGGGATCCTGAGCCCGGCAGTACGTTCGCAGAAAATACCGTCTACAGCGCCGTGATTACGCTGGAAGCCAAATCCGGCTATCAGTTTGCCGCCGATACGGTGTTCCGTGTAGGCAGCAAGACCGCAACAGTCGTGACGCGCAGTGCAGAGGAAGCGAAGATCTCCTACACATTCCCCGCAACAGAATCCCTTGCGGATCCGATTTATGCCGCCGCACTGTCCCTTGCGGTGCCCGTGGCCGGCGCCACCCCCGGCAATGCGGCCACAACGGACACACAGTACAGCATCGTTAGCACCGTGTGGAATCCGGCACCCGGCAGTAAGTTTGCAGAGAATACCGTCTACAAAGCCGTGGTTACGCTGAAAGCCAAATCCGGCTATCAGTTCACCGCCGGCACCGTGTTCCGTGTAGGCGGCAAAGCCGCAACGGTCTTGACACGCAGTGCAGAGGAAGCGAAGATTTCCGTCTCGTTCCCGGCGACCCTGAAGATTCCCACCCTCGCCATCCGAAACAACCCCGGCTCCAGAACCGTCAACTACGGCGACGGCATCTTCTTTGTCGCCGTCTACACCGACCTCCCCGACGGCGCACAGATCCGCTGGTTTGTCGATGACGTGGAAAAATCGACGGGCGAGCTTTTCTCCTACGGCAACATCAAGAAAAACGCCACCGTAACCGTCAAGCTGACCGATGCCGAGGGCACGGTACTGACTGATGCCGACGGGGCAGAGATCAGCGACAGTGAGACGATTCAGGTCAAGGCGGGATTTTTCAAAAAACTCCTCAATTTCTTTAAGAATCTGTTCCGTGTCAGCAGAATCGTTGCCCAGACCATCACAGAAAATTAACGCAGAAAGGAAAACGGAAGCATGAAAAAAATATTTTCCGTATGCCTTGCCTTGCTGTGCGTGCTGTCCCTTGCGTCCTGCATGGGGGACGGCGGCCAAACGCCCGCCGAGACTACACAGGCAAGCGATGTGAGCCCTTCGACACAGAAGACCGTCACCGCTTCCGGCACAGAAAAGCAAAAGATCGCCAAGCTGGATTTTTCCCTGATGGAGCTGATGGAAGCAAACTGCATCTCCAATTTGCTGACCAACTACAAATCCGTCACCAGCACAGACCGCACGGACAACATGACCTTTTCCGCCAGCTATTTCCTGAAGAACGGCGCACCGGCGCAGATCATCCAATGGAAATATGACAGCGGAGAGGTTTCCTACGGCGGCTGGTATCAGGGGTATGAGATCTCGAAGTCGGATGACGGCAGAGTCACCGCAAGCGTCGCCATCGACAAAATCACCGAGACCGAGGCGTTCCCCTATGAGGAAGTGTTCCTGTCGTATATGCGCGATATGACCATCGAGCTTGTCCGGGCGCAGGAGGACTGCTACGTCCTCGCCGCCAAGTCCATTTACAGCGACCCGGCGGACGACGACGTCACCACCCTGACCGTGGACAAGGAAACGCTGGCCATCCGGCGCATCCAATTTGAGTCCGAGATGGACGGCGCAGTGGACATCAACATTACATACGACGCCTATGTGGACGGCATGGAACTGCTGGACGGCTTTGGCGGCAAGCTCAAGACCGTCACGGTGGTCACGGATATCGTCCTCGAAAACGGTCGCAGCAATGTCACCGTCCAAAAACAGGTTCCCGCAAATTGGGAGCTTCTCCCCTACGCCTATGAGGAAACCGCCCTGTATCTGGATGCCGACAGCACCGTGGAATACAAATATCCCGGTGACGGCAAGGATTACACCGTCTATGTAACCAATATTATGGGATAAGGAGAATACATCATGAAAAAACTTTTTGCACTTTTACTCGCGCTCACCATGCTTGTCTCCCTTGCCGCCTGCGGCGACAAAAAGGGAGCCGGCACCACCGATGCTCCCCAAGCCGAGCAGACCACTGCCGCCCCCGAACGCATCCCGGCGGCCAATGTTGACCCGACGGAGATGGAATGGGGACAGGCAGACAACGGCAGCTACACCAGTGACTTCTGGTACCCCGAAAACGGCGACACGAGCACCTATATCCTGTTTCAAAATGCCAACAGTGACTTTGCCCCCGCAGGCTGCTCCTACATCAAAATCGTCAACGGCGAAGAAGCCGAGGACTTCCCGTGCGCAACCGATGCAGACGGCAATTTGATCGACGCCGACAATGCCGGCAAAATCAAGATCGCCTTCCTCGACAATTTCACGGCATATGATTATGTCGCCGATGTGTGGTACTCCAGAGGCGATATGCCGGCGCTTCTGGCACAGCTGAGCGGCAAAAGTCTTGTGGGCGAAAAGTACCCGGAGGACAGCCTCGAGCTGAAAGCGGACGGGACGACCGCCGAACTGTACGACGGCGAGAACTATACCGGCACATGGACCCTTGCATCGCCGACAGTGGTCAACATCACCCGCAACGACAGTGTCTTGCACTTTAAAATCCGATATGACGAAACCGGCAAAATCGCCGGCCTCGCCGAAAGCTCCTTCTCCTCCTACGTTTTTGCGGAATAAAAACTTTGTACCCACTTTGGCACAGACATAAACAAGAAATGAAAATGGGCGGGCAAGCCACACACCGGCTTGCCCGCCCATTTATCTATTCTATATTTTACGCCATTTTCGAGTTTGCAAAAGGATGAAACAGAGCTCTCAGTGGACAATGTCTTTGATTACATCGGCACTAACAATTATCCTCAAAGGAAATACACTCTATTGATATGGGTTTAATAGGCTTTCTCGGATATTTCGAGATAATATGTCCCGGGATCCAAGTAGTCCGTATAAACATCATCTATCACAAATGTTTCTTCGACTTTGAGGGATTCTGTTGAAAATGACCCAGAATCTACAACACAGTTTTCATCGTTATAAAGTCTCCAGTCGATGTAGATCCAATTTGTGTTATTATTGCCTTGTCTGTCATATGTTTTTTTACCGGTTATTTTGAGACGACAACTGCACTGTCCCTGTCCCGAAAGCCATGAATCTTCCGAGTATTCAAAAGTCTTAATGGAATAAGACTGTTCTGTCGTATCATATACCTCATCCACTTTCATGGGAAGTGTGTTTTTTAGCTTAATTTGCACTGAAGCATCATTTTCAAACTTTATCTCATGATACTCTGTTGCTATTGGATGATTGTTCTCCGGGCTCTCATAACTTAATCGAAGTTTGACCGTTGAAAAAACCGAATCCACAAAGAACAGTAATTCCGGTTTCTCATCTACATTCCAAAAATCAATATAGTCATAATCTTCGCTTACCAAATTATTTTTTTCATCGAAAAATTGAAGATCACATGAAACGTCCTTCAAATTTAATGTGGTCGTGTTCTGGATATCAAGAATATATTCTTCTCCACCCAAACATTTTAAAACCGGCTCTTGTGCAAAAACGCTCTCCAATTCTTCGGTCATCTCTCTGTGCTTTGGAGACTCCGTTAAAAAGTTGATTTCGTGAGACTCGGAGGTGATTGCTTCTCCGTACTTTTCCTCATAATACTCGAGCATCATCTCAACTTTTGAAAAGGATTCGGATGTCCAAGGCTTCGGCGCTACTCCTTTTCCGGGACTCCAAACAGTAAGATTGGTATAGCTTTCATCCACCAAGCTATTATCTTCATCATAAAAGAAGAATGTAAAATACATATCCTTGAACACGGTTTGCGTTGTGTTCTGCATTGAGAGATCATATTCATCATTTCCGGCAAATGTTAGAACGACCTCTTGGTCAAATAAGCCCTCCAATTCCGTATGTAAATCCTTAAAGTATTTTGACTTTTTATAGTACCCGATACCAAATACGGCACCCACAATGGCCGCTAAGATTATGACTGCGGAAAGACAAATTACTATTGCTTTTTTCATTTTCATTCTGTTTTTCTCCTTCGTAATTCTAATCTCATAATCCCACAATTTAAGGTAATACCGCACTAATTGCGGTGCACACCTTGCTTGACTTATTTCATCAGCTTGCAGAAAAACCCCTGAATTGCGTCAGCAAGTTTCTGTACAACCTGACGAAAAACTGGTTCACAAGCCGCACGCCCTGATTTTGCGGTGTTGCTTTGGAATGTTTGAAAAAACACTCTTGATTTTTATACAGTTAATTCGTGTTTGTATTATATCATATTGTTTTGTAGTTGTCTATATTTTTTAAAAGAGTAAAGGAAGATTAGGCAACTTTTTATACTTTTTAAAAAGTGTTTGAGATCCAGTATAACAAAACGAAAAACTAATTTCGCCGAAATCTTCTTCTCATTCTGCGTTTTGCATAAACACTACTGAGTTCTGAACCGGCTTTCCACCTATAGTTTTAAAGGGTAGCCGCCGCAGGTTGTACCTGCGGCGGCTACCCTTTTGGTAAGTTTGATACGCCCTGTGTTGGAACCTGTGAAAGACTGAATCTCAGCCCGAGGAACCCACAATCACCTCTGCTTTCAACAAGAAAACGTTATGCCACTTTCGTGATCGTGCCGTATGAGGTAATGTTCAGCGTGAACCCTTTCATGTCCGAAACGGAATCGAATCCAAGCCAGTCTCTGGTAAGCCACGTCATTTTGGGTGCGATCACCACTTTGTATTCCACACCTTTTCCGGGAAGCACCCATGTCTTTGTCGAACCGCCTGCGGTGCAGATATAGCCGCGATTGTTGCAGTTATAGGATCCCGAAAGGGCGCTCTGCTTGACCCAAGACGAATTCACCTTTTTGTAGACAGTGACATTCACCTTCGCATCCTTGCTGGTTGAAAGATTGAACTGGAATTCTTCAAAACAGGACGACGGCAGTTTCACCTGGATTTTTGTTCTGTATGTGTCGCCAAACATCTCGGTGTTCCAGCCTGTGTTGGTTTTGATATAAACTGCCTGACCACCGTTGATTCCGGTTGCGGTGTGCTTGTTGCTGCTGATCGAGGCAGCGCTGCAAACGAGTGCCGATGAAAACACCAAAATAATCGCAAGAATAAAAGATACTGCTTTTTTCATAAATAATTGCTCCTTTTCGTTTTGTTTTTCAATTTTGTTTTGGGATGCCGGTTTTGATCAAGTATAGTTTTGCTACAGCATTTCGTTCCTCCTCGTTTGCTTAACTGTGACTCTATTATGACAAAATAAAGTTTAAAAAACAAGTAAGTAAACGATTAAGAAATGATTATATAAATATGAAGAAAGCCTTATAAAACCTGCAAAAAGATACAGAAGGGAAGTGTCAAGAGTTATGCGCAAATTTGTTTTTGGCTCTGGCAGAAATCTACTTCAGGGAGCGGCTTAACCGCCCCTTGGCTACTATTCAGCGGGCAGGGCGCAAAGCATCAAGGGCGGCGGCATTTAGCCACCGTACATTTACCCTTGATGCGCGTCCCATTTCCTGCTAATAATGTTGACAAGGGCGGCCGGTCGGAGCCGCCCTCCTTGTCATATAATTCTTGCCCTGTTTTATGCTGTTGTTTGGACTTTACACAAAATTTGGGATGCTACTCACATATGTGCATACACAACAAAAACGAGGTCGCTTTTTTACGACCTCTGGGTGTGATTTTCTGTCTTGTGGTCTCCCTTGTGCTTTGACCGTCAACAAAACTCCTTGACTATGATTCAAGGGGCTGCCGCTGTAGTTTTTTCCTACTTGCAACAGCCCCTTTCTGGGTTGGGAGATATTGGTGTTATTTGCTCGAAAAGCGATTCAATTCCCGCTTTCATACAGCAGCTGTGTCCCCGTTTCTTCAAAAGCAAAGGGCACGAATTGGTACATCTGCAAGGCGGTTTTGAGCTTCTCCTGCTGCGCCTTCGGCACGTACAGAAGCATGAATCCACCGCCGCCGGCGCCAAGCACTTTCCCGCCCAGCGCACCGTTTTTCCGCGCTTCGGCGTAGATGGCGTCAATTTTGGACGTTGTGATCTGTTGGGAAAGTGTGCGCTTGAGCTGCCATGTTTCGTGCAGCAGCCGTCCAAAATCGTCCGGGTCGCCATCCAAAAGGATCTGCTGCGCCGTGTCCGTCATCTGCCGCATTTCGTGTAACTGCGCCAGTGTGGACGGAATATTATTCTGCTGCTCCGCCGCAACCTTTCCTGAAAAGTGGGTAAAGCCCGTAAACAAAAGCAGCAGATTTTCCTGAAGAGTTCTTTTGCGTTCCTGCGTCATGTTCAGCCGATGCACCGCAAAGCCGTCCGCTGTGAAATCAATGCGGTTCAGCCCCCCGAAAGCAGCGGCAACCTGATCCTGTTCTCCGCCGGATTCCCCGCAAAGTGTGCGCTCGAGATAAATGGCTTCTCTTGCAAGCGTTGTGCGATCCGGGTACTCCCCGTGAAAAGCACGCAGTCCCTGCACCAGCCCCACTGCAAAAGCGGAGCTGGAACCGATTCCCGAACACGCCGGGAGGTCTGCGTCATAGGCGATCTGTATGCGGTCTGTGGGGATGTGCCGCAGCGCCGCACGAACCAGCGGATGCTGCACTTCGGCAGGGTCGTCAAAGCGCTCAATGCGGGAATAGGTCAACTGATTTTTATACGCAAAAAAGGGCGGCAGACGGCGCATGGATAAATAGCAATATTTATCTATCGTGGTCGATAAAACACTGCCCCCGTATTCGGAGAAATATGCCCGAAAATCCGTTCCTCCACCAAAGAAGGAAATGCGAAACGGCGTTCGTGTGATCACCATACGATCCCCTCCACCTGTATGGAAGAACAGCCCAACACCCTTTTCAGCCGTGTATTGTCCATGACGGCCGAGTGCGCTCTGTAATCCTTGAAAAACGCTTTGCCCTGCTCTTCGGATATTTTTTCAACCAGAGAAAGCGGTGCGTTCGCCTTTTGCGCAAACAGACAGCCCAGCGCATATTTGCTGTAGCCCCGGTCGCCGCATAGGTTGACGGTTTGCGGCAGTGCATCTGCCGGCAACTGCGAAAGAGAAAACAAGATCTGCGCCGCCGTTTCATAGGACAGCGCCGAGCGGTACTGGCCGTCGATCATGCGGATGGGTTTTCCGCTTCGCAGCGCTTCGCAAGCCGTATCGAAAAAATGCGGCTTCGATGTGAGGGACGGACCGAACATATACGGCAGCCGTGTGACTGTAAATCCACGCCCATGGACGATCTGCTCCGCAAGGGCTTTCTGCTGTCCGTAAACATTCTTCGGCGCGCACGGAGCGTCTTCGGAAAAGGTCGGGTGCTGTGCATCGTTCTCCCCGTACACACAGTCTGTGGAGGCGAAGAAAAGCTTTTCGATATTCGGCAGGGCGTCCAGCACGTCCCGCAGTGCGTCCACGTTGATCTTCAGCGCTTCCTGCGGATGCTCGAACACAAAATCAATGTTGTGGCAGGCGGCAAAATAAAACACGGTCAGCTTTTCCCCGGCACACCTTTGGGAAAGCCGGTGCAGATCTTCCTGCCGTGTCACATCGCATTCCACCCATTCCACACCGTCTATCTGCGGTATGTTCCCGTGCGCACGGAACGTGCCTATCCGTTTTTCCGCCGTATGTGCCGATGCATAGCGCAGCACATAGCTGCCCAGAAATCCGCTCCCGATGACTACGATCATGTTGACTCACCTTTTATCTCTTTTACTTCATCCGCATACAGCATAGACGCCCCTCTGCGCCGTCCGAACCACACGACCTGCTTGGCATACTCCGCCATGGAGGAAAAGTGCATCTTGGGGCAGAAGTGCAAAACGGTTTTTCTCTGTTGCAAAGAGGTCGTTTTTCCTTTTAATACGGCGTCGAAATATTCACGAAAGTCCCAATCGAAGGTCACTGTTTCCTCCCGGGAAGAAGGCTTGCGCAGAACGGCACGCTGATACCGCATCAGCTGCGCAAACAGCTTCGCATCCATGGGGAACCGGGAAAGGAAGGGCAGCAGCTCTTCGTAGTAGGCATCCGGCTGCCTTTGAATCTCCAGAAATGCGCCCTCCTCAAAGAACCACGTCACGTTGCCGAACGCTTCATTGTAATAGTTCCAGTCCCCGGAAAGGGAGCGGTCATATTTTTCCTTGAACTGCATCCACAGCCGGTGCAGTCTGCCGTTTCCCCGGAGAATGAATTCCAGCAGTCCCGTATAGAAATCCATGTAGGTGGTTTTCCCCTGGGCATGAAGATACAGCGCAAAACAGCGCAGGATCCCTAAGCTGTGGAAGCACTGCACACAGACGGAAAACAGATTGGCATATACCCAGTCCTCCCTGCGCATCGTCGCCGTGGAACGCACCAGATAGGAATACTCCTGCACAGGTTCATCCTTTTTGACGGCGCTGTGAATATGATTGAACGCCACACGGATCACTTCGATCCGATGCTTGCGCATAAACGCCGGGTCGGCCAGATCGGAATTCGGCAGCACTTCGCAGTGGTAGACGCTCAGAGAGTTGTGCTGTCCGTTTTCGAGCAAACGGCAGATCCCTTCGCAAAAGCTCTCCTTGGTTTCACCGGGCAGTCCCAAAATCAACTCGGAGTATGTGGGGATTCCCGCTTCGTTATATTTTTTCATCAGCGTGGAAAAGTGTTCCATCGTCAGATTTTTTCGCCCGATATTGCGCAGTGCCTCCGGGTGCAGGGTCTGGTACGCCATCGTGGCGCCCTTGTCCATGCCCTCGCTGTTGAGCGCACTGCAAATGCGGAACACACGTTCATCGCTGTTCTTTTCGTAGCAGGGTCTGAACACCTTCGGATAGCCGTATTTCCTTTTGGCGCTGATCAATGCGCAGGCGATGTCGTAATCCCGCTCAAACATACCGAAATTGGAGTCGGCGCAAAAGCAGTACTCGATCTTATGTTTCGCCAGCCATTCGATCTCCGCATACACTTTTTCCAGCGGAAAGAATCGCACCTTTCTGCCGGCGCACCAGTCGCAGTACGCACAGGAATACGGACAGCCACGGTTGGTCTCCAAAACCGCCAGAAAATCTCTCTGCGGATTTTTGCGCAGAGTATCGTCAAAAATTCCGCTGAGATATGCCGACGGATATGCCGATAAATCGTCATAATATTCACGCCGCGTGCAAACCGTTTCGCCGTCCTTGCGAAAGGCAATGTTCGGCACATCCGCCAAGGAACGCTTCTGCGCCAGAGCACAGAGCAGATGCCGAAACGTCTGCTCCCCCTCGCCGAACATCAGTATATCCACATACGGTTCCTCGGAAAGCAGCTGTGCATTTTCCGAAACACTGTGTCCGCCGAAAATGATCTGACAGTCCGGGTATTTCTCCTTGATGCCCTTGGCAAGGGTCTTGTTGTATTCCATGTTCCACACGCTGCACGAAAAGGCGAAGATATACGGATCGGCAGCCTCTTTCAGAATCTGCCGGGGATCACGGCGGTCGAAATAGATTTCGGAGAACGTATAGGTTTTCTGGATCAGCGGGTCCTGCGCACAGTATGCAAGAATCGTGCCCGCCGCATACGGCAGGTACACCGATCCGTCAAATTCAAATCCAACCTGTACAAAGAATATTTTCTTCATGATTCCTCTCCGACTGAAACTGTTCTCCCCCGGTCAAAGCACTTCCACCGTGTAGTTGCTGCTCGTGTAATCCGTGGCACGTCTGTTGCGGCCGTACCACACCGCTTCCTGCGCAAACTGCGCAAGGGAATACACCGGGTCGGGATCCCGAACACGCAGGGTGATCGCCTTTCTTTCCAGCGCACCGTAGCCGCCCAGAAAGATGTTTTGGAAATAGTGATAAAAATCATAGACCGAGTGAATCTCCGCTTGCGTAACGCCGATCTTTTTCACAATATCCCGCTGGTAGCCAAACAAAGCCTGCATCTCTTCCCGTTCCCCGAACAGCGCAGAAACGCAGGTCTGCATCTGCTCCAAAAACCGATCGAGGTCTTTATAAAATTCCAGATAGATCAGCTCATCAAATCCCCACAGCGTATCGCCGTATCCCTCGCAGGGGACGACCAACGCATTGTCGCCGCGGATAATTCCGCCGCAGAGTTTGCGCACCTTTTGGTAGACTGCGTTCAGCAGTGTACCAGCAGTTTTTTCGGAATACTCCAGGATCCCTTGATAAAAGCGCACATACGGCACCCCGCATTCATAGCGGCAAAAGATCGCCACCGCACGCAAAAGTCCCAGATTGTGCAGTGCCTGCACGTAATTGGCAAACAGCAGGGATTTCACCCAATCCTCTGCGTTCATCGTATCCGTGGCTGTAACATAGCGGGAATACTCGGTGACCGTGTCCGCCTTTTGACGAGCGTTGGAATGGATCAGCTTGAACGGAACATCGGTGCTTTGCAGACCGTACCGCTGTATATATTCCCTCTGCCCCATTTCCGCATTGGGCAAAAGCTCGCAGGGGTAAATATTGATGGCAAAATGCTGACCGTTTTCCAGCAGTGCACATACGCCGTCGCAGAATGTGTCGTACGTTTCCCCCGGCAGTCCCAGGATCAATTCCGAAAAAGTGGAAATATTTTTCCGGTTGTATCGCCGCATCAGATCCCGGAACATCTGCGTGGAAATATTCTTTCTCCCCACATTTTCCAGCACCGGCGGATGCATACTTTGAAAAGACAGCGTCTGCGCTTTATCCAAGCCGCTTTTGACAAACATTTCTCCGATGCGAAAAACGGAATCAAATTTATTTTTGGTAAAGCAGACACGGAATATTTTCGGATAGCCGTACTTTTCCTTGCACTGCACCACATACCGTGCGATCTCCTCATCCCGTTGGAACAGGCAGAAGTTGCCGTCGGTGCAGTAGACGAACTCGATTTTGTGAGAAACAAACCAATCCATCTCCGCCAAAACCCGCTCCATCGGAAACAGGCGCACCTTGGATCTCAGGGAGCCCCAGTCGCAAAAGGCGCAGGAATTCGGACAGCCCCGGTTGGTCTCGAACAGCACGGAAAAGGTGATGTCGTCCTGCAGCAGATCGTCAAATATTCCGTTCAGATACGGGGAAGGATAGTCCGTGCCCGTTTGCGGCGCATACGCCGTGGTACAAAACATCCCATCCCCGGTTCGATAGGACAGATTCGGCACTGCGGACAGGGGCGTGCCCAGCGCCAGACTTTCCAGCATACCCAGCGCCGGTTCCTCGCCGAAACGGTGGATCAAAATATCCACAAAGGGATTGTCACGAAGATCGGTTTCGTCCGCCGAAACGCTGTGTCCGCCGAATACGATCAGGCAGTGGGGAAAATGCTCTTTGACGGCAGAGGCGATGGCTTTGTTGTACTGCATATTCCATACCGAGCAGGAAAAAAGGACCATGTACGGCTCGTCCAGCCGCGCAAGCACTTCCTGCCGGGAAAGCCGGCTGTAGATGATCTTGCCGAAACGGTAGTTTTCCCGCACGACGGCGCTTTGCAGGCAGTATGCCTCGATACAGCCTGCCGCATACGGGATATATGTCGTCTTATGCGTATCTCCATAGACGTTGTTCGCCTGAATAAAGTACACATTTTTCACGACTGCTCCTCCTGTGTGTACAGAATCTTCACGTTGCGTTTGTCCCGAATCAGCACCGTGTCTCCCCGGCGCTTGGCAAAGAGCATCACTTTTCTGGCGTAATCCTGCCATGTGTAGACCGGCTCGGGGATCGTGATCTCGATGCGGTTTTCACGCCTTTGCAGAACAGCATCCTCCCCGGACAGAATTTGGTGGAAATATGTGCAGAAATCGTAGCGGAACTGCGCAGTCACTTTTTCCTGCCCGGGCAGGCGGATCACAAATTTCTGAAAGCGCAGCAGCTCCTCCAGCACATCCTTTTCCACCGGGAACGCGCGCAGAAACGGCAGGATCTGCGCCCAAAAATCCTCATACCGGCACAGGATCTCCATGAATACGCCCTCCTCTAAAAACCAGCCGATCTCGCCGAATTTTTCGTTGTAGTAGGACCATTCCCCGTTGGAAAAATCGCTGCACTGCCTGCGCAGTTCGGAGAAAAGCGTATACAAAAAGCTGCCCTTTTCCGAGAAGATATATTCCAGCAGCTTTGTGTAAAAATCGTGGTAGCTGACGCCGCAGACTTTGCGCACATAGATGGCAAAATACTGAAGCAGACCGATATGGTGAAAGCACTGCAAACAGGTGCAGAACAGGATCGCACGGATCATGTCGTCAAAGGGCAACGTCTTGGTTGCGACCACCAGATCCGTATACTCCGTAATATCCTCCTGCGCCGGCATGGTCGAGTGCAGATAGTTGAGCGGAACGTGCGCCGTTTGGATGCCGTGCTTTTCCCGGTAAGCCCGACTGCCCATCAGGGAATTGCAGTACACCTGGCAGTAGTACACCGTCAAGGCACTTTGCTGTCCCGCTTCGATCAAGGCACACAGTCCGTGGGTGAAGCTTTCGTACGTCTCTCCGGGCAGTCCCAGAATCATTTCCGTATAGGTGGGGATTTGGTTTTCGTTATACCTTTGCACCAGCTGTGCGAAAGCGTCCATGGTGAAATTTTTTCGGTGGACATTTTCCAGCGCCGTTTCACTGACTGTCTGGTAGGCCAGCGTTGCCGCCTTGTTGGTCTTGCTGTCATAAAACAGCTTGGAGATCTCGAACACGGTATCGTTGCTGTTCTTCGCAAAGCAGGTGTTGAAAATGTGCGGATAACCGAACTTCTTTTTGACCTGCACCGCAAATTTCGCAATGTCCAAATCCCTTGGGAGAATGCCGAAATTGCTGTCCGCGCAGAAAATATACTCTACCCTGTGTTCTGCGCACCAGACGATCTCCTGCTGTACTTTTTCCAGCGGGAACTGCCGGATGTCTGTCGCATAGCACCAGTCGCAGTAGGCACAGTGATACGGACAGCCACGATTGGTTTCGAGCACGGCGCAGAATTCCGTCTGCGGATTTTTTTCGGTGATGTCGTTAAAATATCCCAGCAGATACGGAGAGAGATATCCCTGCAAATCCTTTTCGTATTTTCGGGGCGTTGCGAAGGTTTTGCCGTCCTTTCGGAAGGCGATATTCGGAACGCAGGAAAGCGCCTGCGCATCTTCGGCATATTCCAGCAGCGCCTTAAACGGACGCTCTCCCTCGCCATAGATCAGAAAATCCAC
>JBJEQK010000156.1:0-1918 GCA_051881715.1 Acutalibacteraceae bacterium
TTCATATCGAGGGCGACACCCGAACCAAGAGAAAGCAGCTTGCCGAGCTGTTCTCGCAAAAGACCTAACCTTTGGTTAATGTTCCTTTCTTAAAATCCACTGTACAATATTTATACGGTGGATTTTTGCTTTTAAAGGAAGGAGGAGCTATGTGGAAAGAAAATATATTTTAGCAGTCAAGGCAACGAACGGATATGTCCTGCAGGTTGATTTTGTGTCCGGCAGCCGTCTACTACTGGACATGAAGTCGTATCTTGACAAGATTCGTTTCCGACCGCTTACCGACCCGCAGGTTTGGAACAGTGCCGTGACCAACGGCATTTTTGTCCGCTTCGGCGATGTGGAACTGAGCCACGATGAACTGCTGTCCATGGCAGAGCAGGAGCATCGAGACACAGCTTATTAAAAACGAAGAATAACGAACATGAAATACAGGAAAAAGTATACGGGGCTTTTGCTGGCACTGGTCATGTGCCTGAGCCTGACGGCCTGCAACGGCAGCAACAACGATTTGGATATCGTCGTTGGAAACGACTGGCGTGTGACCGGCGTTGTGCGCGACAGCGGTACCATCACCCGCGACGGAGAGGACACCGTTGTGCTGGTGTGCGTCCATGCAGCAGACGCCGCCTTCTATCACGATACGGAAGATCAAGTGTTGTTTGACTCTGTGGACTACCCGATTACCCTGGAGAGCAACGCGTGGGAAGCGTTCCGGAGCATCGACTTCGCTGACCTGAACGGCGACGGCAATAGTGACGTGACCATGAAGTTCAATGACGGCGGCAGTGCGCTCCTGATGGTATGGTTCTGGGACACGGAGAGCAATGCGTTTGTGTACCAGCCGGAGGAATCTCAGCTCGGCATGGATACGGTAGAACGAAGATTGTAATAAGAACAACAAAAATGAGGATCCAAAAAACACGCTCACAGTGCTTGCCCGCAGTATAACTGCGTTTTTGACGGCTCGGCGTATCGGGAGATTCCCGAAGCTGTCAGTCCATATAATTCAAGAGAGGAGAAAACAGTATGATAATCCTAATTCTAATCGCCGCCCTTCTTATTTTGCTTCTGATCTGGGGCGCCATCACTTACAACCGTCTGATAACCGAGCGGTTAAAGGTTCAGACCCAGTGGAGCCAGATTGATGTGGTGCTCAAACAGCGGTTTGATCTGATCCCCAATCTGGTGGAAACAGTCAAGGGCTATGCCACCCACGAAAACGAGACGCTGCAGGCGGTTACCGATGCCCGCAGCCTCTATCTCGGTGCAGCAGACACACAGGGACAGATGAAAGCCAGCACAGAGCTGTCCGGCGCTGTGGGGCGTCTCATGGCGGTGGCGGAGTCCTACCCCGAACTGAAAGCAAACCAGAGTTTCTTACATCTACAGCAGCAGCTTTCCGAGATGGAGGAAAAACTGGCGAATTACCGCCAGTTCTACAATGACACGGTCCTGCGCTATGACAGACTGCTTGAAACGGTTCCCACCAACCTGATAGCGAAGATGTTCCATTTCAAAAAAGAGGTGTTCTTCAAGGTGGAGGAAGTCGAAAAGGCTGCGGTTAACATCAAGTTCTGATACAGATTTTCGATGAAGGAAGGTCGTGCTATGAATCGTTCTTTACACAAGATACTATGCTTTTTCCTTGTTATGCTGATGATCCCCGCATCTTTGCTGATCGCATGGGCAGAGGATTCCAGCGCTGAACTGCATTCTCTGCATTTTGATATTGCATTGCAGGAGGACGGAAGCGCACTTATCGCCGAAACAAGGGAGATCGTGTTCAACGGTGATCGTGAATTTACCCGTTATGGGGTGAATAATATATTCACCGGCCCCCGGGTGTTCAGTGATTGGCAGGTCTCGATTGACGGGACGCCTGTACCACAGCTTGACGAACCGGACAATGAAAACC
>JBJEQK010000157.1:0-7852 GCA_051881715.1 Acutalibacteraceae bacterium
GACAGGGTGACCGAAAAAGTCACCCTGTCAAAATTTGAGGTGCAGTAGACAAAGAAAAGACCGATTTTCTTTTATTACACCCGTACCAAGAGATTTTATAAAATGTTTGCTATTGTCAAGTAAAATTCGTTTTTACTTGACAATGATCGGTTTTTCGCATATAATAATATCATAGAAATGTAAATAAGGAGGTGCAGAACAAATGAAAAACAATCCTGTTGTAAGAAATGCTCTTGCTGAATTTGAAGAAAATGAATTGATTATTGCAAGCAAGCTTTATAAAGAAAAATTATTTGATCAGATTAGTGAGGCGGCTTATTATAAAACATTGCAAAGAATGTGTGAATCAGGCGAGCTTATTAAGATTGCAAAAGGCACATATCATTTACCAAAGGTAGGTAAATATGGAATAGTTCCGCCTTCGGAAAAAGAAATTATTGAGGCTTTTACTGAGAATGAGACAGGAACGGTTGTAGGTTACTCCTTATACAATGTATTAAATTTGACAACGCAGATATCCAAAACGATTACGGTTATGTCTTCTGCGATTGAAGGATTAACAAAGTCTATCCGAAATGTTGTAGTCTATCAAATGCCGTTGAAATTCTCTAAAGAAATTACGAGTATGATTCAGGGATTAGAGGTTCTGCAAAACTTCAATACGATACAAGATATTAACTACTCTGTATTTTTAAAATATACAGAAGAATTGGCATCTTCATTTAATACAAACGCATTTGAAGAAATTATTTCAGCTAAAGCCTATAAAAAATCAACCATATCATTTTTACATGATATATTAAACCACTATAGTGTACCAAATAATTTGAATGAGTATTTATCAACTCTTTCGGAATATAAGCACCCGAAAATGGAGGAATTATATGAAGCTGCACGAGTTTCCCAATGAGTTTAAAGATTTAATATCTATCGTAGCCGCAGATAAGCATTTGCCCGAGTCTGCAATAGAACGCGATTATTATATAGTATTGCTGTTAAAGAATTTAGCCGATAGTGAATATGTTGAGAAGTGCGTATTCAAAGGCGGCACATCACTGAGTAAATGCTATCCCGGTTCTATTGAGCGTTTTTCTGAAGATATTGACCTGACATTCCTTGGTATGGACGAGAGTGATAAGGTTTGCGATAAGACGATCAAGAAAATTGAAAAGGTTATGACCGTTGGCGCTGATACAGAAAAAATTGATGCCGAACGGTCTAATCGCAGTAAAAGTATGTTTGTCTGGTTCGGTGAGAAAACGAACCGTGTAAAACTTGAAATCGGCAGCAGCGTTCGTCCTGATCCCTATTCCAAGAAAACTCTTAAAACATATATTCAGGAGTTCCTTGAAGAACATGATGGAGCGGAAGACATAGCAAAATATGAACTTCAGGAAGTGAACTTGAATATGCTGAATATAGAGCGCACCTTCGTTGATAAATTGATGTCTGTAAAACGCCATGCCATTTGCGGAACTATTGAGAAAAAGGTGCGTCATATTTACGATGTGGCAAGACTGTTTGCTCTGCCGGAAATCAAAGCTTTTCTTGAAGACAAGGACGAGCTGAAACGCTTGATCAATATTACAAAGCAGACGGATTCTTATTATCTTGAAAAGCGCAATATCAGCAAGGAATATGATCCTATCGGTGGGTACGATTTTGATTCTTGGAAACATTATCTGAACGGGCAGGTTCATTCAACTTATGAGAATCTGCATAAGGAATTGCTCTATACCGATGAGCAGCAAAGCTTCGATGACGCTTTGGGTGCGTTTGCTGAAATTAATGAGATATTAAAAGGCATAGGCGAATAGTTATAGGTCAAAATTTGGGATGCAGTAGACAAAGAAAAGGCTTAAAGGCATTAAAAATCCTCTGAAACCGTTTGGTTTCAGAGGAAAGGTGGTCGGGATGACAGGATTCGAACCTGCGAAATCTCCTGAACCCAAATCAGGCGCGATACCAAACTTCGCCACATCCCGATAACTATTTAATTGTGGTCGTGTAGGTGGTCAAATCCGTGGTCAAACACATTTTTGACTGCTTTTTTCATTTTCCGAACCGCCCGAAATCCGCACGGTTAAAGGGTTTTCGGCGGTTGTCGTTGTCAGGCGGTGCGAATACGGTCTATGCTCCCAAAGCAGGCGCGCTACCAACTGCGCTACACCCCGGAGAGAGCAGTGTCCGTTTTAGGGACACTGCGTTTTTGTTGTTAGCTGTTCTCGATCGGCTGGTAACCGCTCGGGAAAGGCGTGAGAGCGGAGAACATTGCTTTTTGCGGAATCATCTTGTAATATTCGCCCGTATTGCGCAGGGACACGGAGAGCTGTGCGTTCATATTTTCTGCCTCGGAATCGCAGAACAGCAGGAACGGCTCCTCCAAATCGGCGTACTGCTTGAGGATGTGGATATTGCCCTCTGCGTCTGCCTGAATGCCGAACACGGAGATGTTTTCCAGATCAAAACGGGGAACGACGAGATATACATCGTTGCCGCCTGCGTCCACGCGGCGCATGGAGTCGAAGCTTTCCTCGTCCACCATGGAGAAACGGCTTTGATAGATCGTATGCAGGGTATTGTAATAGTCGCTTCGGGAGCCGACATACTGCAATGCGCACATGGTGTTTTCCCGCCATTGTACGCCTTCCGCCATTCTGTAAAGACCTGTGAGCCCCTGTGTGGTGATGACGAAGGTATGCTCGGTGGCAGACTCCTCTGTGGTTTCCGATTCGGACGACTGAAAGGAAACCGAACAACCGGCGAACACAAACAAAAGCAGCGGAATAAGACAAACAGCCAATCCCTTGCGCATACGGCAGCCTCCTTTAGCTCGATTAAATCCTATTATACCTGAAATAAGCGAAAAAAGCAATAGCTAAACGAAAAAGTTTCCGTTACAGGCGCAGCAAAGAATAGCGTTCGCACTCGCCGATGGCTTCGCTTGGCATATCGTCGATCATGGTCAGGCAATTCAGGAAAGTCTGGGTCTGTTCGAGCATGAGTGCTTCATCGAATTTGTCCATTTCATGGCTGTCGCTGACAACGCAAAGGCTGTCCGGTGCAGTGACGAGGGCGATCTCGGGAATATGGACATTGAACAGGGGCTGTCCTTCGCCGAAATGCAGGAAATTGTGACCGCGCAGCGTCAGTGTGCGTACGCGTTGGCGATCCTCCAAAGCGTGGTAATAGATGTCGTCCATCATGCGGTTGCCGGTATATACCAGTTCCGGGGCGATATCGTCGGTGGGGAAGTATTCGCTGCCGTTGCACTGCCAGTCCTTGCAGCCGAGATGCTCCACGGAGACGCCCGCCACCGCCTTGATGTGCCCGCGCTTGCCGTTCCAAAGATCCTGATGCTCCGCCAGCCAGCGGGAGGTCGCCTGCACACCGCCGCCGATGGCATCCTTGAAATCGGGCAGGCGGAAGTGCCCGGAGACAAAGACAAAAATATGCTTGCGGTTGAGGGGCTTATCTTTCAGGCACTTCATCAGGGCGAGCAGTGCGGCAGGACCGTTTTCCTCGATGCAGTTGGTGCCGTCCGTGTGGGTGTTGATGAGGACGGCTTCATCGCTGTTCTTTCCGTCCAGAATGCAGTAAAAGCTCTCCGATTCGCAGTTGTTTTCCCATTCAGCTTCCAGCGTGAAGGTGGCGTGCTTACCCTGCGCAGCGGCGTCGATGACCGTTTGTCCGTTGGTTTCGTTGACCCACAGCGCCGGGATGCCCTGATAATCCATGATGAAGGGGAGGTACTGCCCCTGTACCAAGGCGTCGGGCAGCCCATTCCAAATGCAGATGACCGCTTTTACGCCTGCGGCCTTTGCCACGGCAAGGAACGGAAAATTGACGAAGGCGGTCGCCACGGGACCGCTGTAGTTTTTCGGCAGATGCAGATCCTCCGGCTGGGAGCGCCGTTCGTCAAACGCCAAACGGGAGGGCAGGATATCCAGGTTGGACACACGGACAACAGCGATTTTGTCCCGGGCTTCGATAAAGGAAAGGCGCTTTCCTTTCAAAAAGACCAGCTCGCCTGTGACGCCGCCGGGAGGTGTTTCGCCGGAATAGGGGAACACGGAGGAAACGGGAATATTAACGGCACCGTTGGCATCGTGCACAACGATAGATGCATTTTTAGCTTCCCAGCGGTTGAAAAAATGCGGGTCGCTGTAGACCTGCAGTCCCATATCCCGAATCTGTTGTTTCAAATAGGCGATGTACGCTTTGTGGGCGGGATTGCCCGTCAAGCGGGGACCAAAGGCGTTCATGGTCTCTACTTCCTGCCGCAAAGCGCTCGCATCGGTGTAGTCACGAATATCGTACTTCATAGAGGAAATACCTCCTTATTAATGTATAGATTTAGTATGTCTTTTTTGGGTGCGTTCATCCCTTGGGGGTAAAGAGCTTGTACAGTGCCTGCGCCACACCGCCGTCCCGCGCATCGCAGGAGACGAACGTGCAGATCTTTTTTACCTCTTCGCAGCCGTCGCCCATGGCCACGGAAATGCCGGCATACCGCAGCATATCCAAATCGTTGATGCTGTCTCCCATGGCGATACAGTGCGCTCTGTCCAGCCCATAGTGATCCAAGACGCACTGCATCCCGGTGGCTTTGTTGTGTCCTTTCTTGGCAAACTCGGCATAGGTGCGGTGCTGGTAGAACAGGTATTTGTCCGAAAGCTCTGCCTGCCACTGTGCCGACAGGGTGTGGGGAATGAACATCTTGGCGAAGGTTTTGCCGCCGAACCGTTCCATCAGCTCTGCGCCGTTTTGCACCTGTTCGCCGTGTCCCTCAAACAGGGGATTGCGCACCAAGACCGATTCCCCCTCCAAAAAGACGCCGCAGCCGTCTTGGGTCAAGCGGTCGAAAATGTCCGCCAGTTCCGCAAGGGGGATGGATTCGGAACGCAGCTTTTTCCCGTCTGCAAGGACGGTACAGCCGATGCCTGCCACCACACCGTCCAGCGGTGCGGACAAAATCTTTTCGGGGATGTCCGCCAAAGAGCGGGCGGTATTGAGAAATACCTTGTGCCCCATGGCGCGAACATGGGTGAGGGCGGTACGGTTGGCGGGGACGATGACGCCGTCGCAGTACAGTGTGCCGTCTATATCAAGAAATATTGCGTACATGGTTTTCCTCCGTTTTTCGGCTTCGCCGCACAATGCAGACGATGCCTTTTCGGCTCTATTGTACCAATCCTTCCCTGCTTCGTCAAGACGGACAGTGTATTTTCGGATCAGCGGCTTTCCAAGGGCGTGTATTCTCTTCTTGCCTGCACCGCCTTGTACGCCGGGCGAATGATCTTGTTGCCGTTGATCAGCTCCTCCATGCGGTGGGCGCTCCAGCCGGCGATGCGGGCAATGGCGAAAATGGGCGTGAACAGCTCCTCGGGGATGCCGAGCATATTGTAGACAAAGCCGCTGTAGAAGTCCACGTTGGCACTGACGCCCTTGTACATTTTGCGGTTGCCGGAGATGATCTGCGGCGCCAGTTCCTCCACGGCGGCATAGAGGGCAAATTCCTTTTCCAGTCCCTTTTCCACGGAAAGGGCTTCCACAAAGCCCTTGAATACCTGCGCTCTCGGGTCGGACACGGAGTAGATGGCGTGTCCGATGCCGTAGATCAGCCCGGATCTGTCAAAGGCTTCCTTGTTGACCAGACGGCGCAGATAGCTTTCGATCTCGTCCTTGTCTGTCCAGTCGCGGACGTTTTCCTTCATATCCCGGAACATATGGCAGACCTTGATGTTGGCGCCGCCGTGCTTCGGCCCTTTCAGGGAACCCAGCGCCGCCGCAATGGCGGAGTAGGTGTCCGTGCCGGAGGAGGTGACGACGTGGGTGGTGAAGGAGGAGTTGTTGCCGCCGCCGTGCTCGGCGTGGAGGATCAGCGCAAGGTCGAGAATGCGTGCCTCCAGCTTGGTGTATTTGCTGTTCAGGCGCAGCATATGCAGGATGTTCTCGGCGGTGGAGAGCTTCGGATCCGGCTCGTGGATGAAGAAGCTGTTGTTGTCGCAGACATAGTAGTCGTACGCCTGATAGCCGTAGACGGACAGCAGCGGGAACATGGCGATCAGCTGCAAACACTGGCGCAGGACGTTGGGGATGGAGGTGTCGTCGGGCTTGTTGTCGTAGGAGTACAGCATCAGTACGCTGCGCGCCAGAGAGTTCATCATGTCCCGGCTGGGAGATTTCATAATAATATCCCGCACGAAGGAATTGGGCAGGGAACGGTAATCGGCAAGCAGTGTGCGGAAGTCGGCAAGCTCTTTCGCCTGCGGCAGTTCGCCGAACAGTAAAAGGTAAATGACTTCCTCAAAGCCGAAGCGGTCGTCGGCGATAAAGCCGGCCACCAGATCCTTGATGTCATAGCCGCGGTAATACAACCGCCCTTCACAGGGAACGACCTGTCCGTCCACTTCCTCCTTGGCCGTGATCTCGGAGATCTCAGTCAGTCCCGTCAAAACACCGTTGCCGTTGAGGTCGCGCAGACCACGGTTGACGCCGAGTTTGACGTACAGGGACGGGTCAATGCGGCAATCTGCACTGCACAGATCGGCAAGTTTTTGGATCTGCGGAGTGATGACGGAATAGTCTCTTTTCATGGAGTTGTCTCCTTCCTTTGGTGTATTTGATAAATTATAGCATATTTTTATGAACGGGATGTGAACCGAATATAAAAACATTTATATGCTTTTCTGCTTTTGATTATCTATTGTACACAAATTTTGATAGGGACTTTTGAGAAATGTGACGAATTTTTGCAAGTCCCCAAGAAAGACTTTCCCAACATCCGGCGCTTATGGTATAATAAAATATCCTATTGTAAAGGCGGTATCGACATGGACATTATCCGGGAGGAATATAAATTTGCATCCACCACAGGTACAGGGGACATCTTTGCGCGTTCCTTCGCTCCCGCCGATCCCAATGAGGTGAAAGCGGTTTTGCAGGTCGTGCACGGCATGGCGGAGCACGGGGAGCGCTATCGGACGATGGCGTACTACTTGGCGTACCACGGCTATGCGGTGTTCATCCATGACCACGCCGGACACGGCAGATCCGCCGCGAACGAGGAGGAGCTGGGCTATTTCGGCGAAAAGGACGGCTGGAAATGCCTCGTGCGGGACACACGCATCCTGACGGTGAAGGCGGCGGACAAATATCCGAACCGTCCCGTCTTTCTGCTCGGACACAGCATGGGCTCCTTTGTTGCCCGCTCCTATGCCGCCCAGTACGGCAAGGAACTGCAGGGCGCCGTGTTCTGCGGCACCAGCGGAGAGAATCCCGGTGCCGCCGCAGGCATAGCCCTTGCCGGACTGCTGGAAAAATTCAAGGGCGACCACTACCGCAGTGCGTTTATCGACCATATCGCATTCGGGACTTATAATAAAAAGTATGATAATCCCCGCACGGCATTCGACTGGCTCAGCCGTGACACGCAGGAGGTGGATCAGTATATCGCAGATCCCCTGTGCGGCTTTTTGTTCACCACTGCCGGCTACAAGGATATGTTCACCCTGCTCAAGTCGGTCTCCGAAAAGTCGTGGTACAAAAGCGTGCCCAAACGGCTGCCGATGCTGCTCATCTCCGGCTCGATGGATCCCGTCGGCGCCTATGGAAAGGGCGTGCGGCAGGTGAACAGCGATCTGAAAAAGACGGGACATGAGGATGTGACCCTCAAGCTGTATGACGGCGCACGCCATGAGCTGTTCAACGAGACCAACGCCAAGGAAGTGCTGAAGGATCTTTTGGCATGGCTCGAAGAAAAACGCAAAAAGTAAGGTTCATCACGAATTTTTGTGGGATTAAAAATTTCGGTCAAGCCTTTTTAAAGGCTTGCGGATTCCAAAGGCGG
>JBJEQK010000158.1:0-7712 GCA_051881715.1 Acutalibacteraceae bacterium
CTCACGGACAGTAAAGTTTGTACTTTCCCGAACCTTTGCAACCGGGTTCAGATTCAGTTCTGTTAATTTCATAAATACTCTCCTGAACATTGCAAGAGCCACGACAAAAGCCGCGGCTCTGCGATTATGGTTTGATTATTTTGCGAGGGCGCCGACTTCCAGCATGAAGCCGCCGATCTGACCGCCGAATTCGGGTGCGCCGTCCATAATCAGACGACCGGCCTTGACCGCCTCCAGCATATCATCCGTGCCCAGCAGGATGCCGAGGGCACTCGGCAAGCTGTCGAAGCGCAGAGTGAAGAAGGTCATCGCCTTCTTGTAGTCGCCGCGTCCGGCTTTGGTGTTGCCCTCCTTGACGCGCATATGGGCAGACACGGACGGATAGCCGTCCACTGCCCACGCATAGACGCGGTCGGGACTCTTGAGCGCCCAGTCATGGATCGAGGGATAACCGGCCTTGTTGAGCTTGCTGATGCCGGTGGAAAGCAGATAGAAGAAGCACTTGACCATCAGCTCCTGTGACTTCTTATCCTTGGGTGCTTCCGTAGCGGAAAGCAGAGAGGACATCTTGAGCAGGACAGAAACAAATGCGACCAGCACATCCATTTTTGCTACGCCCTTGATCTTGCGGGGCAAAGTCTTGAGGTTCATCTTACCCTTGAAGAAGCCGTTCATGGCTTCGATGGAGTTAAAGCCGATCTCCACATCGGGGGAATTGTGCACCGTATCCAGTTTAACAGTCCATGCGCCGTTTTTGATAAAGAAGCAGGTGCTTCTCTTGCCGCCCGGATACTCGGGGTCAACAGCGCTGATCTGAACCACAGCGTTCATTCCCTTGAACTTTTTCTTCAGCTCCGGCACATCGTTTGCAATGACCTTCATCAGAGGAAGGACTGCATTGAAGAAAATAACGCTGGAATAAACTTCTTCTTTCTTATGCATATCGTTCACTCCCCTTCTTATACTTCGTCTTCCCAGTTGTCATCATCTTCGTTGCGGATGCCGAGAATGTCGTTGACCGCCTTGATGATGCCGTTGGAATCAATACCGATGATCGACATGATGTCCTCATGCAGACCGATCGGGGCGAACTTGTCGGGAATACCGAGTCTCTTGAATTTGCAGGGTGTGTCGCACTCGGCAATGATCTCCGCCACTGCGGAACCGAGACCGCCGATGACGTTGTGATCTTCCGCTGTAATGATCTTGCCGGTCTCCCGAACCGCCTTCAGCACAGCCTCTTTGTCGATGGGTTTTATGGTGTGCATATTGAGTACGCGCACCTTGATGCCGTGAACATTTTTCAGGAACATTGCCGCCTGCAGCGCCTGGAATGCGCAGGAACCGGTGGCGATCACGGTCACGTCGCTGCCCTCATGCAGTTCGACGGCCTTGCCGATCTGGTAGCCGTAATCGGCATTGGAATACAGAACACGGTCGAAACCTCTGTTGATACGGATATAAACGGGACCCTTGTGCTCATAGGCCGCACGAACGGCGTTGGCTGTTTCCATACCGTCTGCGGGGCAAATCACGACAAGGTTGGGCATGGAACGGGCAACAGCAAGGTCAACGATCGCATGGTGGGTGGAACCCGCCTGACCGAAGGAGGTACCGGCGTGGGTGGCGATGATCTTGCAGTTGATGTTCTGGTAGCAAATGTCGGTATGCAGCTGATCCGCACAGCGCAGAGAAGCGAAAACCGAGAAGGTGGAAAGGAACGGCGTACAGCCTGCCTTTGCCATACCTGCGGCGACACCGAACATATTCTGCTCCGCAATACCGACGTTGAAGAAACGCTCGGGGAATTCCTTTTGGAAAATACCGATCTTGGTGGAGGAAGCAAGGTCAGCCGTCAGCGCAACGATTTCGGGATGCTTTCTGCCCAGTTCCGCCAAAGTGTTGCCGTAGTATTCCGCCGTAGACATCGCTGTGGATTCTACTGCCGTATAAACAAATCCGCCTGCCATCTTACTTCGCCTCCTTTTCCACACGTGCAACACGTTTCTTGTAGTATTCCTCAAGATCCGCCTTGCACTGCTTATACAAGTTTTCATCAATGGCGCCGTAGTGCCACTTGTGGTTATTTTCCATCATCTTGATGCCTGCGCCCTTAACGGTATCGGCAAGGATCAGGACAGGGTTGGTGGCAGTGAGTGCGAAGTCGATCGCGTCGCAAAGCTCCTTGATATTCTGTCCGTCCACCTTCTTGACTGTGAAGCCGAACGCCGTCCACTTGTCTGCCAGAGGCTCCAGCTTCATGACATCCTCCGTGTCGCCGTCGATCATCTTGTGGTTGCGGTCAACGATAGAGATGACGTTGGTCAGGTTGTAATGATTGATGGTCATGGCGGCTTCCCAGTTGGAGCCTTCGCCCAGCTCGCCGTCACCCATCAGGCAGTATGTTTTGTAGCTTTTGCCCAGCACCCTTGCCGCAAGACCCGTTCCGGCAGCAATGGGAAGTCCGTGTCCCAAAGAACCGGTGGAAGCGTCCACGCCGATGACCTTATTGGAGTCGAGGTGGATGCCCATCTTGGAATTGGTGTGGTTAAAGGTCTTGAGCTGTTCTTTATTGTTGAAGCCGTAGTCGCAAAGCACAGGCGCATAGGCGATGCCTGCGTGACCCTTGCTGAGGATGAAGCGGTCTCTGTCCTCCCACTGGGGATCATCTTTGCGGATGTGCAGATACTTGTGGTAAAGCACTGTGAGAATATCCATGGCGCTCATGCCGCCGCCGATATGACCGCTGCCTGCCCAGTAGGTGGTATCCAGACAGAGGTTGCGCAGCTCATGGGCTTTTTTCTCGAGTGCAAGCCATTCATTTTTGGATAATGACATTCCTCATACTCTCCTTCTTTTTCAGCCGATTTCCGGGTGGTTTTCCTTGACTGCCTTGAACGCATCTTCAGCGATCTCGATCGTCTTGTTGATATCCTCATCTGTGAGGGCAGCATTGATAAAGTGGTTGTGGTGGGATGCGAAGAACACACCTCTGGAAACGCATTCCGCGATCCATTCCTGATGCAGGTACAGGGAATCGTCATTTGCGATGCGCAGATAGAACAGGGACGGCATACCGGACGCAATCAGTTCAAAGCCGTGCTCCTTACCTGCCACCTTCAAGCCGTTGATCAGCTTGGTACCCATGGTGTCAAAGAGCTGAGGTGTATTGAGCTTCTTCATCTTTTCGATGTTGGCGATACAGGCGGCAAAGGGCACGGAGGACAGCCAGTAGCTGCCGGTGATGTTCATGCCGCTGATGGTATTCTTCAGGTGCTCACGCCCCATCAGTGCGGACATATTGTAGCCGTTGGCCAGCGCCTTACAGAAGCAGATCATGTCTGCCTTGAAGCCGTAGTAATGGTCGGAACCGGCAAGATCCATACGGAAACCGGCACGGACGTCATCGATGATCAGCTGGATATCCTCGTCGTCGCAGATCTTTCTGACCTTTGCCCAGAAGGAGCGGGTCATCAGCACGTTATCGTGGAAGTTGCCGTGATCATAGGGCTGTGCAATGATTGCGGCGATCTCGCCCTTGTTCTCCTCGATGGCCTTTTGCAGAGCGGGAATATCGTCCCAAGGAACGATGATGTTGTTGCACACTTCCTCGGGAAGGACGCCGTTGTAGTCCTTCTTGGCCTGCCAAGGGGATACACCGTGATAGTAGCCGCGGAAGAAGATGATCTTTTTGCGGTGGGTGTAGGCTCTGGCGCACATGGCGGCCATCTGCGTGGTGTCGTTGCCGTTCTTGGCAAAGTAGCACCAGTCAGCAGAGGCAACGGTGTCAACGAGCAGTTCTGCGCAGTCCACCATGATGCTTCCGGGGGAAGATGTGCAGTTGCCCTTCTTCATCTGCGCCATTGCGGCGGCATCCACGTCGGGATCGTTGTAGCCCAAAACATTGGGACCGTATGCACACATATAGTCGATGTATTTGTTGCCGTCCACGTCCCAGAAATAGGTGCCCTGGGCACGGTCGGAAAACAGCGGCCACTTCTGCACAGGAATAAACAAGCCTTCTGCAGGACCAAGATGTCCGTATACGCCGGACGGAATCACTTTTTTCGCGCGCTCAAACAGCTCGCGGCTTTTGTCGTGGGTATATTCAGGAAAAGACATACACATTACCTCCCTTATGCCAGATACTGGGAAACTCTGTCGAGAATCCGGTTCATATTGTCGAGCATGGAGATCATGCCCTTCATGGTAATCATACCGTCGCCGATGCAGGAAAGCGAATTGACCTTGTCGTTGAACAGGTCATTGGCAAGCTGAATCGACTCAAACTCCATAACGGCACGACTCTTGCCGCAATCCTCCTTGACGAGGGAGAGCTTGTGGTTTTTGACGCAAATTGTTGCCTTGGGGCCGTTCTTGATGGACATCAAGATGGCGCCGTCATCCATGCAAGAGGCGCTAAATGTACTGATGGGGTCATGATTGCCCAGCTGAACGATAGCGGCTGCCACAACATAGAAGGTCAGCTTGGTGTTCAGCTCAAAAAATGCGGGATCCTGCAAAGCCTGTGCGGAAGGGCGCAGCACCTCTGTCAGACGATCTGTCAGCGCAGTGAACGTTTTCAGCAGGAAGCCGATCTTGGAAAAGCCCTTTGTCGGAACAGGCGTAACGGTGCCGTCGATCACACCGTTAAACTTTTCGGGGGAAGACAGGGGGATGCGGATGTCGCAGTCGTCACAGCCTGCGGTCATCATGCACTTTCCGTCCTCAAAGCTCAGGGTGGCACTCGGACCGTCCTTGACATCGAAGCCAATGGAAACCGGCTTGACGCCGTCCAGAATGCTCTGGGCTTCTGCATCCAGCGCACAGAGATTTTCCAGCGCACCTAAAACAGCAAACATGTTTACGTACGCCATGGTTTTTGCATCAGTCAAAATAATTCCTCCTTCATGAAATTTTTAAATTTCACTTTAACAGATACACTATATCATATCTTTTTTTGAAATTCAACTGTTTTTCCAAGTTTGCACCGAAAAATCGTGCTTTTTTTCAGCAATATGTTGAATTTTTCCGGGGAAAAGCGTACAATTCTGATTGCATTAAAGGAGATGATCCGGGAATGAAACACACCGTATCGGACTGCCACAGCCATACGTTTCGCTCTCATGATTCGCAGTGCGAGCCCGAAGCGCTTTGCAAAAGCGCGGTCGAGAAAAATCTGTTCGGGATCGCTTTTACCAACCACTGCGATATGCACGTCTGCAAGGAAAGGGACGTTTTCTCCGCCCTCATGGAATCGGACAGAGACGTCTGCCGTCTGCGCCCCGCTTTTGCAGGACAGCTTCACCTTTTCTCCGGCGTGGAGATCGGGGAAGGGATCTGGTTTCCCGAGGAGACGAAAAAAATATATACTATCGCCGACTGGGATGTAATTCTCGGTTCCGTGCATACGGTGCGGCAGAAAGACACCTGTGTCCCCTACTCTGCAATCCATTTTTCCGACTGGACAGACGCGCAGATTCGGTTTTTTCTCACCCAATATTTTCAGGATGTTTTGCAAACAGCCGACATGGACATAGATGTTCTCTGTCACCTCACCTGCCCGCTGCGCTATATCAGCGGGAAATTCGGGCATACGGTCGATCTGTCGGAGCATAGCCGGGCAATTCAGGAAATCCTGCAGCGGATCATCGAAAAAGATATTGCGCTGGAAGTGAATACCTCCTGTGTCGGCAGTGCGTTCGATCAGCTGCTGCCGGACAAGGACATCCTGCAAAAATACTATGCGCTGGGCGGCAGAAATATTATTCTCGGCTCCGACGCCCATGTGCCGTCCGATGTCGGCAAAGCCTTTGACACGGCGATACAGGTCTTGAAAGAGATCGGGTTTTCGCAGTGCTCTTTTTATTCACACCGAAAAAAACAGGTTTATGCGATTTAGACATTCTGCTTCCGTTTTAGGCGGCGAACACGGTTGATGTGCCGCTCGAAATCACCGCTTTGCAGCAGCTCTGCCAGCACATACTGCTCAAACACCGGCACCGTGCAGGAGTAAAAACCGAGTTTTTCCTCGAACTCCCGAATCATGCCCTGCGGGATGAGCATATACCCCACACGGATAGACGGCGCAATGGTATTGGAAAAGGTGTTCAGATAGATCACCCGCTCCTCCCCGGACACGGCAAAAATCGTATCGTCATTCTTCTTGGAAACGGTCAGCTCCGAGTCGTAGTTATCCTCAATGATATATCCGTCCCGTTCCGACGCCCAGCGGATATATTCTCTGCGTTTTGCGGCCGTTGCCGACACGCCGCTGGGGAAACTGTTGAACGGCGTCACATGGAGAACCGTTGCCGCCGTGCGCCCCAATTCCCCCGACTCAATCCCGTTGTTTCCTAATTTTAAAAGATCACACGTCACGCCGTTCGCCGCATACACACGGCGGATTTTTTCGTAGGACGGATTTTCCAGTGCGAAAATACGTTCCTTCCCCAAAAGCTGCACCAGCATACTATATAAATACTCTGCGCCGGAACCGATCACGATCTGCTCGGGCTGCACCTTGATTCCGCTGGAACGGGCAAGATATGCCGATATGGCCACTCGGAGCTCCGGGCACCCCTTGTTCGGCGACTTCACGAGGATCCGTTCCCCGTAATCCAGCAGTACCTTGCGCATGGTTTTGGAAAGTGCGGAAAACGAAAACACGCTGTTGACCGCTCCCAAGTTTTGCACAGGCGGCGCCGTTTGCGCAAATACCTCCTGTGTGATCAAAAAATCAGATTCCCGATAGATCACAAAATACCCACTGCGCTCTCTGGGTTCGATATACCCTTCCTCATACAGCAGTTCCAAGGCGTGTTCCACGGGAATCACACTCAGCCCCGTCTCGGCGGCAAGGGTTCTTTTGGAGGGAAGCTTGCTGCCGAATCCATAGACGCCGTTCACAATTTCTTTTTTTAAAAAATCATACAGCTGTAAATATGCCGCCTTTGCGCTGTGCTTGTCGATAATACAATTCATCTGGTTATACATTCCATTTCGTTTTTGGATATTTTCATGTTATCAGATTCATTGTATCATAGGCACAGCATTTTGTAAAGGAGAAATCTGTATGAAGACTAAATCCAAAAAAACCACGCTTTGGCTCTGCGTTACGGCTGTCTTCATGGGCATGAACGTTGCGCTTTGTACCTTCAGCATCCCCGTTCCCGGCGGACATCTGTATCTGAACGATGTACTCATCGCAACGGCGGCCTTACTGTTTGATCCCTTGGCGGCATTTCTCATCGGCGGCGTCGGCGCCTTCCTCGGCGACTTTTTCTTCTATCCTGCACCGATGTTCGTTTCCCTTGTCACCCACGGGTTACAGGCCGTCGTCATCTCCCTGTTCTACCGCCATGTGCTGAAAAAACACCGCGTTTTGTCCTCGGCAATCGCCGTGACCCTCGGCGGCATCATCATGGTCGTCGGCTACACGCTGGGCAAAATATATGTTTACAGCACGTTTGAATACGCCATGATGAAGCTGCCCTACGAGATCGCGCAAGCTGTTCTCGGCATCGTCGGCTCCATGATCCTGTGCTGGGCACTCAGCGGCATTAAGCAGGTCGAAAAAATTCAAAAGAAACTCTGATGATTGCAAAACCGCCCGTCCGTTGACGAGCGGTTTTTTACGCTCCTCACGGAAAAATGCGGAATTTGTGCTTCGCACCGGGGAACCCCCGGCGAGGGTTCCCCACGCCAAAACA
>JBJEQK010000159.1:0-7468 GCA_051881715.1 Acutalibacteraceae bacterium
GGGAAACGTTTATAAATGGTACGATTTTGTGCTCTTTTTTGCGCTGGAGCCTTTCATTCAGGCGCTGGGCGTCAAACTTTTCAACAAGCCCTTCGACCCGCAAAACGGCGTATTTCCCAAGCGCTATTTCAGCCGCACCAGCCGTGAGGAGTGGGGCGGCAACAGTCTGATGCTCGCAGTTGCGCTCCTGTGGACGCTGGTGCGCAGAGATTGGTTTGCGTTTTTGTTCGGCGTGGTGGGCATGGTTACCGGCTCTGTCGGCTGGCTGGCCGCCTATAAGCTGGACGACTACACCGCCCATCGCAAAAAGAACGGCAAATATCCCCTTGGCAAGCTTCAGGAAATGGGCGTCATCGACAACTGGAAGATCATGGAGTTCGGCTACGGGATGATTGCCGGACTGTGCTTTGCGGGATATGTGTGCCTGCAAAGAAAGCATCTGCTCTCTTTGGCATCACAGATGGAAAACGGCATCTGGAATCCGCTGGGCAGATACGGCGATATGGCGGCGTGGATCGCCTTTGCGCTGATTCTCCTGACGGCGGTGCAGTATATCTTTGTTTTCCGTGCGCAGAAACAGGGAAAAAAACCGGATATGCACATCTTCGAGCTTCTGGAGCGTCCGGCATATTTTGTGATTCCCTTTGCACTGGTCATGCTGGGCAGCGAGACCATGGCAGAGCTGATCTGCTTCCCCGTGCTGATGTGGGTGGCAGTGGAGGAAAATTTGTTTGGACGGCTGGAGGATATGCCGCAGAAAAAGTGGCTCAAGCCCCTTTATCTGCTCCTGTTTGTCGGGGCGATGGTGGCTGCGGTTCTGCTGCGCGGTGCGTTCCCTTTGTGGGCAAAGGCACTGCTGTACACGGTGTTTTATCTGCTGTGCGACCTGCCGTATGTGCTTTTCCATCCGAAAACAAAAGCGGAACGCGGCAGAATGCTGCGCGGTGTTTCCACGGTCTACGGCTGTTTTGTGGTGCAGTCTGCGATTTTGATTGCTATACTTTGTAAATAAGAGGGTTGTTCTCATGACATTTACCCATGCATTGTTCGTCATGCTCCTGTGTGCCGCAGTCGGCGCCTACACATGGGGGATGCGCGGCACCATCATCGGCGGCGAGCGCGGTGCATTGCTGCCCGGAGCGGCACTGGCAACGGTGCTGATCTGTGCCGGCGGCGTGGGGCCGGTAAGCGAAGCGTTTCCCTTTGCGGCGGCGATCGGTGCGGCGGCGATGTTTTTCGGCGGTGCACAGACCTACGGCGAAACCATCGGACTTACCTTCGATGCGGACAAAAAGACCCGAATGCACGGCAGGCTCGGTCTTGCGATCAAGGGTGCCAACTGGTTCGGTATTTTTGCGGGCATTTTGGGCGTTGGTCTGGGCGCCATGGCGGGACGCTATGTGCTGTGGGAGCTTTTGCTGTTTACACTGCTGCTACCCGTGGTGAAGTGGCTCGGTGTGTTTGTGCTGAAACTTTTGAGAAAGAAGCTGCCGCAGCTGTATTTTTCCAAGACTCGTTTCGAGGTTTGGGGCGGGATGACACTTTTGTGGGTGTATATCCTGCTTTTTGCCGCACTGCATAAGGAATGGTTCCCGGTATTGCTGGGTGTGTTCGGCTTCATCAGCGGCGCTTTGGGCTTCTGGGTCGGCAATCTGTTCCAGACCAAGTTTAACGGCAAAGGGAACGGCTTTATCGGCGGCTGGAAGTGGATGGAGTGTGCCTTCGGCGCCATCGGCGGACTGGGTGTCTCCCTGTGCTGGTGTATGTTTTACGACATCTTTGTGTATAAATATGCTTTCCAGATCGTCGGACACAGCGGCGTCTGGACACTTCTGCGGGAAAAGACGAATGCCATCGTGCTTTTTGTCTGGCTGTTTTTGTTTGTTCTGTTCCTCCTGCACTATCTGTTCGACCCGAAAAAGCAGGACACCTCCAAGGCGGCAAAGCTTGCCTATCAGGCGGAGGATATTTTGGTTTGGCCGGTGTTTTGCTATGTGCCGCTGTTTTTAGCGATGAGCGGCAATGCCCGTGCGGCACAGATCGAGAGTTTTTTCATGGTGCTTTATGTCATCGGCGACAAGATCATTTTCGGCGGGTCAAAGCATTATGAAAACCTGTTCGGCGAAAAAGTTTACCACTGCGTGCTGATGCTTTTGCCGGCCGCGGCACTGTATATACAGCTGTTCACGGACTATACTTTTTCCGCACTGCAAACGATGCTGATGTATTTGTTCGCATACCTTTTGGCGGAGTATTATGCCGTGTTCAACCTGAACCGTATGCGCCCCTTGCGTGCAGAGCACGGTTCCGTCGGAAAGGCACTTTTGTCCATGGGCTCCACGCTTTCTTGGATGATTTATGCAGGCGTGTGCTGTATCGCGATCACAGGTATGAGTATTTTCTATTTTTGATTTACAGCGGAGGAAAATCATGAAAACAAATCCCGCAGGAAAAAGCAACGACTATTTGTTCCGGGCGATCCTTTCTCTGGAGAGCGTGGAGGAATGCAAGGCTTTTTTGGAAACGCTTTGTACCGCGCAGGAATTGCGTTCTTTTTCACAGCGTCTGACCGTGGCGAAGATGCTGTATGAAAACCGCGTATACAACCAGATCGTTTCCGATACGGGAGCCAGCACGGCGACCATCAGCCGGGTGAGCCGTTCCATGCAGGACGGCAACGGCTACGAAAAAATTTTTGAAAGACTTCAGGACGACGCATGAGTGGCTACGAAAATTTTGCGAATGTTTACGATGCGCTGACGGAAAACGTGGACTACAAACAGCGCAGTGCCTACTACTGTGCGCTTTTGCGGCAATACGGCGTTTCGGACGGGCTGCTGCTGGATCTTGCCTGCGGAACGGGGAGTATGTCCCTGTATTTTGCCCAGTGCGGATATGATGTGATCGGCGTGGATGCCAGCCCGGCGATGCTCTCGCAGGCACAGCAGAAAGCGATGCAGGCCGGAGAGAATATTCTTTTTTTATGCCAGCCGATGCAGGATTTGGACCTGTACGGCACGGTGCACGGCACGGTCTGTGCGCTGGACAGTCTGAACCATCTGACGGACGAAGCGGATCTTCGGGAAACGATCCGCCGCGTGTCCCTGTTCACAGAGCCGGGCGGTATGTTTCTGTTCGACGTCAACACGCCCTACAAGCACCGTACAGTGCTGGGCAACAACGTTTTCGTCTACGATACACCGTCGGTCTACTGTGTGTGGCAAAACGAGCTGTCGGCACAGGACACCGTGCAGATCACGCTGGATTTTTTTGAACAGGACGCAGACGTCTATTACCGCAGCAGCGAACAGTTCAGCGAGCGGGCGTATACCGTCCGGGAGCTTACGGCGATTTTGGAGCAAAACGGTTTCTCCGTAGTGGGGATTTTTGCGGAGATGACCACACAGCCGCCGCAGGACGATACACAGCGTATCGTATTTGCGGCAAAGAAAGACGTGGAAAAGGGAGAAAGAAACCGATGAAAAAAGAAAAGAAAGCAGTCAATAGCAAAGCACTGAAAACAGTGATCGAACCAAACGGGAAAAATTTGCAGTATTGGAAAGATATTTGGAGATACAGATCACTGGCGTTCAATTTGGCGAAACGGGACATCACCGTGCGCTACAAGCAGACGGTGATCGGTCTGGGCTGGTCGATCATCAGCCCTGTCATCAATATGCTGCTGATGAGCTTCATTTTCGGCAGTATGGCCAATATGGAAAGTGACGGCTCAGCGCCCTATTCCGTCATGGTCTATGCAGGTCTGATTCCGTGGACGCTTTTTTCCAAAAATTTCACCATCTCTTCGGGCACATTTTTGACCAGTGCGGCGCTGATGAAAAAGGTGTACTTCCCCCGTATCATCACCCCGGCGGGTGCATCGCTGGCGGTGCTGGTGGATTCGGCCATCTCCTATGCCATATTGCTCGTTATCATTTTGATCAGCTTTTTCACAACCGGCTTTGTCCCGTCTTGGCGCATCATTTTTGTTCCGCTGCTCTCTCTGCTTCCCGCAATGCTTGGCTTTTTCACCGGTCTGTTCCTCTCGCCGTACAACATCCGCTACCGTGACCTGAACCAGGCGGTTCCGTTTCTTCTGCAGATCGGGCAGTATGTGACGCCCGTTGGCTACTCCTTTGCCGTGGCGTGTGCGGCTGTTCCCGAGCGGATCCGTTTCGTCTACGAACTCAATCCGATCGCCGGTGCAATCAACGTGGTGCGTTGGTGCATCATCCCGGACAACGCTTTCCATATGCCGTCCTTTATTGCGACGGTAGTGTGCATTCTCATTTTCATTCCGCTGGGCATCAAATCCTTCCGCAAGGGCGAAAGAACCTTTGTGGATCTGGTGTAAAGGAGGAATCGTCATGGAGAATACCGTTGTCAAAAATGACCGCCCCGTGATTCTCAAGGTGGAGCACGTCGGCAAAAAATATGTGATCAAAAACAAGATCGAGCTGCCGAGCAATGCGACCAGGCGGCAAAAACTTCGCTATAAAGTAAAGAGCTTTGAAAAGAACGACTTCTGGGCGCTCAAGGATATTTCCTTTGAAGTGCGGGAGGGCGACAGGCTGGCGATCGTCGGCAGAAACGGTGCGGGTAAATCTACCCTTTTAAAGCTGATCTCCCGCATCACCGAGCCCACAGAGGGAAGAATAGAATATTACGGCAAGATCGCCGCCATGCTGGAGGTCGGCACCGGCTTCAATCAGGAGCTGACCGGCCGTGAAAATGTCTATCTCAACGGCGCCATTCTCGGTATGTCCAAGGAGGAGATCGACGCACGTTTCGACGGCATCGTGGAATTTTCGGAGATCGGCAAATTCATCGACACTCCGGTCAAGCGCTATTCCAGCGGTATGATGGTGCGTTTGGCCTTTGCGGTGGCATCCACCATGGACCCGGATATCCTGATCGTGGACGAGGTTCTCTCCGTGGGCGATATGAAATTCCGGGAAAAGTGTCTGCGCCGCATGAACGAGATCGCCACCTCCGGCAAGACGATCCTGTGCGTGAGCCATGTGATGAATATCGTCCGTGGACTTTGCGACCGTGCCATCGTTTTGGAGCAGGGCAAGATGGTCTATGACGGCGAAGTGGAAAAGGCGATCAAACTGTATAACGGCATCAACGAGGATGTTCGTGTCACGCACCGGGAATTTGCGGATCTTCCCCGACCGAAGTGGTATACCGGCGAGCAGCTGCGTATGCTCTCTTTGGATGTGCTGGACAATCAAAACTGCATCTTCCGCTGGAACGAGCCGATTCGGTTCAAGCTGCATATTCGCTCTAACGAATCCTTTGAAAGTCTCGGACTGCGCGTGATCTTCGCCTGCGACAACGGTACAGCGGCGGGTACGGCGTTCTGCGAGATCAAGGGTCCCGTGCAGGCGGGCGAGGAGCGGGATATCTGCGTGTGTGTGGAAAAGCACAATCTGGCGCCGGGGGACTACAAGATCAAATTGGAAATGGTGGAAAACCTGCCCTATGACTGCTACAATCGGCTGGACAGCATCACCCCCGAGGCGCTGTTTATCACGGTGGGCGCCATGGAATTGGACGATGCGCAGGATAAGCTGAGCGACAACAGAAGTATGTGGGTCGCTTCATGGGGTACCTCCCGCATCCCGGATGCCCATGCGGAATTGCAGTAAAAACACGAAGGAGAGGGAATGATGGGGCAGTTTGCGTTTTATCACCATGTCGGCAGCGGCAACAAAGGGTGCGAAGCTTTGGTGCGCTCCACCTCCGACCTTCTTTGCCGCAAGGATAAACAGGATATCCGCCTGTACAGTATGCGTCCGCAGGAGGACGAAAAGAGCGGATATGAAAATATTTCGCAGATCACAGGCGTATATTTTGATACAGCCCATTTGGAAAAACCGCTATCTGCGGCGGACAAGGTTCGCCTGAAGCTGCTGCGGATGCGTTCGGCAAATGCGGCGGATGAATATTACTTTTCCAAGTTTTTGGATCAGCTTCCCCTCGATGAGGATCGCGTGTATCTTTCCATCGGCGGCGACACCTATTGCTACGGCGACAACAGCAATATGCACGCTTTCAATGCGGCGCTGAAAAAGCGCGGCAAAAAGACGGTGCTGTGGGGATGTTCTCTGGACGAAACCTCCTTTTCTCCCTACAATGCCGCAGACCTGCGCACCTTTGACGCCATCTTTGCCCGGGAGACGGGAACCTATGACCTGCTTCGGGAAAAGGGATTTCACAAAAATGTGTTTCTCCATCCCGACCCGGCGTTTACGCTAAGTCCCGAATATCTTCCCTTGCCCGAAGGATTTCAGCAGGGCAACACCATCGGTATCAATGCAAGTCCGCTGGTGTTCAAGTACGAAAGCGGGCAAAAGGGGATCGGACTGCGCTCCTACGAGAAATTGATCGAATACATCCTGTCGGAAACGGACAGCAGTGTGCTGCTGATTCCCCATGTTTTCTGGGACTTTTCCGACGACCGCACCGTATTGCGTGCGCTGTTTGAAAAATATGCAGACACGGGACGCGTCGTGTTTTTGGACAGGGAGTATACCGCCAACCAGCTCAAGGGCTTCATCGCCCGGTGCCGTCTGTTTGTCGGTGCCCGCACCCATGCCACCATTGCGGCGTATTCCACCATGGTGCCGACGCTGGTGCTTGGCTACAGCGTAAAATCCGTCAACATTGCGCTGGATCTTTTCGGCAGAACGGACGGCTATGTGGTACCCATCGACAAGCTGGAGGACGAGCGGGGACTGGCGGATGCCGTGGCGGATATGCTCAAAAAGGAGGGCGCCTATCAGGCATTGCTGTCCGAGCGTGTGCCGGAGTATATCGACCGGGCGCACAAAGCGGCGGACACATTGTTCGATGTGTTGGCGGTTTAAGGACAGTACGGCGACGAAAAATACTTTACAGATATTCCAAAATCATGTACAATAGGATGAATCGGAAAGGATGATGCATATGCCTCAGTACAAAAGAATCCTCTTAAAGCTCAGCGGCGAGGTGCTGGCCGGCGAACAGAAGCTCGGTCTGAATTTTGACACGGTCGCGGCGATCTGTGCCGCCGTGAAGGAATGCGTGGATATGGGCGTGCAGGTCGGCATCGTGGTCGGCGGCGGCAACTTCTTCCGCGGCAGAACCGGCGGCAACATGGATCACACCCGTGCGGATCACATGGGTATGCTCGCTACGGTGCTGAATTCTCTGGCGCTGGCGGACGGTTTGGAGCAGCAGGGGGTGCCGGTACGTGTACAGACGGCCATCACCATGCAGCAGATCGCGGAGCCGTATATCCGCAACAGGGCGGTTCGCCATCTGGAAAAAGGACGTGTGGTTATTTTCGGCTGCGGTACGGGCAACCCGTTCTTCACCACAGACACCGCTGCGGCGCTGCGTGCGGCGGAGATCGATGCGGATATCATGTTCAAGGCGTCCAACGTGGACGGCATTTTTGACAAGGATCCCCACAAGTACC
>JBJEQK010000160.1:0-1845 GCA_051881715.1 Acutalibacteraceae bacterium
GAAATAAAGTATCACAAAAGGCAGTTTCATGGGCCAGTCAGACAAGTCAAACAAGCCCATGGGAAAGCTACGCCAGAAGTCCCGGCGAGCTGTTTTCCGCTGCCTATTCCATTTTTCGTTTCGTTTCATAAATTGTCTCCTGCACTGTGCCGTCATGCCGATACTCCCGCACCACATTAATACGCCGCAAGAAGGCCCGCCAGGTTTCCAACTGATATCTCTGTATCTCCCGATACTGTTCTTCCAGCGGAATGTTGGAAGTGATATAGACCGTTGTATAGCAAGCCACTCTGTCGCTATATCGTGCGGGGAGTGTCAGCGGGTAAATGTCCAAATAGTTCAGCATACTTCCAATAGGAATCTGGGAATGAAATTCCTCAAATACCAAAACCGGCTGTCCGTGGTATGCGTCAAAACGGACGCCGTTTCTGCCACCGTAATCGGTGATGCGGCAAATGTCGGTGGCGGAGTGTTCTCGGTATATACCGCGTGTCTTTCCTGCGCCGGAAGCACCATACAAATAATAGACGGTCAAATCCCTGTTCTGACTGCGGTACTTCGCTGCGTTCACGGTTTCACGCAGCGTGTCAATATCCTTGACCTTGAAGCCAAAGGCAGGCGTCTCCTCGATGATCTCCAAAGTGGAGCAGCCGTCCTTAATGCTTTGCAGCAGCTTTGTCATGGCGGGAGAACGTTCCTCTTGTTCCGTTGGGAGCATTCCCCACTCGTAAAAGCTGCCCTCTACCGTTGTTTCCGCTTTCTTTGTATTAGCCCATTTTCCTGTTTTTGTAATGTAATCACGATTCTGTTGAGCGGTCCCCAGCGCCTTTTCGATATGCGCTACCGGGAGTTTCCGCTGAATGGTGGAAAACCGCAGGTTAGAGTGCGCGCACAAAAAGATGTGCGTATGGGGTGTGCCGTTTGCGCCTACTTCGTCGCACAGCGCGAAATAGTCCAAAGAAAACTGGTTCAGAATGTCCAGCAAACGGTCACGGTCAAGTCCGCAGGTCTGGGGATTGTTGATGGTCAACTGCCATTTTTTGGACTGGGAATCTACTGCTGCCATCGCCTTATCCTCCATTTCTTGCGAATTGTGCGATTGCGATATGCGATGTAAAAGGGGCAATGCTTGCCCCTTTTACATCCGGCGGCGCCGTGCCTGCCGAAGGGGGATGCTTTCCTTGAGGGAGATCATCTTGTCCCCTCCGGCAGCCCGACGCCGCCGCCCGATCAGTGGGTCTGCTTCGCCTTATCAACAAGCATGACGCCGATGGCCTTCGCAGTGACCTGCGTATGGCCCTGGGCCTCGTAGGCGCTCACTTCCAGGCCGCTGAACTCCACTTCCGCGAAGCCGTCGGGCTTGTCCATGAGCTGCTTGCCGTCGATCTTGACGCCGATCTTCTCAAGACGGAGAGCGGGCAGAGCGACGATGTAGCGGAAAGCAACTACCTCATCCGTACGCTGATTGTTCTTGTACTCATAAACGGGTACGATATCAACCAGCAGCTTCTTTGCCCCGAGAGAGGTAGGGTCAATGCGAAGATCTCTAATGTTAATCATGTTTGTTACCTCGTTCTTTCTAAAATGTGCCGCGCAGTGATGGCCTGTCACCGCTGGTTTTTCACTTGCAAATGATGCTTTTTCAGATAAGCGTCCCTATCTGCTGATAGCGTATCATAGAGCGGCCAAGTCTTTCCATAATACCGAAATCTACATCATTTTTTGCAAGCGGTTGCTTTCTCGCAAGTCCTTGCTTGCTATTATCATAACAGCAGTTCCGAAAACCTTACAGGGCAGGAAAGCACCGCATTGATGCAATCCTGCCCTGTTTCAACAATTATTTTT
>JBJEQK010000161.1:0-7394 GCA_051881715.1 Acutalibacteraceae bacterium
CTGCGCCTCGGCAAAAAAGCCTTCCACGTCCGGGACGGCGAAGTGCGAGAGATCGAAATATAAAAATGTAAAACGCCGTATCCTTGCACCAATGTGTTCGGATACAGCGTTTTTAGCAAAGGCGTCAACAAGGACAGGTTGCCTGCCGGAATAAGCCGTTGACATGCGTAAACGCAACCTCTGTTCCCTCAGTTTCGATGTTTTGCACGATTGCCTCGTACTCGCTTTGCGTGATCGTATTTCCCTCGGCATCATAATACTCCGGACGCAAAATCAGTTTTCCTGTGATGGGCAGCGGAAAATTCATTTGATATCTTGCGACTCCGTTGTATTCAAAATCCGCACCGAAGGACCGAACACCTCCGATTCCTTCTACGCCCGGTACCGCAAAACCCAAATACATTTTGTCATCTATAACATACATCCACGAACTGTCCTCCTGCAAGTCGGGCGAACCCGCTTCCCAAAACTCTTCTTTTTTTACCACTTCACCGTTTTCATAAAGGTAAAAATAATAAAAATTGCCGTCGTTAATTACAAGAAACGGACTCTCCATACCCGGCAACTGGCAAAATCCGTATTCAAATGCACAGTACAGATAGTAGTCGCTCTCACCCGGGGTCAGTTCGATATGCTCTGTATTCTCTGTAATGAATCGCATATAGGCCATCTTCCATTCCAGAATATGCTGCGCAGTCGTCTGTGCCGCAACCGTCTCGTCCCGCATAGCTGTTTGCACGCAAACCGTTTCCACCTGCTGTGCCGGTGCCGCAGTCACTTTGGACGTAGTTTCTTCCATCATCTGTATAGGCAAATCATTCTTTTTCTGACACGCACAGAAAGATAGTGTCAGCACCGCAAGGAGAATGCATAAGCAGGTTTTTACTCTTTTCATTTTTCTCAAATCCCTTCTTTGTTGTACAAGTGCATTCTACCAAACAAAAAATTAAGAATCAATCTGCTTTCTCCTTAAGAATTAATTAAGGGAACGCCGCTTTTCCTGCGCGGCGTTCCCTTGATTTTGTTGTTGGTTTGTGTCAAACCTCGCTGTTTTGGATGTATTCGCCCTTTCGTTCGGCGTCGCCGATGGCGGCCAGCTCGTCTGCGGTGGCGTTGCTGACGCGTTCTGCCATAGCTTGTCTGCGCAGGATCAGGTCGGCATACATAGCGTCACGCTTCTTGCCGTACAGGGGGTAGAAGAACTTCGGGATGTTGCTGAACATACCTGTGACGACCGGGATGCCGGTACTCATGGCAAAGATCCACCACTTGGTGCGGTCGGACTGGGTACCGACGGTCTTGCCCTGAATATAGCCGATCTTTTTGAACACAATGCTGGTGATCGAGTTGCTGACAACGCTGGTCAGCTTCAAGACCAGATCCTTGGCAACGCCCGTCATCGCCTCGGCACGATAACCGTTTTTCCACTCGCAGTAGTCCATGGCTTCGTTGCGGATCTCGTTGGTGATGACCTTGCCCAGACCGTATGCCCACATCTGCAAAAATTCTTCCAGCGTCAACAGCGGCAGCATGACGATCTTTTTCTTGAAGTTGCCGCCGATGGAGCCGATGATAAACACGATCAGCCACAGGGAATCGACATACAGATCGTTGAACAGCCACAAAGCTTTGGTGGAGAATTTGCGCCGCAAGGGGGCTACCAAGCTGTAGCTGATGTAGGACACGGGAGAGCCGGGAATGCCGACAAGGGTCTGGTATGTGGAGGAGCCGAGCACGTCGATGAAATAGTTGGAACGACCTGTGCTGATTTTGAATCTGGCAAGGAATTCCGACAAACAAAGAATCAAGATGGGCTTGTTATTGAAAATCGCCTTGAGACCCATCTTGATACTGGGCGTCTCGATGGTCTGCATGACACGCTCCCGCGCCACACGGAAGAAATGGAACGCCAAAATGCACGAGAGGATCGCCAGCGGGATGCCGAATCCGGCAAACAGGTGGTACAGGTTCCAGTGCAGTTTGTTGTTGATGGTCAAGTCGTACAAAACGCCGAACAGCAGCACGGGTCCGTTTTCAAAGAACGCCGAGCAAAGGTTTGCCATGGTGATCAGCCGCGTTCGTTCCACAGGGTGCGGCGTGATGGTGGACATGAAGCCCGTTGCCGCTATGGCGGTAAAGGTACCGGCGGTCTCGGTGATCACGCTCATGGCAAAGTAGGTGATCCACTTGGGGATATACGTTCCGGGCGTATTGGGGAAAATCATCGGAATGAACCAGAACCAAAGTCCGATGATCGTCAGCGGGATCTGCAAAAAGAGCATATAGGGGCGGAATTTGCCCCAGCGGGTACGGGTCTTTTCGACCAGCACACCGATAAACGTATCGTTGATAACGTCCCATACACCGGCGATCATGTTCTGAATCGCCAGCAGACCGAAGTCGATCTTGACCACGTCGTAAATATAGCGGTCGTTGTACTTCGAGATGTTCAGGCTCTGGGATGCGTCGTACAAGATATACGCCAGCGTCTCTTTGGAGCCTACATACCGCCTGTCCTGATGGACGTATTGTAACGCTTCTTCACGGGATTTGACTTCCACTTCTGCCATCCAAGCACATCCTTTCCTACGGAAAATCGAAGATAATATAGTGCATTATACCAAAATAGCAGCGAAAAGTCAATTAAAAATAATAAATATCACAAAGCTGTAATAATTTCCCTGTTGGTGCCGTAGAAGATATCCTCCCGACCGCTGACCAGCGCACAAAACGCCTCGAACCACTCCCAGTCATCGTCCCGGTCGAATTCATAGGCGTGTCCCCAGATATAAAAGACTTTCGGTGTGTCCGGCTCCATGGACAAAAACTGTGCTGCCAGCTCGAGCATCTTGTCCTTTTCTCCGTGGCGGCAGGTCGGATGGAGCCAAAGCAGATCCTGCGGCGGGTCAAAGTTATAGGTCGACGTGGTGGTTCTTGCGTACAGTACGCCCGTATTTGCCCGGATGACCTGCGCTACGTGATCGTTCATCGCCCCGGTTCCCATGGGGTACGCCATGCCGTCCACGTTGTACCCGACCAGTGCGGACAGGGCTTTTCTGTCCTGCTCCACCTCGCGGATAATGTCCGCATCCTCCACCCGGTTCAGCCACGGATGGGTCAGGGTGTGCACGGCGACTTCATGACCGGCATACACCTTTGCGATCTCCGGCGCACGGAAACGCACATGGGGGAAAGTCACACCGTTCCCCTCCCCGGCGCCTGCGCTGCCGAACAGACCGCTGTTGATGTTGAAGGTGCCCTTCAGACCGTATTTGTTCAGAATTTTGATCAGCCGCTTGTCCTGCGTCACGCCGTCGTCATAGCTGAAGGTCAGCGCTTTCATTTTTCCTTGAAACATCTTGTTACTCCAATCCCAGCACCTGTCGGTTGGTGCCGTAAAAAATATCGTCTCTGCCGCCGAGAAAGGCACAAAAATCTTCAAACCACGCCCAGTCATCCTCGGTGTCCAGCTCGTAGGCGTGTCCCCAGATGTAAAACAGCTGCGGCGTATCGGGATCCATATCTACAAACTGCTTTGCCAGCGTCCACATTTTTTCTTTCTCCATGTGGTACACTGTAGGATCGAGGACAAACAGATCCTGCGGCAGGTCAAAGCGGTAGGTGGATGTGGTGGTTCTTGCATACCGCACGCCCGTTTTGCGCACCGCCTGCACGACAGGATCGTCCATGCAGCCCGTCCCGCCCGGATAGGCAAAGCCCGTCACGGGATAACCGACCAGTGCGGACAGAAGCTGACGGTCGCTCTCTACCTGACGGTACACCTCCTGCGGCGTGCAGTTTTTCAGGTTCGGGTGATCCAGCGAATGCGCCGCCACCTCATGCCCTGCATACACCTGCGCCGCCTCATCGCCCCGCATACGGACATGGGACACGGTTTTGTCGTTCAGCCGCAAAGCACCGGGTCTGCCGAACAGACCGCCGTTGATGTTAAACGTGCATTTGAGACCATACCGATTCAAAATTTTGACGAGCCGCCTGTCCTGCGTGATGCCGTCGTCATAGCTGAATGTGACTGCTTTCCTTTTGCCTTGGAACATTTTCTCCACCCCTTTCCGCTTTCGAGTGTAGCACAACCGAAAGCACAAGTCAACGGCAGAAAAACTTCTTGACAAACCACATAATTATATGTATACTTATGCAGATAATGCAAAAGTGTTTTCGGAGGTTATAAAATGGCAGATCAAGAAAGAAATGTCTTTATCGAGACAGAACACGAAATGCTCAAATTTTGGGAGGACAACGACTGCTTCGGCAAACTGCGTGAAAAGAATGCCGGTCATGAGCGTTTCCGTTTCCTCGACGGTCCCATCACCGCCAACAATCCCATGGGCATCCACCACGCTTGGGGACGCAGTCTGAAGGATATCTTTATCCGCTACAAGGCCATGCAGGGCTTCGACTGCCGCTACCAGAACGGCTTCGACTCCCAAGGTCTTTGGGTCGAGGTGGAAGTGGAAAAAGAGCTGGGCTTTGAGACGAAAAAGGACATCGAAGCCTACGGCATGGACAAGTTCACCCGCAAGTGCGTGGACAGAGTCAAAAAATTCTCCGGCATCATCACCGAGCAGTCCAAGCGGCTGGGACAGTGGATGGACTGGGACAACTCCTACTACACCAACACCGACCTGAATATTCAGGGCATCTGGCACTTCCTGAAAACCTGCAATGACAACGGCTGGCTGCGCAAGGAATACAAGCCCATGCCGTGGTGCCCCCGCTGCGGCACCTCCCTTTCCGAGCATGAAATGACCGGCTCGTACAAGCTGATGACCCACAACTCCGTTTTCTTCAAGCTGCCGATCGTGGAAACCGGTAAAAAGATCCTCGTCTGGACCACCACGCCGTGGACCCTCTCGTCCAACGTGGCTCTCGCCGTCAACCCCGAGATCGACTATGTGGAGGTCAAGATCGCCAGCGATGAGGCAACGCTCATCTGCGCCAAAAACGCCATTAAGTACCTCGGCGACGACAAGCAGGAAGTCCTGCGTATGTTCAAGGGTGCGGAGCTTGTCGGTCTGCACTTCGAGACCTGCTTCCCGGAGCTTCCCGCACAGCAGGGCATCGACCACCGCATCGTTGCGTGGGAGGATGTGGACGCCGAGGAAGGTACGGGCGTTGTGCATATCGCCCCCGGCTGCGGTGCCGAGGACTTTGAACTGGGCATCCGTGAGGGTCTGGCACAGGTCATGCCTGTGGACGACTCCGGCATTTTCCTGCCCGGCTTCGGTTTCATGACCGGCAAGGACAGCCACGACATCGCCCCCGAAGTTTTTGAAGAACTGCAAAAGAGAAACAAGCTGTATAAAGTCGAGCCCCACGAACACAGCTACCCCGTTTGCTGGCGCTGCAAGCACGAGGTCATCTTCCGTCTCGTTCCCGCATGGTTCATCGCCACCGAGGAACTCAAGCCCCGTCTCATCCGTGCCGCCGAAAGCGTCCAGTGGGAGCCGGAATCCAACGGCAAGCGCATGGTGGACTGGCTGAACAACATGGGCGACTGGAACATCTCCCGCAAGCGCTACTACGGTCTGCCCCTGCCCTTCTATGTGTGCGAGTGCGGCGAAGTGACCGTCATCGGCTCGAAAGCGGAACTGCGTGAAAAGGCGGTCGATCCCGCAAAGGTGGATGCACTGCCCGAACTGCACCGTCCGTGGATGGACGAGATCGAGATCAAGTGCCCCCACTGCGGCAAGCCCGTACACCGTATTTCCGAGACCGGCGACGTGTGGCTGGATGCCGGCATCGTACCCTTCACCACCTTCGGCTACTTCACCGATAAGGAAGAGTGGAAAAAGAATTTCCCCGCCGAGTGGGTCACCGAAATGCGTGAGCAGGTGCGTCTGTGGTTCTACTCCATGCTGTTCATGAGCGTCGTCTTAGAGGACTGCGCCCCGTATAAACGTGTTCTTTCCTACAACTCCGTTGTGGCGGAGGACGGCTCCAAGTTCTCCAAGACCGGCTTCATGATCCGCTTCGACGAAGCCGCCGAAAAGATCGGCGCCGACACCGTGCGCTATCTCTATGCCGGCGCACCCTACGCCAACGATGTGCGCTTCGGCTACAATCTCGGCGACGAAGCACGCAGAAAGCTGCTGGGCTTCTACAATATCTACACCTTCTTCGACACCTACGCCTCCATCGATAAGCCTGTCTTTGACGGCTATACCCCGGACAAGGCGGCGTTCACGCCTGTGGATCGCTGGCTGATGCTGCGCACCGACGCTTTCATCCGCAAGGCGACGGAGGCATACGAAAACTACAAAACCTATGTGCTGATCAAGGAATTTGAAGTTTTCGTGGACGACATCTCCAACTGGTACATCCGCACCAACCGCCGCCGCTTCTGGAAGGCGGAGGATGCCGAGGACAAGATGATCGCCTACTACACCCTGTTCTATGCGCTGAACACCTGCGTGCGTGTGATGGCGCCCATTATCCCGTTCATGACCGAGGGTATCTGGCAGAAGCTGACCCGCAAGGTCATGCCCTCCTCCCCCATCTCCGTACATCTGACCGACTTCCCGAAGCCCATGGAGATGTTTGAGGACGACGGCATTTTGGCAAAGACTGCCACGGCACGGGACATCATCGCCACCGCCATGCGTCTGCGCAATGAGCAGCAGCTCAAGGTTCGTCAGCCCCTGGCCAAGCTGTTTGTCTGCACCGAGGATGCCGAGGCGATCCGCACCTTTGAGCGCAGCATTCTGGACGAGTTGAACATCAAGGAGATCGAATACATCACCGACTTCTCCGTGCTCGAAGAAAGCACCCTCGGTGTCAACTTCAAAGCCGCCGGCGCTGTACTCAAAAAGGAAGTCAACAACTTCAAATCCGCCCTCGAAAACGCTTCCGTCGAGGAAATGCAGACCATGGTCGCTGCCTACAACGCAGGCAAAGAAGTTGCCGTTCCCGGCTTCGACGGTACCTACGCCACCGACCTGTTCGTCAAGAACAGCAAGACCAAGAGCGGCATCGTTTCCGCCAAGTGCGCAGACGGTCTCGACATCGCGCTGGATGTGGTACTCACCGACGCCCTGCGCAAAGAGGGCGCTGTGCGTGACGTCATCCGTCAGTGCCAGCTGCTGCGCAAGGAGGCCGGCTACAGCGTGGAACAGCGCATTACCGCCGCTGTCGCCACCGAGGACGCCTTCCTGCTGGAGGCGCTGACCGAAAAGCAGGCGCATATCGCCACAGAGCTTTTGGCGGATTCGCTGGTCATCAACGCCGCATTTGAAGCCGATCTTTCCAAAGAGTTTGACGTTGCAGGCGCCAAAGTGACCGCATCTGTGCGTAAATAAAACAGCCTTTTCATGTTTTTGAATAAAAAGTTTCGCTCAAGCCTTTTTAAAGGCTTGCGGATTCCAAAGGCGGCG
>JBJEQK010000162.1:0-7347 GCA_051881715.1 Acutalibacteraceae bacterium
CCTTTTTTCTCTTTCTCTTAAGTTAATGACATTGCCTGCGAGGGGAGCTGTCTGCAAAGCAGACTGAGGGGTTCAAAACGCCGCCGTAAACAGACAGCAAAACTCGGAGGAAAAACCCTCCCGACGAGGCTCCCCGACGAGGGATTCCCCGGTGCGAAGCACAAACTCACAATTTTTCGTGGATGAACCATAAAAAGCTGCGGTACCGCATGAAAGCGTGTGCCGCAGCCGGGATATATCGGCAAGGTATTGCCGAAACAGGAAAGGAGAAACGGTATGAATTTGAAACAGATCTTCGGAATCATTCTCAACGCACTGCAGGCAGTTCCCGAGGGCGTCAAGAATTCCTTCTTTGCCTTTGTGGAGATCCTGCGCAACCTGTTCCGCTGATCAGCGGTAGCGCAGTTCAATGTCCAGCGTAAACAGTCCCTCATCCGAGATGCTCGGATGCATAGAGCCGTCGTATTTTTCGGCGGCTTTTTTGATGTTCAAAAGTCCAAAACCGTGGGACATTTTGTCGGCCTTGGTGGTCTCGATGGCGCCGTCGTGGATGTGTACGCTGTGGCAGACAGGGTTGCAGATGCGCAGGTACACCCGGTTCTCCTCCTGCTTCGAGGCGACAGTGATGGTACTGCCGCCGTCTATTTTTCTGCATTCCTCAATGGCGTTGTCCAAAGCGTTGGACACCATGGCGCACAGATCCACGTTTTCGATGCCGTGCTGCGGAAAAGCGCCGTCCCACTGAATGGTGATGTCGTAGGCGGACGCCTTGGACTGCTTGTCGCTCAAAATGGCGTCCAGCAGAAAATTGCCGCTGTAAAATTCCTGTCTGGTGGCGGAGAGATCGTTGTCCAGCGACTCCATAAATTTCAGCGCTTCCGCCGTTTTGCCGTCCTGCAAAAGATCCCGGATGCACTGCATATAATTCAGGCAGTCGTGGCGGAAAGCGTGCATATCCCGGTTGCGCTTTTGCATTTCTTCATAAAAGCGCACCTGCGCATTCAGCTGATCGGTGACAAAATTGCCGAAATACCGGGAGCGGATCAGGTGGTGCAAAACGTAGGGTATGGCGGTGAAAAAGATGACGGTGAACAAGATCAAAAGCGTGGCGGTCAGCCGGACATCCACGCGCAGTGCCGGCGGGGCAAACAGCAGCCAGATCAGCACAAAGTAGGACAAAAACATCCCCGAGCACAGCAGAAAGACAGGCGTCGTGATAAAAGCCGCCCAGTTGCCGACGGAGCGTTTTGCGGTGCGCACGCACCAGAGCGCCGCCAACACGCACAAAACCGCACGGAACAGGATGTCGATGCGCAGGCTGGCGGAGTACATCTCGATGTCTGCCAGATCGAAGGCGATGGGGTATTTCAGCAGAACCGCCAGATAGCTAAGCCCCGAGGAGACGATGCGGCAGGCAAGGGTGACAGCGTAGCATTTCAGGTCGATCTTGCGGTACAGCAGGGTGATCAACAGGTAGTGCGGCAGGACCGTCAGCAGATACGACAGCACGGAAACGGCAAACGAATCGCCCAGCGTGTCCACATACAGGGCGATGCAGTTGACTGCCAAAACGCCGCAGCCGATGAAGAGAAAGTTGCGTTTTTTTCTGTAGGGCGGGATCTTCCAGACGGCGTAGATGCACAGTGCGCATAGCAGCAACAGCAGGGCGTCGTTGAAAAAGCCGAATATGGCACACAGCAGAAGTGAGTCCTCCATGGCGTCCTCCTATCCCTTGAAATTCCAGATGTAGTCGTTGCGCTTCTTTCTGTATTCCGAAAGCTGGCGCTTGCTGATGGGGATCTTCTCCCCGTTTTTCATGGTGATGGTCTTGCCGTCGTCCCGATCGACAAACGCAAAGTTGACGAGATACGAACGGTGCGGACGGAAAAACACGTCGGACGGCATGAATTTTTCGATGTCCGAGAGCAGATACGGGTACTCCCGCGTGTCGTGCACCAGACGGATGAGCACGCTTTTTTTGCACGCTTCGATATAGAGGATCTCCTTTGTGGAAAGGATGTCGTTGCTGCCGTCCCGGCGCAGACACAGCCGCGCAAACATGGCCGAGGAGCGGAACAGACTGTCCAGTGCATCGTAGAGCTTTTCCTTTTCGACAGGCTTCACGAGAAAGCGAAAGGCACGCACGCCGAAAGCGTCGTAGACGATCTCCCGGTAAGCGGTCAGAAAGATGATCGCCGCATGGCTCTGCTTTTCGTTCCGCAGTCTGCGCGCAGTTTCCAAGCCGTCCATACCGTCCATTTGGTAGTCGAGAAAATACAGATCGTACTTTTCATCGGCGCGCAGAAGCGATTCGCCGCTTAAGAATCTGTCGCATTGCAGCTCGCAGTTGTTCTCAAAAGCATAGTTCTGAATGAGACTGCACAGCGCCTCGATACAGACGGGTTCATCATCGCATATCGCAATTCGCATGAAAACGCCCCCTATTGTAATTTAGGCGACACCGCACAAATTGCGGCGCACGCCCGACAGAAATATATTACCATAGACGGTATGCCTTTTTCAAGAGCCGGAACGTCCGTTCGTTCCGCATCTGCGCCCGTTCATTCCGATGGGCGGGCTTTTGCGGCACTTTGCCGGAAAAACGATTTTTCAGTTGCAAAAATAGAATGCGAATGCTATTATATATGTGTGATTCTTATTTTATTGGAAGGACGGGAGAACCACCATGCAAAACTATCAGTGTCCGAACTGCGGCGAAATTTTACAGGCAAATGCAAATTCTGTCGTATGCTGCCCCGCCTGCGGAACGACTCTGGCCACACCCCCGGAAAGTGTGCCTGCGGAGGTTCCGCAAGAGGGCGAAAAACAGCCCGCCTCCCGCAAACCGGGTCGAACAAAAGTCGTGGCGCTCGTTCTGCTGGCCGTTCTGCTTTTGGGCGGCGGGACGATCTTCGCACTGTGGCAGTGCGGCGTTTTCCCTGCCGAAAAAGAAACCGCCGCTGTGTCCGAGGAAAACAAAGATCAAACCGCAAGCGTTATCGAAAAAGATTTCCGGGAGTTCTATGCCCTGTACCAGCAGTGGTTTAACCTGAACTATGTCATGGAAAATTTACAGGACACCACAAACTACATCTCGCCGCAGGAAGCCTACTGTGAGGGACATACGCTTTATAAAATGGGCAGGGACAACATCCACTCCCTGCAGGACTTGAAGCAGGCGTTCCTGCCCTACTGCACGGAGGAATACTACGACACGTTTCCCCTGTTTGCCCATGGGGACGATGCGGAGGATGCGCACTTCGGCTATACGGAGAGAGGCGGGGAGCTGTATCTGGAGCTGCTGCCCAGCGGCTATGAATATGTAGAGGCGGATCTGCAAACCGTGCAGGTCAACCTGACCGGCGATGCGCAGTATACTGTTACGGCGCAGGCGAACTGCTACAACGACGGTCCGACGGAAATCGTCGAAATGACTTGGACGAGCCGGCGTCAGCCGGACGGTACATGGAAATTCTGTGCGGAAAACATGGAATATCTGGGTATCGAGATGGTGGTTCGGGGCAAGCAGGGCAGTGAAGTGCCGGTTTACGAAGCACCCGATGGGGACGGCGCCGCCCTTTCCACCATTGCCGCCGGCACAGTGGTGCTGCAAACGGAGCACGACGGAAACTGGGTGAAAATTCAGAACAGCGACAAGACAGTGATCGGCTGGGTCTTGCAGGAGAATTTGCGGTACCCCTTTGAAACGGACGAAGCGGACGAACCCGAGACGATGCAGCAGACTGCGGCGGACACGGCGGACAGCGGGAGCTGGCGCACGGCATACAGTGCATATCTGCACAAGGCTTTGCAGGACGGAACCTACACGTCCTCTGCCTACTTCCGGCTGTGCTACATTACCGGGGACGATATCCCGGAGCTTGTCGTGGCGGAAGGCTGCGCACACTTTTCTGCGGTGAACATCTTTACCTGTCGTGGCGCAGAGGTGGTTCAGCTGGACGAGATCTGCGGCGGCTACGGTTCGCTCTATTACAGCCCCTATGAAAATGTGCTGGTGCTGCACAACTACATCAACGGCGATCCCCGTACCTACACCACCGTTGCGGATGTCGGCGCCGAGGAGGGGAAATGGCAGTGCGCATGGTACGAGGATGAGGAGACCCGCTGGGAAGTGAACGGCGTGGAAGTGTCGCAAAGTGCATTCGAGGAAGCCTATAAAGAGAATGTGCCGCAGGCGCTCGGCGCTTTCGATGGGGAAATTGCCTCCCCGCTTACCGAGGAGAACATCGACAGTGAAATGCGGGTGCCGCAGGAAGTCGGGTTCTATACGGTCAACACGAAGAAAGATGATCTGCGTGTGCGGTATGTGCCGGATGCGGAAACGGAGGATTCGGTGATCGGCTTTCTCCCCAAGGGTACTCGGGTGTATGTGTCCGGGTGTCAGGGGGACTGGGCATTTGTCCGTGTGGGCAATGTGGGCGGATGGGTCGCTAAAAGCTTTTTGCAGCGCATCTCCTGAGGACAGTTTGGAAAAGACGGCAGTTTCCCGCACAAACAGGGCATAGTGTACAAAACCTTTTTAGAACATGGCGGCAATTTTTTTCAAAAAAGTATGGAAATCCATAGAATAATCTGTTATAATACCGTGTGAGCGTGATATTTGTGGTATTTTCGCTCAGCCAAAATCGTTTAAAAGCAAAATCTATAAAAACACGGAGGTTATCCCAATGGCAAAGAAGTATGTCTACCTGTTCAGCGAGGGCAACGCCAATATGCGTGAGCTCCTCGGCGGCAAGGGCGCCAACCTTGCCGAAATGACCAACATCGGTCTGCCGGTGCCTCAGGGCTTCACCATCACCACCGAAGCCTGTACCGCTTACTACGATGACGGCCGCAAGATCAACGATGAGATCATGGCGCAGATCGACGAGTACATCGTCAAGATGGAAGGCATCACCGGCAAAAAGTTCGGCGATGCAGAGAATCCGCTCCTCGTTTCTGTGCGTTCCGGCGCCCGTGCATCCATGCCCGGCATGATGGACACCATCCTCAACCTCGGTCTCAATGAGACGGTCGTGGACGTTATGGCAAAGAAGTCCAACAATCCTCGCTGGGCTTGGGACTGCTACAGAAGATTCATCCAGATGTATTCCGACGTCGTTATGGAAGTCGGCAAGAAATACTTCGAGCAGCTCATCGACAAGATGAAGGAAGAAAGAGGCGTCAAGCAGGACGTCGAGCTGACTGCGGACGACCTGAAAGAGCTTGCCTCCCAGTTCAAGGCCGAGTACAAGGCCAAGATCGGCAAGGACTTCCCCGCCGATCCCAAGGAACAGCTCAAGGGCGCTATCGAAGCCGTATTCCGTTCCTGGGACAACCCCCGTGCAAACGTATATCGCCGTGACAACGACATCCCCTACAGCTGGGGTACCGCTGTCAACGTACAGATGATGGCTTTCGGCAACATGGGCGACGACTGCGGCACCGGTGTTGCATTCACCCGTGACCCCGCCACCGGCGAAAAGGGTCTGATGGGCGAGTTCCTGACCAACGCTCAGGGCGAAGACGTGGTTGCCGGCGTTCGTACTCCCATGCCCATCGCACAGATGGCGGAGAAGTTCCCGGAAGCTTACGCACAGTTCACCAAGGTTTGCGCCATCCTGGAAGATCACTACCGTGATATGCAGGATATGGAGTTCACCGTGGAAAAGGGTCAGCTGTATATGCTCCAGACCCGTAACGGCAAGAGAACCGCAAAAGCCGCTCTCAAGATCGCCTGCGACCTCGTGGACGAAGGCATGATCGACGAGAAGAAGGCTGTCGCTATGATCGATCCCCGCAACCTCGACACCCTGCTGCATCCCCAGTTCGATGCCAAGGCGCTCAAGGCTGCGACGCCCGCAGGCAAGGGTCTGGGTGCATCTCCCGGCGCCGCTTGCGGCAAGGTCGTCTTTACCGCTGAGGATGCCGAGGCTTGGAACGCCAGAGGCGAAAAGGTCGTTCTTGTCCGTCTCGAGACCTCTCCCGAGGACATCACCGGCATGAAGGCTTCCCAGGGCATCCTGACCGTCCGCGGCGGCATGACCTCCCACGCAGCTGTTGTTGCCCGTGGTATGGGTACCTGCTGTGTCTCCGGCTGCGGCGACATCAAGATGGACGAAGAAAACAAGCAGTTTGAACTGGCCGGCAAGGTTTACCACGAGGGCGACTACATCTCCATCGACGGTTCCACCGGCAACATCTATGACGGCATCATCCCCACCGTGGACGCTGAGATCGCAGGCGAATTCGGCAGAATCATGGAGTGGGCAGACAAGTACAGAACCCTCAAGGTTCGCACCAATGCCGACACACCCGCAGACGCCAAGAAGGCGCGTGAGCTGGGCGCAGAGGGCATCGGCCTTTGCCGTACCGAGCATATGTTCTTCGAGGCAGAGAGAATCGCCGCTTTCCGTGAGATGATCTGTGCCGACACCGTCGAAGAGAGAGAAACCGCTCTGAACAAGATCCTGCCCTATCAGCAGGGTGACTTCGAGAAGCTGTATGAGGCTCTCGAGGGCTGCCCCGTCTGCATCCGTTTCCTTGATCCGCCCCTGCACGAGTTCGTGCCCACCGAGGAGGCCGACATCAAGGCTCTGGCAGACGCACAGGGCAAGAGCGTTGCGGACATCAAGAACCTCATCGCTTCCCTGCATGAGTTCAACCCCATGATGGGTCACAGAGGCTGCCGTCTGACGGTTACCTATCCCGAAATCGCCAAGATGCAGACCAAGGCTGTCATCCGTGCGGCCATCAACACCAAGAAGAATCATCCCGATTGGACCATCGTTCCCGAGATCATGATCCCGCTGGTCGGCGAAGTCAAGGAACTGAAGTTCGTCAAGGACGTCGTCGTGGCCACTGCGGATGCGGAGATCGCCGCCGCCGGCATCGACCTCAAGTACGAAGTCGGTACCATGATCGAGATCCCGAGAGCCGCTCTGACTGCGGACGATATCGCCAAGGAAGCGGAGTTCTTCTGCTTCGGCACCAACGACCTTACCCAGATGACCTTCGGCTTCAGCCGTGACGATGCCGGCAAGTTCCTCGGCGCCTACTATGACCAGAAGATCTACGAGAACGATCCCTTTGCCAAGCTTGACCAGACCGGCGTCGGCAAGCTGATGGAAATGGCTGTGGAACTGGGCAAGAAGACCCGTCCGTCCATCCACTGCGGTATCTGCGGTGAGCACGGCGGCGACCCCGTTTCCGTCGAGTTCTGCCACAAGATCGGTCTCGACTATGTCTCCTGCTCCCCCTTCCGTGTCCCGATCGCCCGCCTTGCCGCTGCGCAGGCCGCTATTAAACAAAGATAGGCTATCGTCCCGTTAGAGGAAAACTGAATAG
>JBJEQK010000163.1:0-1814 GCA_051881715.1 Acutalibacteraceae bacterium
GCGCAGATCATCTGCTCGGACAAGACCGGCACCCTCACCCAGAACAAGATGACCGTTGTGGATTTCTTCGGCGAGGACGAAAAGACACTTGCCACGGGCATGGCGCTGTGCAATGACGCCGAAATGGACGACGAGGGCAACGTGACGGGCGAGCCTACGGAGGCGGCGCTTGTGGCATGGGCGGATAAATTGGCACTCAAAAAAGATGCACTGAAAGCGCAGTATGCACGCTGTGGCGAAGCACCCTTTGATTCCGGCAGAAAGATGATGTCCACTGTCCATGTCATGGGCGGCGAGACAATTCAGTTTACCAAGGGCGCACCCGATGTGGTCATCGGCAAGTGTACCCATTACCTCAAGGACGGCAAACCCGTCCCCATGACCGATGACTATGTACAGAAGATCCTTGCCGCCAACAAGGCCATGGCGGACAAGGCACTGCGTGTGCTCGCTTGCGCACAGAGAGTGTGGAGCGAAAAGCCGGCACAGTACGAGCCGGAACTGCTCGAAACCGACCTTTGCTTCATGGGTCTTTGCGGCATGATCGACCCTGTCCGTCCCGAGGTGAAGGACGCCATCGTGGAGTGCCGCGAAGCGGGCATCCGCCCCATCATGATCACGGGCGACCACATCGACACCGCCGTGGCGATCGCCAAGGAGCTGGGCATCATCACCGATGAATCCGCCGCTATGACCGGCGCACAGCTCAATGAGTTGAGCGACGAGGAGTTCGAGCAGAAATTCCAAAGCATCAGCGTATACGCCCGTGTACAGCCGGAGCATAAGACCCGCATCGTTAATGCGTGGAGGAAAGCGGGCTACGTTTCCGCTATGACCGGTGACGGCGTCAACGATGCACCGTCCATCAAGTCCGCAGACATCGGCGTCGGCATGGGTATCACGGGTACCGATGTTACCAAGAATGTCGCCGATATGGTTTTGGCGGACGACAACTTCGCCACCATCGTCGGCGCTGTGGAAGAGGGGCGCCGTATCTACGACAACATCCGCAAGGCGATCCAGTTCCTGCTGGGCTCCAACCTCAGCGAGGTGCTGTGCATCTTCTTCGCGACGCTCATGGGCTTCAAGATCCTTGCCCCCGTACATCTGCTGTGGATCAACCTCGTGACTGACTGTTTCCCGGCACTTGCACTGGGCATGGAAAAGGCAGAACCCGGGATCATGAAGCGCAAGCCTCGTGACACCAAGGCAGGCATTTTCGCCAACGGCATGGGTGTGGACGTCGCTTACCAAGGACTTTTGGTTACGATTCTCGTTTTGGCGTCCTACTTTATCGGTCACTTCATGGAGACCGGCAACTGGGTCATCACCGACAGCGCACATGGCACAACGATGGCATTCCTCACCATGTCCATGGCGGAGATTTTCCACAGTCTCAATATGCGCTCCCAGCGCGGCAGCATCTTTAAGCTGCCCACGCAAAACAAGATGCTCCTTTGGGCGGCATTTGCTTCGCTTATTGCGACGACCGTTGTCTGTGAAGTTCCGTTCCTTGCCAATGCATTTGACTTTGAGGCAGTCGATTTGAGAGAGTACGTCGTGGCGATTGCACTCGGCGCCGTCGTGATCCCGATTGTCGAACTTGTCAAATTCATTCAGAGAAAGCTTGCCGAGAAAAAAGGCTGATTTCTAAAAATGCAACGCCCTGTAGGAAACAAAACCTACGGGGCGTTTTTCATGGCGATATTTCTTTTCCCTCATCACGAAAAGCTGGGGTATAAGGGAAAATAGACTCTCTTCACGGAAAATTGTGGGATTTGTGCTTTGCACCGGGGAACCCCCGGCGAGGGTTC
>JBJEQK010000164.1:0-7296 GCA_051881715.1 Acutalibacteraceae bacterium
AGGCGCTTGGCATGGGTCTTCGGGGAAACGGCACCATTCCTGCCGTGTATTCCGCCCGTATCGAGCTTGCCAAACACGCAGGTATGGCCGTCATGGAGCTGGTTCGCAAAAATATCCGTCCCCGCGACATTATGACGCAGGATGCGCTGATGAATGCCCTGACGGTGGATATGGCGCTCGGCTGTTCCACGAACAGTATGCTGCACCTTCCCGCCATTGCCCACGAATGCGGTATTGAAATCAATCTGGACATTGCCAACCAAATCAGTGAAAAGACGCCGAATCTCTGTCACCTTGCCCCTGCGGGCAGAACCTATATGGAGGAGTTGGACGAGGCAGGCGGTGTGTATGCCGTGATGAACGAACTGAACAAAAAGGGTCTTTTGCACACCGATTGCATGACGGTCACCGGCAAGACGGTGGGCGAAAATATCCAGGGCTGTGTCAATCTCGATCCCGACGTCATTCGTCCCATCGAAAATCCCTACAGCGAAACCGGCGGCATCGCCGTGCTTCGCGGCAATTTGGCGCCCGAGGGCAGTGTGGTCAAGCGTTCTGCCGTTCTGCCCGAAATGCTGGTGCATGAAGGTCCCGCCAGAGTGTTTGAGTGTGAAGAAGATGCACAGGCGGCGATCAATGCGGGCGAGATCAAGCCCGGCGATGTGGTGGTAATCCGCTATGAAGGCCCCAAGGGCGGACCGGGTATGCGTGAAATGCTCAATCCCACCTCGTCGATCATGGGCATGGGACTGGGCAACAGCGTTGCTTTGATCACCGACGGTCGATTCAGCGGCGCTACCCGCGGTGCCTGTGTCGGTCATATTACACCTGAAGCGGCGTCCGGCGGTTTGATCGGCGTTGTGGAGGACGGCGATATCATTCGTATCGACATTCCCGGCAACAAGATCGAACTGAAAGTGGACGATGCTATCCTTGCAGAAAGAATGAAGAACTTTGTACCGAAGAAAAAGGAGCTTTCCGGCTATCTCAAGCGCTATGCGGCGCTGGTTTCCGGCGGCGCCTACGGCGCAATTCTGAACTGATGTGCAATGAAAGATTTATGGATTCGACTTCAAACCCTTTGCGTTTTTCGGGATCTGCTGAAGGATGATGTTTTGCGGCTGCTCTGTGCATTTTTGGAACAGCCGTCCAATGCGACCTATGCTGCGTTTGTGGCCGCTTTGTACACTGCAAACGGGGGAGATTTGGGTAAATATATTCGCTCTGTCTGTGAAAACAGCGAAAACGTATATGTCTGCACAGTCGGCTGTGGGCAGGCTGTGCCGCCGCACATTCACGATGCGCTGGTTCATGAACTGCAAACCCTGCAGGACGTTGCCGATCTGACGTCACAGCAGCTTCGCAGTCTGATGGATTACGACGGCTTTTTGCCCGAATTTGTGTCCGGCAATGTGGACATTGCCGCCGCGTACCGCCATCGAACCGAGAATATTTCTAAGTACGGGTACGGCATTTATGCCAAGAATCGGATGTTCTACGTGGATGAGCAGGACGGCATTGTTCCCGTGCGCCATCCAGATCAGACGAAGCTGTCTGACCTTGTGGACTATGACCGTGAGCGCGGCATTATCATGGACAACACCAAAGCATTGCTTGCAGGAAAACCTGCCGCCAATATTTTGATGACAGGGGACGCCGGCACCGGCAAGTCCTCTACGGTCAAGGCAATCGGCAACGCTTTGTATTCGGAGGGTCTGCGCATTATCGAGGTGCGCAAGGATCAGCTTCGTGCGATTCCAAAGCTTCTGAATGAGCTTGCACACAATCCTCTGAAGTTTGTGCTGTTTATCGACGACCTTTCGTTCTTGAAGGATGACGACAACTTCAATGCGCTGAAAGCGGTTCTGGAAGGCTCCGTCTCCGCAAAGTCCGACAATGTGGTGATCTACGCCACCAGCAACCGCCGCCATATCATCAAGGAGACCTTTTCGGACAGGGAAGGGGACGATGTGCACCGCAACGACACCATGCAGGAGCTGGTCTCTTTGTCGGAGCGGTTCGGCATTCATGTCACATTCAGCAAACCGAGCAAGCAAACATTTCTGCACATTGTGCATCATCTGGCTGAGGAAAGCAAAATTCAAATGCCGGCGCAGGAACTGGATATGCTGGCGGAGCGTTTCGCATTGGAGCGCGGCGGAAGATCTGCAAGACTGGCGCGACAGTTTATTGACGGACTGCTGTCCCGAGCAGATGTACAATAATTTTGCATATTTTTTCAGTTTTACAAAAAATTTTTGTTGAAAAAATGAAATAGATGCGGTATAATTATTTGTATGTTTTGAGAAAGTTTGTTCTCAGCGGTTTATTTGCGCCATTTTTTAATGACGCAGAAAATAAAAAAATAAAGAGAGGGAAAACAAATGAAAAAGTTTACCAAAGTCATGTGTCTCGTTTGTGTTCTGGCATTGGCAGTGACTGCATTTGCCGCTTGCGGCGGTGCGAAGTCCAACAGCTATACCGCCAACAACACAGAGTTCGTCATCGGTATGTCCGGCCCTCTGACCGGCGGCGCTGCCATTTACGGCACTGCGGTTAAGAATGCGGCCGAAATGGCAGTTGAGGAAATCAACGCCAACGGTGGTCTGAATGGCACCATGTTCAAGCTGGTTGCTCTTGACGACAAGCATGACGCTTCCAACATTGCCACCAACTACGCTTCTCTCTATGAGGGCGGTATGCAGGTGTCTCTCGGCACGGTCACCACTGCTCCCGGCTTGGAGTTCAGGACCTATGCTGATGAAGATAACGTGTTCTTCCTGACACCTTCCGCTTCCGGCGACGATATTCCCGAGTTCGAGACCGGCTATCAGATGTGCTTCGCAGACGGCAATCAGGGTAAAGTGGCCGCAAGCTATGTCAATGAGAATTACATGGGTCAGACCATCGGCGTTTTCTACAAGACCGATGACGCATATTCCAAGGGCATCTTCGACCAGTTCAAAGAAAATCTGGATGCAAGCATCACCACTGTGGACACCTCCTTCAACGATGCTACCGCAACCGATTTCAGCACACAGATCGACACACTCAAGGACTGCAAGTTCATCTTCATGCCCATTTACTACGATCCCGCTTCTCTGTTCATGACGCAGGCCGTCGGCACCATTGCGAACGATGCAATCTACTACGGTTGTGACGGTTTGGACGGTATCGACTCCAAGGAAGGCTTTGATATCAACTCCATCCCGCAGGAAGTTTCCATGCTGTCCCACTTCAACTCCAAGGCTACCGAGGGTACTTCTGCTGAATTCATCCAGAAGTATGTGGAAAAATACGGTGCAGATACCCTGAACCAGTTCGGCGCTTCCGCATATGACTGCGTTTATGCGATCTATACCGCCATGAAGGAAGCCTATGAAGCGGACAACAGCTCCATCTATGTGACCATGAGCGCCTCCGAGCTGTCCGATATCCTGAAGGCAAAGTTCCAGGGCGGCTTCACCTTTACGGGTGTGACCGGTGACGGCAAGGAAATCTCTTGGGAGGCTGACGGTACAGTCAACAAGACCGCCATCAAGTACATCATCAAAGAAGCAGACTAAGTCAAACCTCGCAATAATCGAATAAGGTGCAGCCCATTTTGAGCCGCACCTTATTCGTATACTTTACAATGGCAGGGTAGATTATGGATTTTATTACGTCATTTATCAATGGTTTAAGTCTGGGCGGCATTTACGCAATGATCGCTCTCGGATACACTATGGTCTACGGCATCGCCAAGATGCTGAATTTTGCCCATGGTGACATTATCATGGTCGGCGGCTACACCATTTTGGTTGTCCTAAATCTGTGCGGTGATCCGATCGTCGCCACACTTGCGGCAATCGTGCTTTGCGTCGTTTTGGGCGTTGTGGTGGAAAAATTGGCATATAAGCCTTTGCGCGGCGCTTCCAATTTGGCGGTACTGATCACGGCAATCGGCGTGAGCTATTTGCTGCAAAGTCTTGCACAAATCATTTTCGGCTCCGCATCCAAGATGGTAAACATCGCAAACCTCGGTGTTCTTAAAGTTGGTTCCATCAAGATACAGGGGTATACATTGTTTACGCTGATCTGCACAATTGTCGTAATGATTGCCTTGACCTTGTTTATCCGCTATACAAAACTCGGCAAAGCGATGCTGGCGGTTTCCGAAGACAGGGGAGCGGCACAGCTGATGGGAATCAATGCCAACCGCATTATTACCATTACCTTTATCATCGGCTCTGCCCTTGCCGCAGTTGCGGGCTTGTGCACCTTGATGAAAGCACCCAGTATCAACAGCACTTTCGGTGCAATGCCCGGTATCAAAGCGTTCACAGCGGCAGTTATCGGCGGCATCGGTTCAATTCCCGGCGCCATGCTGGGCGGCATTTTGCTCGGCGTTGTGGAAAGCATCTCCAATAAAATTACAGTCATCGCTCCATACACGGATGCCATCGAATTCGGAATATTGATCGTGATTCTTCTGATTCGTCCCACCGGCATTCTTGGAAAGAAACGCAGAGAGAAGGTGTGATCGCATGACAAAGACAACAGAAAAGATAGGCAAAAACACTTCTCTGATCAAGCAAAAGGGACAGTGGAAGAATTTTCTGAACTACATCGTGATCGGCGGAATTCTTATTTTCTTTTTGATTTTTTCCATGGTCGGCGGTATGAAATCGTCTACCCAGTACCTTCTGGAAAAAATTGCGATCGCCATGATCCTCGCAGTTTCCCTTTCCATGGTTGTCGGATTCCTCGGCGAACTCAGCCTCGGTCATGCAGGTTTTATGTGTGTCGGCGCCTATCTCGGCGGTAAAACGGCGGTGCTTTTGGTTCCTGCTCTGGGGAATGGGATTCTGACACTTTTGATTTCTCTGGTCGTCGGCGGTTTGAGTGCGGCGATCTGCGGCGTTATAGTTGGTTTACCTGCGCTGCGTTTGCGGGGCGACTACCTTGCCATCGTGACATTGGCGTTCGGTGAAATCGTAAAATCTATTTTCATGAATTCTTCGTCGGATTCCTTTGGCGGTGCGCTGGGGTTGAAAACGCCGCGCTATGACCGCAATTCGCTGTTTATTTATGCCTTCATTCTGGTTCTTCTTACTCTGGCTGTTGTGCAAAATGTGATTCGCAGCCGTCATGGACGTGCTGTCACTGCCATTCGTGACAGCGAGATCGCCGCAAGAGCAACGGGAATCAGCGTCACACGGTACAAATTGATCGTTTTCGCCATGTCCGCTTTCTTTGCCGGAATCGCAGGCGTTCTCTACAGCTTCAGCAATCAGACCGTGCAGAGCGTAAAATTTGGCTTCAACTATTCCATTGAAATTTTGGTGATGGTCGTTCTCGGCGGCATGGGTTCCATCAACGGTTCCTTGATCGCATCGGCGTTGATCTCGTTCCTGAATGTCAAGCTGGCAACCGTCCTGACCGGCAATCTTGCCGTTTTGCAGAATCTGATCTACGCACTCGTCTTGATTTTGATCGTAATCTATAAGAATGCGCCGTCTCTGAATGGTCTGCGTGAAAAGATGCGCTTGAAAAATCTGTTGCACAAGAAACAAAAACCGAAAGGAAGCGAATGACGATGGCTGAATACGTTTTAGAAACCCGTCATCTCGGCATCCGTTTCGGCGGATTGAAAGCAGTCGATGATGTTAACATTCAAATCAAAAAGAATCAAATCTATGGCTTGATTGGCCCCAACGGCGCCGGTAAAACCACCGTGTTTAATCTCGTCACCGGTGTATATGCACCGACAGAGGGCGAGATATACTTAGACGGCGAATGGATCGGCGGTCTTTCCCAGGAAAAGATCAACCACATGGGCATCGCCAGAACATTCCAGAACATTCGTCTGTTCAGCAATATGTCTGTTATTCAAAATGTGATGGTCGGTTTGCACCATGATCCCGCTTTTAATTCAGGCTTTGTCTCCACAATTTTCCGTTTGCCGAAGCATTTTCAGGTCGAAAAGGGAATGCGTGCGCAGGCGCTCAAACTGCTGGAACTATTTGATTTGCAGGTTGAGCAGAACGAGCGTGCATTCAACCTGCCCTATGGTAAACAGCGAAAGCTGGAAATTGCCCGTGCATTGGCAACCAATCCCAAGCTCTTGTTGTTGGATGAGCCGGCAGCCGGCATGAATCCGCAGGAGACGGATGAATTGATGGAGACGATCCGCAGAGTTCGTGATGAGTTCGACATGACCATCCTGCTGATCGAGCACGATATGAGTTTGGTTTCCGGCACCTGCGACGAAGTCACAGTTCTCAATTTCGGTACGACGTTGGCGCAGGGGACGGTCAGTGAAGCGCTTTCGGATCCCGAGGTTATTCGTGCCTATCTCGGCGATGACAATTAAGGGGGACGGAACATGGCTCTGTTAGAAGTAGAGAATCTGAAGATTCATTACGGCCTGATTCAGGCCATCAAGCAAGCATCCTTTGAAGTGAATCAGGGCGAGATTGTGGCGCTGATCGGTGCAAACGGTGCAGGCAAAACCACAATCATGCACGCCATTTGCAACCTGATTCCCAAATTTGCCGGCAAAGTGACTTTTGACGGCACGGATATCACCAATCTTGCGGCGCATAAACTGGTTTCCATGGGCATTGCACAGGTTCCCGAGGGACGCAGAATCTTTCAGGAATTGACTGTCGCTGAAAATCTGCGCTTGGGCGCATTCACACGGACGGATAAAAAAGAGATCGCCGAAACTTTGGAGCAGATCTACGAACGTTTCCCGATTCTGAAACAGCGTTCCAAGCAGATCGCAGGCACGCTTTCCGGCGGCGAACAGCAGATGCTGGCCATGAGCCGCGCGCTGATGTCCCATCCGAAGCTGCTTTTGCTGGATGAGCCGAGCATGGGTCTTTCCCCGCTGTATGTCAACACCATCTTCGACATGATCAAAAAGGTCAACGAAGAGGGTACCACCGTATTGCTGGTGGAGCAGAATGCAAAAAAGGCGCTCGCCATCGCCGACCGAGCCTATGTTTTGGAGATCGGCAACATCGTCAAAACCGGCACAGGCAAAGAACTGAGTGCGGACGACAGCATCCGCAAAGCGTATCTCGGCGGATAATGTAAATGAAAACAGATGGATCAAAGTTTTGGGCTTATGATCCATCTGCTTTTTGGTTCATCACGGATTTTTGTGGGATTAAAAGTTTCGCTCAAGCCTTTTTAAAGGCTTGCGGATTCCAAAGGCGGTGCCTTTGGTCGCCGACCGCAGTCGGCGAAACTATGGGCAACACCGCACAAATTGCGGCGCACGCCTTGCTTGAATCTTATTCCGTCAGC
>JBJEQK010000165.1:0-28921 GCA_051881715.1 Acutalibacteraceae bacterium
TTGGGCGTGGGGAACCCTCGCCGGGGGTTCCCCGGTGCGAAGCACAAATCCCACACTTTTCCGTGAAAATAAAGAAAAACAGAAGCTTTCCTCGGTCAAATGCTCCGAAAAAGCTTCTGTTTTTTTCTAAAGAACTGTTCCATGGACAACTTCTGTCCATGTGCGCCGGTATAATGAAGCCATACAAATACAGATGAGGTGATTGTATGGGAAAATTTATATGTGTGGTTCTTGTGCTGTTTATCCTGTGGAAAATCCATCGGGCAAACGGCGCAACCCTCGGGCAAAAGCTGGACGATTGCGGTGTGCGGTTTCGGCGTTTCCTGCGCCGCAGGCTCGATCGGATGGATGCGCGGCAGGGCAGGGAGGAAGACTGATGCAGGAACTGCGGATTCGGCTCAGACCCGATGAGATCGAGTGTGAAAATCTCAACGGCGCCTATCGTGACCTGTCGTACCTTTTGGGCGTGGAGGCGGTCTTGCTCCTGCACGAGACGTACCGCGGACAGACTATTTCCCTGCCGGTGGAGCTGTTTGACCGCACATTCCTCGCCGAGAAAATTGCAGACGAGTACAACGGACACAACATCAAGCAGCTTGCCACACGCTACGCATACAGCGAGAAATGGATTCGCAAAATCCTCAAGGAACACAACAAAATATAAAAAGTTGTCGCATCTTACAGCATATACACCCGCACTTCGTAGGGCTTGGTGAGGAAAGAATTGCTGTTGTACAGGACGTCGTAGTTTTGCAGAACCAGCTCGGCATTGGACAGGTCAAAGCCGTCAGGCGCCGTGAAGCGGACAGGCTTTTCCGTGAAGGAGCAGACCACCAGCATCCGCTTGCCCTCGTATTCCCGGGAGTAGACGTACAGGGTGCTGCTGTCCTTGCAGTGCTCCTCGTAGGTGCCGTAAATGACGATCTCGTTTTCCTTGCGGAATTTCAGAAGTTTTTTGTAGAAATTCAGCACGGAATCGGGATCTTTTTGCTGGTCGGCAACGTTGATTTCGGTATAGTTGGGATTGACGGGCATCCACGGCGTACCCGTGGTGAAACCTGCGTTTTCGGTGCTGTCCCACTGCACAGGAGTGCGGGACTGTTCCCGGGAACACTTGTTGGCGATCTTGAGGAAACGCTCGCCCTTGATGCCGAACTTGGCAAATACCTTGGCGTTGTTGAAGGTGACCACATCCTTGAACTCGTCCAGCGAGCGGAACGTGGTATTGGTCATGCCGATCTCCTGCCCCTGATAGATGAACGGTGTACCGCACTGGCAGATGTACATGGCGGCGAGCATCTTTGCGCTCTGCTTTTGGTATCGGACACTGCCGAAGCGGTCAACGGCACGGGGATGGTCGTGGTTCTCGATGTACAGGGCGTTCCACGCGTCGCCGTACATTTCCTTTTGCCAGGTGGAGAATGCCTTCTTCATCTTTTTGAGATTCAGCGGCGTATGCAGCCAGTCGGTCAGGAAGCAGTCCGCCTCCTGGTGCTGGAAGTGGAACATGAGGTTGAGCACCTGTTTGTCGTTTTCGGCGATAAAGGTGCGGGCAAGCTTCGGGGTCATCATGGGCGCTTCGCCCACGGTGAAGCAGTCGTAGTGGTCGAGCACGTCATGGCGGAACTCGGAGAGGTATTCATACAGATGCGGACCGACGGTGTAGTGCTCGATTCCCGTGCCGACGGGCAGAGGAATGCCGTTGGGCAGACCCTCGGCTTTGGAGATGTAGGTGATGACGTCCTCGCGGAAGCCGTCCACCCCCATATCCAGCCAGTAGCGCATGATCTCTTTCACTTCCTCGCGCACGGCGGGGTTATCCATGTTCAGGTCGGGCTGTTTCTTGGCGAAAACGTGCAGGTAGTATTCGTCCAAGTCCTTGTTGTATTCCCATGCGCCGCCCTCGAACACAGACTTCCAGTTGTTGGGCGGATTCTTGCCCTTGCCCTTGCGCCAGAAGTAGTAGTCGTGATAGGGGCTGTTTTTGTCTGCCGCCCCTTTCCGGAACCATTCGTGCTCGTCGGAGGTGTGGTTGACGACCAGATCCATGATGATGCGTATGCCCCGTTTGTGGGCTTCCTGCACCACCTGCTGAAACTGCTCCAGGGTGCCGTACTCGGGAGAGATGCTGCGGTAGTCGGCGATGTCATAGCCGTAGTCGGCGTTGGGAGAGCAGTACAGGGGCGAGAACCAGATGGCGTTGACGCCCAGATCCTGCAAATAGTCGAGCTTCGAGAGGACGCCCGTCAGGTCGCCGATACCGTCCCCGTTGCCGTCGCAGAAGCTGCGGGGCCAGATTTGGTAGACGACCATTTCTTTGTACCAGTGTTTTTTGATTTCCACAAACAAACCTTCTTTCCCATTAAAGCAACACCGCACAATCGGGGTGTGCGGATTGCGAAGTAAGATTCAAACAAGGCATACGCCGCGATTTGTGCGGTACTGCCTTAAAGTCGGATCAGGGTAAACATCGACAAAGCCAAGAGCATTTGTGCGGCGAAGTAGGTGACAGTGCTGAACGCCTTAAAGGGTTTGGTGCGCTCATGCATTTTGAAGCGCATCATACCCAGAGTGTAGTCCGAGCAGATGAAAGACAGTGCGCCCAAGGGCAGCAGGATGGTGACGGGAGAGGTGCCAAACAGGCGAATCCCCAGCCCGAGCGCCTTGGTGACCATGAGCGCGATCACGCAAAGATAGGCGAACATCCCGAGAATCAGCTTGTGGAACGGCGGTTTTTTCCAAATAAAGATCAGTGCCATGATGCAGACGAGGGAAAGATAAATGCCGATCTCCATGCCGTTGAACCACGGGACATCCGGCGTGAGTGCTTTGGCAGCCAAGGAAAAAGCGGTGATATAGAGCGCATGGGCGGCGGTGAAAAAGCACGAGCCGATGACAAAATATTTCAGCTTTTCGCTCCTGCCCAAAAAGAAGTCGCCCACGAAGGCGCACAGAAAGCCGAAGAGCATGACGATGCAGTAGGAAAACTTTTTCGGGGCGGCGGAAAGCGCCAACACGGCGGTGAGGACAAAAAGGGAGGATAGTCCCATTTTGAAAAGGAGGGTCGTTCTGCTTTTGCCGGGGAAAGTGAGCTTGCAGTAGTAGGGCATGGACGCCGCCGTAATGCCTGCGAGGACAAGCGCGGCGATAAATTGGGCTGTAAACATGATAACCTCCTTATTCTTCCGGGGAATCGGTGTCGGTGAATTTACCCTTGTGGATGGGCTCCACGATGCCGTACATCTTCATGGCGGCGGTCTTGGCGGCGTTGGAAACGGCCTTGCTGTCGATGAAATCGTCCATGGAATCGCACAGATACTTCACCATGGTTTTGATGCTGGGCATACTGCGGGGGATTGCCTGCACACTGCCGTTTTCGCCGAACACGAACGTCCAGCGGCGCTGGCAAACGCTTTCCATGGGGCGGAACCATATCGCCAAAGAGTTTTCGCTCTCCCACGCGGCACTGCATCGGGCGGTAAAGTCGATCCCGGCCAGATGAATTTTGGAGTGCCGGGGACTTCCGTCCATGCCGCAGGCGATGGTGTTGGTGGCTTCCCCCTCGCTCCATGTCATGTAGCACACGTCCTCCTCGAAGCGGAAAGAGACCTTGTCGATGTTGCCGGCACGGTCGGCGGACATATACACGGACGCCAGCGGAAGCATACTGACGGGGAAGTTGACGCTGTTGAGCAGAGCAGGCTTTTTGAACGAGATCTCCCGTCCGGCAACGGTCTGCTCGAGAACGCTGTGGGGCATGGCGTGCAGCTCCGGGAGCGGTTCCAGTACAAGCTGTTCCCGGATTTTTTGGTAGTTTTTGTCGCTCTGCGGCGCGGGAAGAAATGCGGCGGGGAAATGCCGCCAGATGCAGTCGCGGGACTTCTGTTCTTCGATCTCGCAGGAGGTGACGACCAGCACTGCATTGTAGTCCTCAAAGCAAACGGCAAACTGGGAGAACATTCCGTCCATGCGGAAAGAGTTGGGCACAACGCCGTTGCGCCAGAAGAAGTAACCGTAGCCGGCACGGTTGTCGATCTCGGAGTAGCGTTCGGGGTTCGATTGCTTGCGGGTCGCTTCGGCGATCCAGTTGGCAGGGATGACCTGCTTGCCCTCGTAAACACCCTTGTTGAAAACGCAGAGCGCAATTTTGGCAAGTTCCTCCGTGGTCATGTATATGCCCCAGCCGCCTGCCTCAATGCCTTCGCTGTCCACCTCCCAGAAAGGCACACGTCCGAAGCCCAGCGGCTCAAAGAGACGGGGCGTCAGAAAGGAGAGCACGGACATCCCGGTGGTGCGCTTGATACAGGCGCAGACCATGTAGGAGCATTCGCTGATGTAGCGCCATTCCCCGTCGTCGGGATCGGCGTACCATTTGGAATCCAAAAACTGTTTCTGCCAGCTTCCCTTGGACTTGTCGGCGAGCAGGCTGACGTCTTTGCCGGCGGTCATGTTCAGCAGATGGCGAACGGTGATCTTTTCCAGCTTTTCGTCGTAGCCCTCCGTGCGGTACTCGGGAAAAATATCCAGCACCTTGGTTTCCGGGGCAAAAAAGCCCTCATCCACGGCAAACCCTGCGGCAATGGAGGTGATGGATTTGCTGACGGAATACATGGCGTGGGGCATATCGGGCGTGTATGGCTCGCGCCACGTCTCAAAGGCGACCTTGCCCTCGCGCAGGATCATGATGCTGTGTGCCTCGATGCCGGAATCCTTGAGGTCCTTTATGTAGGCGGCGATGTCCAGGGAGGAAACGCCGACTTCCTCCGGATATGCGGCGCGCGGCAATGCGGACGTTGGAACAGTTTGCATATGGATTACCCCTTTTCCGAGAATTGCTATACTACATTATAGCATTTTTTGCCAAAAAAATAAAGGGGATATGGAAAAATTTTTGCAAATAAAACGAAAAATGCCTTCGCTCTTTAAGAACGAAGGCACAGGAAATAGCATTACAGTCTCCAGTGGCGGATTCCGAGAGCAGCCGTCTCCTCGGGACGAAAGATTCCCTTGACGTCTATGAGAACCTTTTCCCCATCGCCGAACAGGGCGCATAAGGCGGGCAGTCCCGCCTGCTTGTATTGGTCGTGGGCAACGGCGGCGATCACACAGTCCAAGTCGTGCAGTTCTTCCTCAGCGCAAAGCTCGATGCCGTATTCGTGCAGTACCTCTGCGCTGTCGGCGTAGGGGTCTGTGACCAAGGGGTGAACCCCATACTCTGCCAGCCGCTTGAGGATATCGACCACCTTGGAGTTGCGGATATCGGGACAGTTTTCCTTGAACGTCAGTCCCAGCACAGCAACACGGGCACTGCGGACGGTCTTGCCGCAGAGGGTCATCTCCCGGATGGCGGCGTCCGCCACGAACTGTCCCATGCCGTCGTTGATCTGCCGCCCGGCTAAGATCAGGCGGCTGTGGTAGCCGAGCTTTTCCGCTTCATAGGTGAAGTAGTACGGGTCAACGCCGATGCAGTGCCCGCCCACAAGACCGGGACGGAAACCGAGGGCGTTCCATTTTGTGTTCATGCCGTCCACGACTTCGCCGGTGTCGATGCCCATGCGGTCAAAGACCATCGCCAGCTCGTTCATAAAGGCGATGTTGATGTCCCGCTGGCTGTTCTCCGCCACCTTGATCGCCTCCGCCGTTTTGATGGAGGAGACGCAGTAGGTGCCCGCTTCAATGACGGCGTCGTACACCCGGGCAATTTGGTCGCAAATTTCCCTGTTCATGCCGGAAACGATCTTGCGGATCTTCGGCAGGGTATGCACCCGATCTGCGGGATTGATACGCTCGGGAGAATAACCGACAAAGAAATCCTTTCCGCTTGAGAGCCCGGATCCTCTTTCCAAAATCGGGATGCAGACGTCCTCCGTCACGCCCGGGTAGACCGTGGATTCGTAGACGACAACGGTGCCCGCCGAAAGGTTGCGTCCGACGGTTTCGCTGGCGCCGACAACGGGGGTGAGATCGGGGGTCTTGTCCTGATTGATGGGGGTGGGCACGGCGACAATGATAAACTTCGCCCTGCGCAGTTTGGTTTCGTCGCAGGTGAAGCGTACCGAAGAAGCGGCGACAGCGGCGTCGCCAACCTCGCCCGTCGGATCCTTGCCCGCCTTGTACAGCGCGATCTTGTCCGCGTTCAGATCGAATCCGATCACGTCAAATACCTTTGCGAATGCCACCGCCAGCGGCAGCCCGACATAGCCGAGCCCCACAACGGCCAGCTTCTCCCGTTTTTGCGACAGTTCTTCTCGATAATCCATAGGTGCCTCCTTGAAAACGGGAATGAACAACGCCGTGCCCGAAAGCGGCACATCCCGTACACTGCATAGCATTATAGCACATTCGTTTTTTTTCGTCAATTCAAAAGCCATTGCCGAAAGCGCAAAAAAGTGGTATGATGCAGGTGGGAGGGAAGGTATGCGTTTCTTTTGGTATTATATCCTGATTGTTTCGGCAGTCAGTATTTTCGCAACGGTTTTGGACAAACGGAATGCCAAGGTGCACCGCCGGCGTGTGCCGGAAAAGACACTCTTGCTTCTGGCGGTGCTGGGCGGCAGTGCGGCGATGTACGGTGCCATGCGCCTGATTCGGCACAAAACACGGCACAAAAAATTCATGCTCGGCATTCCGTGCATTTTTCTTGTGCAAGCGGCGTGTATCGGGGGATATTTATTTTTCCTGCGCGGATAATTTCTGCGCAGATCGCAGACAGGGGACGGCGGCTTTTTTGAAGGGCGGCTGCGCCTGTCTGCTTTTTTATTTACCCACGGACTTTGTGCCTTTCCTATTGATTTTTATCCTGCAATAATGTATAATAAACTTTAACATGAGGAAGAATTTGTTAAGGCAACACCGCACAAATTATGGAGGAAATGGATATGGCCGGCAAGCTGATCGTATTGGAAGGACTGGACGGGAGCGGCAAGAGCACACAGCTTTTGGAGCTGGAAAAAGCGCTCATCGCCGTGGGAAAAACCACCCGCACAATCAAGCTTCCCGACTACGAGGACGACTCCAGCGCACTGGTGCGGATGTATCTCGGCGGCGCATTCGGCGAGGATCCGCAGAGCGTCAATGCGTACACGGCCTCCGCATTTTATGCCGTGGACAGAGCGGCCAACTATCTGCGCAAATGGAAGGCGGATTACGAAGCGGGACAGATCATTTTGGCGGACCGCTACACCACCTCCAATGCGTACCATCAGCTGCAAAAGCTGCCCCGTGCGCAATGGGACGAGTACCTTGTCTGGCTGGAGGATTTCGAGTACGGAAAGCTCGGTGTGCCCAGACCCGATTGCGTGGTCTATCTGGATATGCCCATTGATATTTCCCAGAAGCTTCTGCTCAAGCGCTACGAGGGCGACGCCGCCAAAAAGGATATTCACGAAGCCAACATAGCCTATCTGCGCTCTTGCCGCACGGCGGCGCTGTATGCGGCGCAAAGGCTCGGGTGGCACGTGCTCGACTGTGCCGACGGCGATGCGCCGCGCAGTATCGAAAGTATCGCTGCGCAAACGGCGCAGATCGTGTCAAAGGAGATTTAAAGGATATGTTGGATTTTAAGGATCCGCAGATCGAGGACAGGCAATGGGTCACGGCGCTGATTGAGTCTGCGGGACGGGAGAGCTGTGAGTACTGCTTCGGCAACGTGTTTGTCTGGAGCCCCGTGTATAAAACGCGCATCGTCCGCTTTGAGGACTATTTTATTTCTCTGAGCGGTACGGAGGACGGGATGTACTGTTTCCCGATGGGACACGGCGATTTGCGCAAAGCGGTGGATGAACTGCATCGGGACGCGGTGCAAAGGGGCAATCTGCTGCGTTTTTTCGGCGTGACGCAGGAGGACAAAAAGCTTTTGGAAACGCTCTATCCCGACCGCTTTCTTTTTAGAGAAAACAGAGATTTTTTTGACTATATTTATGCGCAGTCCGATCTGGCGACGTTGTCCGGGAAAAAGTACCACGCCAAGCGCAACCACATCGCCGCCTTTGAGCGGGACGGGGACTGGACATATGAGCAGATCACCCCCGACAATCTGCCGGACTGTATCGAAATGGACAAGCAGTGGCTGCGGAAAAACATCGCCAAAAATGAGGAAGAGCTCCGGCAGGAGTGTCAGGCACTGATGCGGGCATTCGACAACTACGCGGCGCTGGGATTCCAAGGTGCGCTTCTGCGCAAGGACGGAAAAGTGGTGGCGTTCACCATCGGCGAAGAGATGAGCAGCCGAATGTTCTGCACGCATTTTGAAAAGGCGTTTGCTGATGTGCGCGGCGCCTATCCGATGATCAACCGGGAGTTTGCCGCACGGACGCTCCGGGATTACCGCTACATCAACCGTGAGGAGGATACGGGCGACGAGGGACTGCGCAAAGCAAAGCTGTCCTACCATCCGTATAAACTGCTGAAAAAATATGAAGCCATTTGCAAAGACTGAAATTCGTGCGGCGACCCGGGACGATCTGTCGCAGATCGTTCACGTTTGGCAAACCGTGTTTGGAGACAGCGAAGCGTATATCCGCTTTTTTCTGGAGAATCGCTGTGAACTGCCCAACACGCTGGTGTGCACCCAAAACGGTGCCGTTGTTTCCCAGCTGTTTTTGTTGTCCGCCAAGCTGAAAGTTGCTGAGGAAATCTTCTCGGTCTATTATCTTTTTGCCGCAGCCACACTGCCGCAGTACCGTGGGTATGGCTATATGGGAGATCTGCTTCGTGCCGCACAGCAAAAGTGCCTTGCGGAAAAGACGGACGGGATCGTTCTGCTGCCCGCCGGGGACGGACTGTACCGCTACTATGAGCGCTTCGGATTCCAAGAAGCCTTCTCCCGAAAGGTCTGGCACGGCGGCCGGGAAGCGCTTGTGCCATTTGCTGAAGCGGCTTCCTGTGATCCGGCGCAGGCCAAGGCGTTTTTGCTTCGGGATCAGCAGACGAGAGACGGTATTCTTTGGTCAGAGCCGTCTTTGGACTACGCTTTGCGGGAACAGGCAATGTTTCGCGGCGCCTATACCGCCGCAGACGCTTCGGCGTTTGCCGCAGTCGGGGAGGAGTGCTTCCTCCTTTGTACGCCGGAAAACTTCGGCAAAGGCGTCCATGCGTTGCTTTCTCTGACAACGGAGAACGAGTTGACGCTGATTTTGCCTGCGGATGCGCCTGTCGGCTGTCTGCAAAAGGGCGGAATGCTGTGGAGTGCACGGCAAAAAATACAGCTTGAAAATGCATTTTTAAGCTTCCCCATGGAATAGGAGATACAGATATGATCTATTTATTTTTAGCCGAAGGTTTTGAGGAGATCGAGGCGCTGGCGCCGCTGGACATCCTGCGTCGTGCAGGGCAGTGCGTCCGGACGGTAGGCGTCACGGGCAGTACCGTAACGGGCGCCCACGGCATTCCCGTTGTCTGCGATGTTACGGCGGATTCCCTAACGGAACAGCCTGAAGCAGTGATCCTGCCGGGCGGAATGCCGGGTACGCTGAATTTGGAAAAGAGCGAGACGGTCTGCCGTTTTGTTCGCCAAACATACGAGCGCGGCGGTCTGGTCTGCGCCATCTGCGCCGCTCCCTCCATCCTCGGACACATGGGACTGCTGGCGGGCAAGCGGGCAACCTGTTTCCCCGGTTTTGAAAAAGATCTTCTCGGCGCCGAGCTGTCCCCGGACAGCGTTTGCCGAGACGGCAATATTATCACTGCCAAGGGTGCAGGCGTGGCGCTGGATTTCGGCTTTTGTATCACGCAGGCAATCTGCGGTGCACAGGTGTCCCAAAAGATACACGACGCCATACAGTGCCCATGACCAAGGCGGAGCTTCGCAGTCGGTTTTTGAGCGAACGCCGCTCCATGACCGACAAGGCGGAAAGGGATGCGAAAATTACGGAATATGTTCTGCAAAACAAGGCATTCCGTGATGCGCAGACGGTTTTCCTGTATGTGTCCATGCCTTTGGAGGTGGACACCTTTCCGATCCTGCGCGCGGCGTGGGCAATGGGCAAAACGGTCGCCGTGCCCCGGTGCGGAGAGGATCGGACGATGACCTTTCACCGTGTGGACAGCGAAGCGGCGCTGGCAGTCGGTGCCTACGGAATTTTAGAGCCGCAGGCACACTGTCCGGCGGTATGGCCGCAAAAGCAAGATCTGTGTATCGTGCCGGCGCTGACGGTGGACAAATGCGGAACGAGGCTCGGCTTCGGCGGCGGATATTACGACCGCTTTTTACAAAAGACGCCCATGTTTACCATGGCGCTTTGCTATACCTTATCGGACGCTTTGCCCAGAGAGCCGTGGGATATTCCGATGCATTCTGTCGTGACGGCTTCAGGCTATGCGGCTTTTGATACGATCTCTCAAGGAGGTTTACACTATGGATGAGCATGAGCGCGATCTGCGCAGTGAGGACAACGGCACATACAGTGACCGCAGTGAAAAGGTGCGCAATTTCCACGTTCACATCGACGATGATGTGGGCGGCTTCGGCGATATGCCCTATGCGCAGAATCAGCCGGTATACAAGGGAGAGGTTTACTTTTCCAACCATTCGAGAAAATCCGCGGTGCAGGAGCCGGTGCAGACGCCCCGTCCCGTGGAGCATCGCCGTCCCCAGCCTGTGCAGATGCGGCAGACGCCGAAACCCACCAGCACTAAGACCGGCGCCAAAAAGAAGAAAAAGAAGAAAAAAGTCAGCTATCTGACGGCGACCGCCAAGGTGCTGATCTCGGTGTTTTTGTGCACGGCACTGCTGTCGGGCATCGGCATCTCTGCCGTCAACGACATCCTTGCCATCAACCGCAGCTCCGAACCCGTGGCGGTGGAGATACCGGACGATGCCACCACGGAGGACGTGATCAACGTCTTGGCAAAGGAGGGACTGGTAAAGCGTCCACTGATCTGCAAGCTGTTTTATAAGGTGGAGAACAAGATCCGCTCTGCAAAAAAAGAACCGGTGTATGTGTCGGGCATCGTGACGCTCAAGGCGAGCATGGGGCTGGAGGGGATGCTCAACCGTGTCAAGGAGAACCAGCAGCTGACCGAAACGGTCACGCTCTATTTCCCGGAGGGCTGGTCTGCCAAGCAGATCTTCGACAAGCTGGAAAAGTACGGGGTCTGCGAAGCGGATTACCTCTACAAGACCATCCAAAATTCCAACTTCAACGAATCCTTCCTCAGCAGTGCGAAGCTGGCAAATTCCGATGCACGGTATCTGCTTTTGGAGGGGTACCTGTTCCCGGACACCTATGAGTTCTTCGTGGACAACAACGCCAGCAGTGTGCTCAAGCGTTTTCTTGACCGTTTCGGTGAGATCTGGACGGATGAGTACCAGCAGCGTGCCGACGAGCTGGGCTACTCCGTGGACGAGATCATCCGCATCGCCTCCATCATCCAGCGTGAGGCGGCCAACGAGGAGCAGATGACGCAGGTTTCTTCTGTCCTGCACAACCGTTTGAACAATCCCACAGGCTTCCCCACGCTGGACTGTGACTCGACCTACAACTATATCGACAACTATGTCACGCCCGTGGTGGGTGAATCGCTGGGCGCAAAATACCGTCAGTCGTACAATACCTACGCCTGTCCCAAGCTTCCCGCAGGACCCATCTGCAATCCCGGCGAAGCGGCCATCCGTGCGGCGCTGTACCCGGACGATACGGACTACTACTATTTCCAGCACGACAAGCAGGGCAATATCTATCTCGCCCGCACCAATGCGGAGCATAACCGCTACAAAACGGAGATCGCTCTGCGCAACGCAGGCTAAACAGGAAGTGAAACCATGGCAATACCGAGAAAAATCCCGGAGCTTTTGGCGCCGGCTGGCGATATGGACGCTTTGCGTTCGGCGGTGCAGTTCGGTGCGGATGCGGTGTACCTTGCGGGTACACGGTTCGGTATGCGCACCGCGCCGAGCAATTTCACCTTGGATGCGCTGAAGGACGCCGTGGCCTATGCCCATGCCCACGGTGTGCGGGTGTACATGACTTGCAATACCCTGCCGAGAAACGATGAGCTCATGGATATGGAAGCTTTTCTGCCCGAGGCAGAGGCTTGTGGGGTCGATGCATTCATTGCCACCGATTTCGGCACTTTGCGCCTGATTCGCCGTGTCACACCCAACATGGAGATACACATCTCCACCCAGGCGGGCATCACCAACTACGAAACCGCCAACGCCTTTTATGAATTGGGGGCGAAACGGGTCATCCCCGCAAGGGAATTGTCTTTGCGGGAGCTACGGGAAATGCGGGAGCGTATTCCCGAGGACATGGAGATCGAGTGCTTTGTCCATGGCGCCATGTGCGTGTCCTTTTCCGGCAGATGTCTGCTGTCCAATTACCTGACGGGGCGGGACTCCAACCGTGGCGACTGCGCACAGCCCTGCCGCTGGACATACCATTTGCAGGAGGAAAAGCGTCCCGGCGAATTTTACCCCATCGGGGAGGACGGGGACGGTACATATATTCTCAATGCCCGGGATATGTGCATGATCCGCCACATCCCGGAGCTTGTGGAAGCGGGGATCAGCTCGTTCAAAATCGAGGGACGTGCCAAATCGCCGTACTATGTTTCCGTGGTGGTCAACGCCTACCGCTGTGCCATCGACGGATATTTGCAAAATCCCTCGCCCGATTATGTCCCCGAACAGTGGATACTGGACGAAGTGTATAAAGTAAGCCACCGTGAGTACTGCACCGGCTTTTTCTTCGGCTCTCCCCGGGAGAACGCCGAGATTTTTTATGACGGCATCTACCGCCGCTACTACGAGACCTGTGCGCTGGCGCTTTCCTGCGACGGCGAATATCTCCACTGTGAACAGCGCAATAAATTCTGGAACGGCGATGAAGTCGAGATTTTGGAAAAGGGCAAGCCGCCCGTCACGCTCAAAGTGGAGGAGTTACAGACCGAGGCGGGAGAGATGCTCGAATCGGTGCCGCACCCCATGATGCGCTTTAAATTTAGGGTTCCTTTCCCGGTGCAGGAGGGTGCGCTTTTGCGCAAGACCACCGGGGAGATCAACAAGGAGAAACCGCAATGAATACAGAACAGTTACTGACACAGCTGCTTTCCGTGCCGGGTATTTGCGGTGCGGAGGACGATGCAGCAAAGACGGCAGAGAAACTGCTGTCTGCCTATATGCCCGTGCGCCGGGATGCTCTCGGCAGTGTGATCGGCGAGATGCAGGGCGAGGGGGACGGCATTCTTCTGGACGCGCACCTCGACCGTATCGGGCTGATGGTCACCCATGTGACGGACGAGGGCTTCGTCAAGGTGGGCAAGTGCGGCGGCGCCGATTTGCGTACCATGGCGTGTCAAGAGGTGAAGATCCTCGGCAAAAGGGAAGTGTACGGCGTGGTGGTTTCCGTGCCGCCCCATCTTCTGAAAGAGGAGAGCGCCGTCCCGGACTGGGCGGACATCGCCGTGGATGTGGGCATGAGCGGGGAGCAGGCGAGGGAATGCATTACACCCGGTGACCGTGTCCTGCTTTTGGGCGAGATGCGCAAAATGCTTGGCAGCCGGGTCTGCGGTGCCGCCATCGACGACCGTGCAGGCATGGCGGCGATCTTGCGTGCGCTGGACATTTTAAAAGAGAAGAATATCCGCAAAAAAATGACGGTCGTTTTCTCCGTGCAGGAGGAAGTGACAGGCGGCGGTGCCATCGGCGCCGCTTTCCAAAGCGACGATGCCACGGCGATCTGTGTGGATGTCAGCTTTGCGACCCAGCCGGGTGTGGATGACGTGCACGGAAAATCCATGGGCAAGGGGACGCTGGTCGGCGTTTCCTCTGCGCTGAGCGGGTGTGTCAGCGACCGTCTGCAATCTCTGGCGAAAGATGCGGGCATTCCCTATACCGTAGAGGTCATGCCCGGCAAAACCGGCACCAACGCCGAGGACTACGGCTTCTCCAAGAGCGGACGCCGAAACGGTCTGTTGTCCATCCCGATTCGCAATATGCATACCTGCGTGGAGGTCTGCGACCTGCGGGATATCGAAAGTACCGCACAGCTTTTGGCACTGTATGTGGAAAAGGAGGGCGAAACCGTATGATCGAACGATTGACTGCGCTTTGCTCCCTGTACGGCACCTCCGGGCGGGAGGATGCCGTGCGTGACTATATTCTTTCACAGCTGCCCGAGGGCGTGGAGACGACTGTGGACGCCATCGGCAATCTTATCGTGTTCAAAAAGGGCAAAAAGAGGGCGGCACACCGGGTGATGCTCTGCGCGCACATGGACGAAGTGGGCATGATGATCACCCATATCACCGAGGATGGCTTTCTGAAATTCGGCAATGTGGGCGGCATCAGCGTGTCGGCGCTGTGCGGCAAGGCTGTGCGTGTGGGCAAACAGCTTGTGAGCGGCGTTCTGGGCATGAAGCCCGTGCACCTTTTGCACGGCGACGAGGAAAAGCAGTACCCCAAGCAGGAGGAAATGGTGATCGACATCGGCGCCGAAAGCAGGGCGCAGGCGGAGGAATATGTTTCCCTCGGGGACTGCGCCTATTTTGATTCTGCCGTGGTGCCCTTTGGAGACGACTGTCTGAAAGGACGTGCGCTGGACGACCGTGCAGGCTGTGCGATCTTGCTGGAACTTTTGCACGGAGAACCGGAATATGACCTGTGGTACGCCTTTACCGTGCAGGAGGAGACCGGCACGGGCGGCGCAGGTGCGGCGGCGTACCGCATAGACCCGGAATATGCCATCGTGCTGGAGGCGACAACAGCCTCGGATGTGGACGGCGTGAGCGGGGAAAAGAAAGTTTGCCTGCTCGGCAAGGGCGCAGTGGTGTCGCAAATGGACAAGCGCACCGTGTACCTGCCGAAAATGAACGAAAAAACCTTTGCCATTGCCGCCGAAAAGGGCATCCCTGCCCAGCCGAAAACCGTGGTGGCAGGCGGCAACGATGCGGGACATATCTTTAAAACACGGGGCGGCGTGGCGGTACAGGCGATCTCTTTGCCCTGCCGCTATCTGCACTCTCCGTCCTGTGTCATCTGTATGCGGGACTATATCGCCTCCCGCGATCTGGCGGCGGCTCTGGCCGAGGAGCTGGCGAAATGATCCGCCGCACACAGGCAGGCGCACAAGCGTTTTGCAGGCGGGATATTTTCGGCACACGCATCGCCGCGACCCTTGCCACATACGGTTTGGACAGGGACGGCGTGTCGGTCTATGTGCAGCAGGCGGACGATGCCGTCACCGCCGTGCTGTCCGATGCGTTTTCGGACGGCACACTCTGCTGTACCCCCGATGCGGACTTTGACGAACTGCGGGAGTTTGTACATTTTCTCGGACTGCAAACCCTGCTTTGCAGCAAAGAGAGCGCCGAATCCCTCGGCTTTGCGCCGGACTGCGACGGTCATATTATGCGCTATGTACACACGGACCGCATACCGCAGGCGGACTGTATCACGCCCGATCAGGATGCTTTCCGCTACCGGGAGGTGTATACCTTGCTGAAAGCGTGCGGCTTCACCCCCGGCGAGTACGGCGCTTGGCTCGGCGATTTTGCTCTGCGGGTACGCAGGGGGACGGCGAATGTCCTTTGTGTGCGGCAAAACGGCTGTGCCGTGTCCACGGCTTCCGCCTTATTTCTCACCGATAGCGCCGTCTATCTCGGTGCAGTGGGGACGAGCGATGCGTGCCGCGGACAGGGACTGGGCGGCGATCTGGTACTGCGGCTGGCGCAGTGCGGCAAACGGGCGGAGATTTTGTGCCGTGCGCATCGGGTCAGCTTTTACGAATCATTGGGTTTTACCCGGAACGGAGAATTTGCACTATGCCATTTTTCACCTTCGACGAACGTCTTTCTGCCCTGAGTGAACGGGCGATGGAAAAGGCTTCGCCGTACTTCGCCGCCATTGAGGCGACGACGGAATATAACCAGCAAAAGGTGCTTCGGGCATTTATCGACAACGGTGTGCGGGAGGGACATTTTGCGGAGAGTACGGGCTACGGCTACGGGGACAGCGGACGGGAGACCATGGACGCTGTCTTTGCCCAAAGCATGGGCGCCGAGAGCGCACTGGTACGCCACAGCTTCGCCTGCGGCACACATACCCTGACCGTTGCGCTGTTCGGACTTCTGCGTCCGGGAGATGTGATGCTGTCTGTCACGGGCGAGCCGTACGACACCATCCAGCCGAGCATCGGCATTCATTGCGAGAGCGGCAGAGGGTCGCTGATCGACTTCGGCGTACAGTACAGCGAAGTTCCCCTGCGGGACGGCAAGCCCGACTTGGACGGCATCCGCAAAGCTCTGCGCGCACAGAAGGTGCGCCTTGTCTATATCCAGCGCTCCCGGGGCTATTCTTTGCGCCCCAGCCTTTCCGTGGAGGAGATCGGGGAGATCGTCCGCATCACCCGGGAAAACAGCGACGCCATCGTCATGGTGGACAACTGCTACGGCGAATTTGTCCAGCGCACCGAGCCGCTTTCCGTGGGTGCGGATATTATTGCCGGGTCGCTGATCAAAAATCCCGGCGGGGGATTGGCGAAGAACGGTGGCTATATTGCCGGCCGCAAAGATTTGGTGGAGCTGTGCGCTTATCGCATGACCACGCCCGGACTGGGTGCGGAGGTCGGCGCTTCCCTCGGGATGAACCGCAATTTGTTCATGGGTCTGTTCCATGCGCCCCACGTGACCGGCGAAGCGCTCAAGACAGCGGTCTTTGCGGCGGCGCTGTTCGAGGAGATGGGCTTTGAAGCAACGCCCGCATCATGGGAACCGCGATACGACATCATTCAGGCGCTTAAGCTGCAATCGAGCGAAAAACTGATCGCATTCTGCAAGGGACTGCAAAGCGGTTCTCCTGTGGATTCGGCGGCAACGCCCGAGCCGTGGGATATGCCCGGCTACGACAGCAAGGTCATCATGGCGGCGGGCGCGTTTATTTTGGGTTCGTCCATCGAGCTTTCTGCCGATGCGCCCCTGCGGGAGCCCTTTGCGGTGTGGATGCAGGGGGGATTGAATTTCCACTCGGCAAAGGTGGGCATTTCTCTGGCGGCGCAGGAAGTGCTGAAGATATCGGATTCGGAAAAACAGGAGGGGTAACAAATGGTGAACTGGAAAGGCTTTAAAAGCGGTACGGACATTCGCGGCTACGGCTGTTTACAGACGGAGGATCCGCTGTATCTGAGCGACGAGGTCGTTGCCCGCATGGCAAAGGGCTTTGTCTGTTGGCTGCGTACATATACGAAAAAAGATACGCTGACGGTGGCGGTCGGTCACGATTCCCGGGTGTCCTCCGAGCGTATTGACGCCGCAGTGACGGCGGCATTGCTGTCCATGGGCGTCAGCGTGAAATCCTGCGGGATGTCCTCCACGCCGGCGATGTTTCTGACGACGGTGGAGCTTTCGTGTGACGGCGCCGTGCAGATCACGGCGAGCCACCATCCCATGGACAAAAACGGGCTGAAATTTTTCACCCGGGACGGCGGACTGGAGGGCGGCGATATTGCGGAAATCCTGACGCTTGCCGAGGCGAATGACTTCCCGGATGCCGAGGGCGGCAAGGCGGAATCGGTGGATTTCATGGAAACCTATGCGTCGATCCTGCGCCGGCAGATCCGGGACGGCATCGGCGGCGGGGAACAGCCGCTCATGGGCTATAAGATCGCGGTGGATGCCGGCAACGGTGTCGGCGGATTCTATGCGAAAAAAGTGCTTGCGCCGCTGGGTGCAGACATTTCCGGCAGTCGCTTTTTGGAGCCGGACGGCACCTTCCCGAACCATATTGCCAACCCCGAGGACAAGACCGCCATGCGCATGGCGGCCGAGGCGACCGTGGCCAGCGGTTCCGATCTGGGCATCGTCTTTGACACGGATGTGGATCGTGCCGGATGTGTGGATGCCAAGGGCGTGGAGATCAACCGCAACCGTCTTGTGGCGCTGGCATCGGCAATCGCTTTGGAGGACTGCCCCGGCGGAACCGTGGTGACCGACTCCGTAACGTCCGACGGTCTGCGTGCGTTTATCGAGGCGCACGGCGGCAAGCATCTGCGCTTCAAGCGCGGCTACAAGAACGTCATTGACAAGATGATCGAGCTGAACAAGGCAGGGGAAAGCTGTCCGCTGGCGATGGAAACATCGGGTCATGCGGCTTTCCGGGAAAATTATAATTTGGATGACGGCGCCTATTTGATGACCCGCATCCTTATCCGCATGGCAAAGCTGGGCAAGGAAAACCTGTCCGCCCTGCTGGACGGTCTTGCAGTTCCGGCGGAGGAAAACGAAGTGCGTTTCCGCATCCTCTCCGAGGATTTCCGCACGGTGGGCGAGCAGTTCATCGAAAGCTGGACGGCATTTGCCGGTACATTGGCTGGTTACACCGTTGCCCCGGATAACTACGAGGGTGTGCGGTTCTCCACCGATGCGGGTGCCGGAGACGGCTGGATCTTGGTGCGCCTGAGTGTGCATGACCCGGTGATCGTCATCAACGCCGAGAGCAACACACAGGGCGGCACTGTGCAAATGCTCCAAACGCTGTATGCATTTACGAAACCGTATACCGACATCGACTACAGCAAGCTTTCGTCCCTTTTAAAGGAGTGAGACAATGCGCAGAAGCGACAGAGAGATCACCGACGAAAAAGCAATCGCAGCGTTCCTTGCCCACGAACAGATTTTGCGTGTCGGTTTTTGCGACAAAGGGGAAGTGTATATCGTCCCCGTCAATTACGGCTGTCTGAGGGAAAACGGACGCTATACCTTCTACTTTCACGGCGCAAAGGCGGGCAGAAAATATGAGCTCTGCCGGTCGAATCCCACCGTGGGCTTTGAAGTGGACGGACAGTATCGCTTGGTTGAGGGCGAAACGGCGTGCCAATACACAGCATCCTTTCAGAGCGTCATCGGCACGGGCACACTGCAAATCGTGGAGGATGCCGCAGAAAAACAAATCGGACTGAACGCTTTGACGCAGCAGCTGACACACAGAACCGAATGGGAATATTCGGATGCCCAGCTAAACGAGGTCGCTGTTTTCAAGCTGACGGTACAGAAAATATCCTGCAAAGGAAAATAACCCGGATTCGACAAAAACAGCCTGAGAAGAGATGGTTCTTCTTAGGCTGTTTTCTTGCGAAAGCGTGTTTTTACTGTATGTATTCCCGTTCGATCATGGGTTTGTACTTTTGCAAAAGCTCTGCCGCAACCTCCAGCGTGTCCTCCTGGGAGGGCGGCGTTGTTTTGCAGGTGGTGATCCAGTGGCGTTCCTTTTTGTCCAGCGTCTTGCCGAATTTGTCACCGCGGCAGGGATTGCGCCCGTCGATCTGTTTGCGGCAGACGGTGGAAATATTTTTGCGCTTTTTGAAGCCCTTTGCCAGCAGGGAGAAAAATTCGTGCCAGCGCTCTGCATAGTAGGTGTTCAAAAGATCCCCCCACTCTTTCCACAGCATATCGTAAAATTCAGGCTGTTTGAACGGGCCGAACATGGTCACGGAGGAAAGAAATGCCACCTCGAAGTTTTGCTTGTTGGTGTTGCCCTCGGCACGTTCCTCTGCGGCGAGAAGATGGCTGTGCAGGCAGAATTCCGACCGGGTGTGCAGCAGTCTGTCCATGTCCGACAGCAAACGCAGAAAAGCGTTGGTCGAGGTCTCGAACAGTCGGCCGTCCCGCTTTTGGTACCCCTCGATCACGCCGACATACAGCCGCCGTGCATAGTTGGAGAGCATTTGCCGCGTGACGTCGCACACGTCAAAGGCGTAGCCGTCTGTGTAGTCGCCCTCGGAAGCGAGCATACATTCCAGCGCTTTGCACAGCGCTTTGTTGTTGTAGTGCAGCTGCAATGTGTCGCCGGGAGCGGTGTGCGCAAGCTCCGTGGAGGGTCTGCAAGCGGGGATAGAGCCGACATCGCCGGACGGTGCACCGCAGTAGCAGTTGTCGTACAGTAGTTTGGCGGCTTCCCGCAGACACGCTTCGTCACTGCCCCAGCGGCGGATGGCAGACTGCACAAAAAAGTCCTGTGCAGAGATATCGGGCGTTGTCAGCGCACGGAAGGCGCAGTCCATGTACAGTGGATTGGCAAGGGTATATTCGCAGAAAATGCCCCGTCCCACAGCGTCTTTCTTTTGAAAAACCGTGTCGGCATTGCCGCAAAGGACGCTGTGCCCGCCGAAGTTGCATCGGGTGCCGGAAACGAAGGGCTTGCCGCCGAAACTGTCCGCTGTGCCGTCCGTGTCGAGAATCAGCACGGACTGTGCGTCCACATCCCGCAAAAGCGTGTTGGTGTGTTCGCAGGCGTGGGAGACCCAGATTGCACCCGGGTGGCGAGCTTGTATGGCGCGCAGGATCGCCTTGCCGTAGGCGGGCAGCAGTGTATCCGCTTTCATGCGGGGCGAAACGCCGTAAAAGGGATCGGCAAGATAATACTTTGCCTCTCCGAAAAATTCCGTCTGCTTGTTTGCCAGGGCGAACGCCGTCTTTTCAAACAGCGCATCGTCGGGAAAAACGCGGTAGGTAAAGGGATATTGACCGTAGGGCGTGACGAAGAACAGTCCCGCGCCGGAAAAATACCCCTTCATATATTGGGGAACGTGCCCGTTGAAGGCGGGCAGGACAGGCTCCATGCCCAATTCCCGCATACGTTCGACAATTTTTTGCCCCAGTTCGATCTGTGCCTTGAGGTAGTTGGTGTCCGTCATGGGAAACACGGTGTCCAGTCTGCCGGCGAGCTGCAGGGGATAGTAGCAGGGGTTCGACAAAAACTCCATGGCGTCCTCTCGGTTGATGCCCATATCCAGCGCGCCGTAGTACCAAACGGCTTCCTGCCCCACGGGCATGAACACCGTGTTGACACCCTGCATGGCGAGGAAATCCAGCTCCCGTTCCCAGCGATCCCAGTCCCAGCAGAACGAATCGTTCATGTACGTTTCATACGTCATGCTGAAGCGAATGTCATAGGGGATGGTCTGTGTGATGGCCTTTTTCGGCAAAGAAATGCTTTCGCAGGCGTAAATTTTCGTGTTGCCGCAGGGAGAAAGCTCCAAGCCGCAGCATTCGCCGAGGAAACGATAAAATGCCGCAGCGACAGCCGTTTGACTGCTGCCGCAAAGAAGTACCTTGTCACCGTCCGGGCGGATCTCGTAGAACTCCGAGCCGTCCCTGCGGTCGGCGATTTCCCAGTCCAAAAGCGAACAAAGCTCCGGGGCAGTGCGTTCAAATAAACGATTCATGTACGGACTCCTTAGCGGTGGTTGACAATTTTTTCTCCGTCGAACAGGAGAATGCCGTACCCGCTGCCGGTCATACCGCCTGCCTGCAAGCGTGCGGCATAGGCGCGGCGCAGGGAGGTGTCGGTGGGCAGGTTTTCAGGTGGGGTGTCCTTGTCCTTGCCAAAAACACGCCACTTGTTGCCGAACTCCTGTTCTTCCTCACAGCGGATGATGTCGAAGCAGTCCATGAATTTGAGGATGTTCGACCGGCTCGGCAGAAATTCCCTGTGTCCCGGGTACAGCAGCCAGGAGCCGCACATGAACGGACGGATGTCCGAGCCCTGTACGCGCACATTTTCAAAGTACGGAAAGCGGTATGCCCGCCCCAGTGCGTCGAGGACAGATTCTGTCGGGAGAGGTCCGAGGGAGGGGATGTGGATATTGATGGCGTTGTCCCCGGACTGCAAGGCAAGATCACCGTAGGGATAGGGCTTGTCGTGATGAAATTCTCCGATCTCGAACTGCAATCTGCCCAGGGCGAAGCGGGTCATGTCGAAGAACCCAAAGAACCACGACGCCACGAAGGAGCCGTTGATGCCGTAAACGTCCCGGCATTCGATCAGCTTTGCCCGCAGATCGGTCATGGAATCCCAGTAGACCTGCTCGTCAATGCCCGCCTGTCTGTAGCGCTCACGCAAAGGCAGGGCACGTGCCATGAAAACGTACAGCTCCATGGAGTAGGGGTGGATGCCCATAGACTCTGCCAAAGCGTCCGCTTCCACCAGCAGTTCCTTGCGTCCGCCGTTTTCCATCCCGGCAAGGATGGTGTCGAATTTTTCAGCGGCTGTCGGTGTGCGCAGAAGCTGTGCGTGTATATCGCGGAACGTGTCCTTGGCGTCCTCGGGATAGCCCGTTTTGTCCATGAACAGCTCCAAAAAATCAGCAATATTTTTCATATTATACGTCTCCCAACAATAGAATTAAGGTAACACCGCACAATCGGGGTATGCGGATTGCGAAGCAAGATTTTTCGTCAGGTTGTGCAGAAAGACCGCCGACTTGCTGACGCAAGTCAAGGGATTTTTGCGCCGGCTGACGGAATAAGATTCAAGTAAGGCGTGTGCCACGATTTGTGCGGTGTTGCCTTAAATGAAAGGGTGAGAAGATGCGCCGAGGAATTTTGTTAGTATTGGTGCCCGTACTGCTTTTTTGCGGCTGTGCCCGCAGTCAAAAAACAGACACGGTCTTGTTTTGCAAAGAGTTTAATCAGCGCTCGCAAACCGTGCAGATCACAGAAGCGGATGTCATGCGCCGCAGTGCAGACGAAATGCTGGTGATGGCGGACAATGTGTTGCTGCGCCTGCAAACGGATGCGGATGCCGCTGTGCAAAACTGCATTTTGACCGCACAAACGAAGGATGCGGCGCAGCTTATGCAGACTGCGCAGACCGCATTTTCGGTTTTGGCGTCGCCGCTGGGGGAAGATGTGCCGGAATCCTTTCTTGCCCAAATCATGGAGGACTCCGACCAGATCCGAAAGACGGAAACGGAATACTTCCGCTATCTGCTGTACGGAACAGGGCAGGCGATCACTGTGCAGCAGCTTTCTTTGCTTCCCGTCTCGCAATCTGATCCGCCTTCCTTGCGTCCGACAGCACCTGATTAAAGTTGCCGGCGTCGGCGGTCAGCAGTGCGGTAGCGCCGCGGCTGCGATAGGTCAGGATCTCGTCCTCGGTGACGTTGTCGAGGACAACGGCAAGACCGAGATTGCGCGCATAGTGGATGAACTTTTCACTGCTGTATCGGGAATCCTTGTCTGCCGTAACGACCACATAGGGAAGCTCACCCTGAGATTTGTTCAGCAGACAGTTGAGGTACAGCTTGCGCATTTCGGATTCGGTCGCCGTGCGCATAAGCTCGGGACAGTTGCTGTCGATGTAGGCGGCAGTGGCGTCGCTCTGCGGACAGAAAACGGAGGAGAGGGCACAGCCGTGGCGATCCAGCAGCAGCGAAAGCTTATCCAGCATAGCGTTCACGTCCTGAACCGCCGATTCATCTAAGAAACGGAAAAAGAGCATGGACGTGTAGTGGACGGGGGAGCTGAAGTAGTAGAGCAGTTCGTCCAAAGAAAGGATCGTGACCTGACTCAGCTCCGATTTGCCGTAGTCCCTGTAGGGCGTTTTGCCGTCCGCATCGGTGTAGTTGTACAGCAGATTGACCTTTTGCAGCTTGCTCAGTGTGTTGCCGCTGACGGAAACATCCTTGCCGAGCACAGCTTCGGCGTTGCTCAGAGCGGGAAGCGGCTCGGACAGGACGACAAGCTCATCGTCTGCGGTGCATTGCAGGACGAGCTCTACGCCGTAGCTGTACTTGTTCTGCGTCCAAAAGTCCTGAATCCCGGTGCGGGTCTCCATGACGCCGCTTTCGATATACGGCGCCTTGACAACGGTGTAGGTGGTGCGTGTGCTGAAATCGGACAGACCCTTCGCATCCTCGTTCAAAGCCGGAACCTTTTTGGATAAAACGATATAGCCAACGCCCAAAACGATTGCCGCGACGAGAATAACGGCGATAACGGCGATCCAAATTTTCTTTGAAGCTTTCATGGAAAACCTACCTTTCTGTATAGTCTACAATATTATAGCGGAAAATCATGAATAATGCAACCCGCAAAAATGAAAAAGGTGCTGTTTTGATTTGGAAATGCAAGATGAACATTAATACAAATTTTTACATTTGTCTACATTATAATTCTCTTACATCATTTTATTTCTGCGACTGTGTGCTACAAAAAATTAATAGGTAGAATTCTGCCCATTTGGTTTGAAAACAGATATGAACCGTGCGGCAGCGTCTGCGACGGCAGGCTTGCGGGTCTGCTTTTTCGGAGGCACAGCGGGGGGAAGCCTATGTTTGCGATCAAATGTTTGCAAAGTCGGAGGTGGTCGGAAAGAAAAAGTGTTCTGCGGTATTTGCAGATCTTTCCATGGAGATCCGATGTGGTTGCAGTTTACACAGGATCTTCGCAAAAAAACTGTAGTTTGTACAAACAAAAGGAGAGGCAATTATGAAGAAACGTATTCTCGGCATTGCTTTGGCCATCTGTTTTGTCCTGACGCTGCTCCCGATCTCCGCATTTGCGGCGACGGCTGTTGCGCAGGTGGACGGTGTGGACTACGAGACCTTTGCAGAAGCCGTCGAGGCCGCCAACGGCACGCAGACGATCCTGCTTCTGGAAAACATCACCGAAGCCTACACTATGACCCCCGGACAAACCATCTTGGTCGAAAAAGACGGCAAAACTCTGACGACTCCTGTTGTGGAAGGCGCTTATGTCGTCAGCTATTCCACCACAACCACTACCCCCAAGATCACGACCTACACGACCGAGGCGGCAAAGGTCATGGTGACCTCCGCTTCCGGCACGGTCTCCTACAAGACCTCTTTCCCGCTTTCGTATGCCAGCAACGGCTCTACGATCACGCTGTTGGAAGATGTGGAATGTGGCAGATCGACTTTTGGCAGTGTGTCCCTTAAGAACGCAACGGTCGTTCTTGATCTGGGTGGCAACACCATGACAGTCACCAGCGGCTCCACCAGCTTTCCCGGTATGATGCTTCGCTACAACAACACTCTGATCGTCCGCAACGGTAATCTGGTTCTCAACGACACAGGCGATCTGAATGTGTGTATCGGTCTGTACAGCGGTGCGACCCTGACGCTGGAAGAAACCGTGAATGTCACCTCCAACGGCGGCACGACCGTGTTCTTTGCAGATTCTTCCGCTTGCACGCTCAATACTGCGGCGACTATTGTCAGCAACGGTGATACTGCGATTCAGGGCAACGGCAGCTACAGCGGCTCCGTGACCAACATCACGGGCGGCTCTGTGACTTCCGTGGGCAGTGTCGCGATCTATCAGCCCCAGAACGGCACTCTGAACATCTCCGGCGGTACGGTTTCCGGCACCACCGCAGTATACGTCAAGAGCGGTACCGTCAACATCACCGGCGGTACACTGGCGGCCAACGGTGAAGCAGGCGACTACACCTACAACGGCAGTGGCTGCGACTCCACCGGTGACGCCATCGTCATCGACAGCTGCGGCTATCCCGGCGGTGATCCCGTCGTTTCCATTACCGATGGTACCTTCACCAGCGAGAACGGCGATGCCATCGGCAACTATGCCTACGGCGAGAGCGAAGCCCAGACCGGCTTTGTTTCCGGCGGCACCTTCTCGACTGCTCTGGACGGGAGCGTCTGCGCAACAGGTTTTGAACCTGCTGTCAATGAGGACGGCACCTATGGCGTTGTTCCCCTTCCTGTTGTGGCAACGGTCGGCGAGGCAGAGTTCTACAGCTTTGCAGACGCTGTCGAGGCTGCCAACGGCACAGAGACCATCGTTCTTTTGGAGAGCGTCACCGAAGCGTACACCATGACGCCCGGTCAGACGATCCTTGTCAATAAGAACGGCAAATCCTTAAAGACTCCCGTTGTGGAAGGGCCTTATGTTGTCACCTCTTCCTACACATCGACAACGCCCAAAATTTACACCTACACGACTGAGGCGGCCAAGGTCATGGTGACCTCCGCTTCCGGCACGGTCTCCTACAAGAGCTCTTTCCCGCTCTCCTATGCCAGCAATGGTTCGACGATCACCCTGCTGGATGATGTGAGCATCAGCAGATCCACTTTCGGCAGTGTGTCGCTTCAAAATGCAACGGTGGTTCTCGATTTGAACGGTCATACCCTGACCGCCAACAACAGCTCCACCTTCCCCAGCATGCTGCTTCGCTACAAAAACAACCTGATCGTCCGCAACGGTAATCTGGTTCTCAACGATACAGGCGATCTGAATGTGTGTATCGGTCTGTACAGCGGCGCATCTCTGACGCTGGAAGAAACCGTGAATGTCACCTCCAACGGCGGCACGACCGTGTTCTTTGCAGATTCTTCCGCTTGCACGCTCAATACTGCGGCGACTATTGTCAGCAACGGTGATACTGCGATTCAGGGCAACGGCAGCTACAGCGGCTCCGTGACCAACATCACGGGCGGCTCTGTGACCTCCGTGGGCAGCATCGCGATCTATCAGCCCCAGAACGGCACCCTGAACATCTCCGGCGGTACGGTTTCCGGCACCACCGCAGTGTATGTCAAGAGCGGTACCGTCAACATCACCGGCGGCACACTGGAAGCCAACGGTGAAGCAGGCGACTACACCTACGACGGCAGCGGCTGCAACTCCACCGGTGACGCCATCGTCATCGACAGCTGCGGCTATCCCGGCGGCGATCCCGCTGTTTCCATCACCGGCGGTACCTTCACCAGTGAAAACGCAGACGCCATCGGCAACTATGCCTACGGCGAGAGCGCAGCACAGGCCGGCTTTGTTTCCGGCGGTACTTTCTCCACGGCTGTTGAGGAGAGCGCTTGCGCAGCAGGATATGCGCCCAAGGGCAATGCGGACGGCACCTTCGGTGTCACCACCGCCAACAACACCGCCAGCATCAAGCTGGGCGGCAAGATCGGCGCAAACTTCTACATTGATGCGGCTTCTTATTTTGAGGACGCAGACGTGAGTGGCGCCTATGTCACCCTGACCTACAACCACAATACCGATGTTTACAGCACAGAGCAGGCGACAGACACCTACGCGCTGGCCGATATGACGGCAGAAGCTGACGGCAGATATCGCTTTACCGCAGCGATCACACCGGCACAGATCAACGAGACGATCCTTGTCCAGCTTTGCGCGGCAAACGGTGCTGTTCTGTTCTCCAAGGAATACTCCGTCAAGCAGTTCTGCGATGCGGCTATTGCGGCGTGGGAAGGCGGCGAGTATGACAACTATGCACAGCTGTGCAAGGCGCTTGTCAACTATGCCCACTATGCAAAGATCTACTTCAACTATGAGACGTCCAATCCCATCATCTCCGAAGCAGACCTTGCGGCGAATACCTACGGCGACATTTCTGCGTACTCTCCCGCCGACGCACAGTCCGGCGTGATCACGCAGGGCATCAACGCCGATACCTTCAAGCTCACCGGTATGTATTTCAAATCCCTTGCGGATTCTTCGATTCGCTTTACCTACACCGGCTCTGCGGATGGTCTGACCATCACCCTGACAAAGCCCGACGGTAAAGATACCGACATGAGCTATGAGTTCGGCGAATCTGATCAGGGTCAGTATATTGCGGTTAAGGGCATTGAGTCCGGCGTTCTGGACGATATGTTCACCCTGACCATTACCGATGGCACGGATACGACGACCGTAGTGTACAGTGCCATGTCTTACTTCAAGACGGCGATTGATTTCTTCGGCTCGGATGCAAACTTTGTCAATCTCTGCCGTGCAATCAGCCAGTATAATGCAGCAGCAAATCTTTGCTACTGATCTGGAAAGCCGAAAAATGCAGAAAGGAGAATGCAGGATGTACAGAAAACCGGAATTGCTTATCGAGACATTTGATGTCGAAGATATCATCACGGCTTCTTCCGGCGGAAGCGTAACGCCGCCCCCCGAAGAGCCGACCACCGAAGCGTATACCACGCCGCAGATTCCCATCTGATGAACCCATTTCCGGGCAGATCTTCCCTTCGGACGGTCTGCCCGGAGCCTTCGGGCATTTGATGTCTGTGGAACAGGTCATACTGTTCCACGGGCATGAAATGAAAGGAGCGTCCTTATGTATAGAAAATCGCCTACACGCATCTGTGTGGAACTCTTGATTTTGTTTACCGCATTTTTCCTTCTGGAAAAGATCCTGATGCCCATCAACAGCTTTGGCGTGCTGACCTGTGCGGTAGGTCTCGCAGCACTGGTGGGACTTTCCCTATATTCTTCGCGCACTGCGAAGAAGTTGGGGCTTGCGACAAGGGGGCACGATTTGCTGGTGAATTTCTTTCGCGCGGCATGGATCTGCGCCGGTTCCATCGCGGTGGTTCTGCTGGCGGAGGAAGCGGTTTTTCTTCTGAAAGGCAACCGTGGTCTGTTTTTTAACCCGACCTTTGAGATCGGCTATTCCACAGCGGCGGCATCCTCTGTGGAAAAGGCGGGGATAAAGACGTTTCTTGTTTGGGCAGGCGTTGGTATCGTCATTTCCCTTGTGCGCGCCCTGTTCTTTGAAATCGCCTTTCGCGGATATTGTCTGTCTCTCAATGCGTCGGAAACCTATGCATCCGGCAACAAGCGGCAGGCGATCTACTTCACCATTATGGCGTCCGCACCAACGGTGTACGGCGTTGTACAGGGCATGGTGAATGAACCGGCACAGCACCGCTCCATAGCTGTCGCTGTGCTTGCGATTCTGGCATCGTGGCTTAACCTGTACCTTTTGGCTTACAGACACGGTAAATTGCGCTACGCCACAGGTTCTGTGTGGGTCTGTATCTTCAGCTATTGGGCGTTCGACTATTTCAACAGTATGTTCAAAGCCTTTCAGACCTTGCCGGAACCGCTCACCTATTATGCGTTGATCTTCCGCTCCCTGATGGTGCAGATCGTCGCCTTTGTGCTTACGGAAATCTATCTGCGCAGTGTGCGCAAAAAGATGATCAACCACTCCGAGTTTGATGATCCCAAGCAAAAGTCGAAGCTGTGATACAAATCGTTTCGTCCTGAAATCATCCGCTTTCCTGAAACATGAAAAGAACCGTCCCCAGTCCGACACCACGGATTGGAGACGGTTTTTTTGAAATAAAAAGTTTCGGTCAAGCCTTTTTAAACCCTCATCACGGAAAGTTGGGGGATAAGGAAAAAAGAATATTGAAATAGAGCA
>JBJEQK010000166.1:0-7248 GCA_051881715.1 Acutalibacteraceae bacterium
AGTCCGGTGGACTGTTTTGGCGTGGGGAACCCTCGCCGGGGGTTCCCCGGTGACCTGCACAAATTCCACATTTTCCGTGAGGAGAGTTAAAACGACCGCACTGCCGAAGCAGTGCGGTCGTTGTTGTTTGTGCTGTTTACATCAGGCTGCGGTAGAGGGCGGCGATGTCTTCCACGCTGGTGTCCTTGGGGTTGCCGGGGCGGCAGGCATCCGCATAGGCGGACTTGGACAGGAACTGCACGTCCTCTTCCTTGGCGATCTCCTTGAGGTCGGCGGGGATGCCGACGTCGAGGCTCAGCTGTTTGACGGCGTCACAGGCGGCCTTGCGGTACTCCGCCTGACTCATGCCGTCCACGCCTTCCACGCCCATGGCTCGAGCGATCTCCCGGTACTTTTCGCCGGTGCAATCTGCATTGTATTCCATCACGGTGGGCAGGAGAATGGCGTTGGCAACGCCGTGGGGCGTGTCATACACAGCGCCCAGGGAGTGCGCCATGGAATGTACGATACCGAGACCCACATTGGAGAAGCCCATGCCGGCAACGTACTGCGCCAGAGCCATGCCCTCACGACCCTCGTCGGTATTGGCAACGGCGCCGCGCAGGTGCTTGGAGATCAGGCGGATCGCCTCCAGATGGAACATATCGGTCATCTGCCATGCGCCCTTGGTGATGTAGCCCTCGATGGCATGGGTCAGAGCATCCATACCCGTTGCGGCCGTCAGACCTTTAGGCATACTGGCCATCATGTCAGGATCGACCACGGCGATCTCGGGGATGTCGTTGGTGTCCACGCAGACAAACTTGCGCTTCTTTTCCACGTCGGTGATGACGTAGTTGATGGTCACCTCTGCCGCCGTGCCGGCTGTGGTAGGCACAGCGATGGTAAAGGTGGCGTGATTCTTCGTGGGCGCAACGCCCTCCAGACTGCGCACATCCGCAAACTCGGGATTCTCCGCAATGATGCCCACGGCCTTGGCGGTATCCATGGAGGAACCACCGCCGATGGCGATGATGCTGTCTGCGCCGCTGGCCTTGAACGCCGCAACGCCGCTCTGCACGTTTTCAATGGTGGGGTTGGGCTTGATTTCGGAGAAAACGGTGTATGCAATATTTGCTGCATCCAAAATGTCCGTGACCTTCTTGGTGACGCCGAAACGGATCAAGTCGGGGTCGGAGCAGACAAATGCTTTGGTGCAGCCTTTGCCGGCAAGGATTCCGGGGATCTCTGCGATCGCACCCTTGCCGTGGTAGGAAATTGTGTTGAGAACGATACGGTTTGCCATGGTGATTACCTCCCTTTATTTTATGGATTCATTATCGCATTATTGCCGAAAAAAGTCAATTCATTTCACCGTATTTTTTCGGCTTTTTCACAGTCGGTTCATATTCTGCCGCCCGTCAATTTTCCGTGATGAGGGGCGTTGTCAGGATGCCTTCCTCGCAGATGCGGTATTCCTCCGTCCATTCGTCGTCCTCGGTTCTCCATGCGCCGGGGCCGATCCATTTCTCGTTCAGATCCGCCAGATGCACGGGGCCGAAGCCGTTGCGGCGGTGACCGTAGAGCGTGAGGTCAATGGTGTGTTCTCCTTTGGCGGGGGTGCCGAGGGAACAGTGGTAGGGCGGGTAAATCAGCGCTTTCTCCTCGCCGCCGTCCAGACGGACACCCATCAAAGTGCCCCGGTAATGGGGCGCCTTCAGCGTCACTTCGCCGCCGTTCGTCTCAACAGGCAGATGATAGGTCACGTTGCCGCCGTAGAAGGGCAGTCCCTGCTCGGTGATGCTGCCGAACGCCAGCTTCTGCGCCTTTTCCACGACAGTACAAAGTCTGCCCGTCACCCGCACGCCGAAATCACCCAGCAGATACGCCCACTCCACATTGGTGCGCTTGCCGAAAGGAATATCCACGGTGAGGATATTCTCCCCCTTATGCAGTGCCGGCAGTGCCACGGTGTCGATGGACTTGTCCACATACCAGCCGGTGACTGTATTCGGCACCGCTTCGCCGTTGAAGGTGATTTGCAGTGTTTCGGCGTCCTCGATGGCCAGCGATACGCCGGCGCAGTCGATGTCGCTGTGAATCGTATAGCGCAGATGCAGGGTATGCACCGCAGGCTCCTTCGGCACGACCCACGGCTGTACCGCATTCTCTTTCCGGGTCGGCCAGCCGATGGAGCGGCGGCAGGCGTTATCCAGACGCAAAATCTCCGTTTCTTCGCTCCACGGCGCATCGTCCAGCGCAAATTCCGCCTTGTCCAAAAGCAGGGCGTTCGGCTCGGAAAGCGTGTAGGGCACCAGCGTCGGGATCTCCATATTCTTCCCTGTGGGGCAGACTTCCGTAAACGGCACTGTGCAGCTGTCCCCTGCCTTGCCCGGCTCCAAACGCAGCAACAGGCTGTCGTAGTCGAACATACGGGCAAGGACAACGGTGCTCTCGCCGTCTGTCTGATAGGAGATTTTTTCCGTCTCCCCCGTCAGGGTATTGTATACCGTGGGGTTCCAACAGCCCCGGATGCGGATATGCACATCGTCGTACCGGGAAAGGTCCTTGTTGTACGGCTCTTCGCCGTGGGCGATGAACAGCCACAAGCCATCCCCGTCCCGGCGCAGCTGATGCAGCAGATTTTTCGTCAGGCTGCCCTTTTGGCTGCGCAGCTCCACCAGCCTTGCACACTCCACCGCACGCAGAACATCACTGCGGCTGATGGAAGCGTGTTCACTAATGGCGTACAGCGCCTTGCCCCGCTCGGAGGGTACGGCGTTTTCCAGTGAGGGTGCACTGCCCACAAACACAAGCTTGCCGCCGGCTTTGCGGAACGCTTCCAGTCTTTCCAGCGTGGTGGAGCGCAGGGTCTCGCAGTTCGGGACAAGGATGACGTCATACGCCATCTCGCCCACCTGCAGCGGCGCTCCGCCTGCGGCACACTGCTCGGGAAGCAGGGACTCGCTGATATAGTCAAAATCCACACTGCCGAACAACAGCCACTTGGTCACGTTGTGGAAGATCTCGTCCATCTCATCCCGCACCAGCGCCGTCTGCTCCGCAGGACCCCAGTGCAGCCAATAGCTTTCCACCGGGTGGATCATACCCACCTTGACCACGGGCTTTCCCCGGGTCATTGCCGTATTCACACGGGAAAAATGATCCTCGATGCAACCGTATTTCTGCCACCACGGGGACTGATAGTTAATGGATGCGGGATAGTCCCGCTTGGCTTCGCCCGCCATGGAGACCCAGGACAGATGCGGCACCCGCACCGTCACGCCCAGAGCCGCCTGCCAGTCACCGTGCAGTTTATGTCCACGGAAGTCGAAATCCCAATTCGTCACGCCGTACAACTCGCTGAGCATTCCCTCGCATCCGAACTGATGTACGGCGGACTGGGTCTGCTTGGCGGTGGAATACTCAAATCGGGCGCAGAGCATATCTATGCCCGGCAGATCAAAGCCCCGGTACGCACGCATCGCTTCGCCCAGCGCCGCCGTCTGGCTGTACAGGCTGTCCTCCTCCATCATGTGACCGGTCAGCTTGATGTTATGCTCCCGGCACCACTTGCCGCAGTTGTCCGCAAAAGCCTCGGTGAAGCGGGTGCAGACATGGTCGTGGTAATGGTAGCGAATCAAGGAACGGCGATCCTCCGGCAGATCCCAAAACAGCTCCGGCAGTCCCGCCACCAGATCCTCACCGTAGACCTTGTGGAAGGTCTCCGGCAGATCCTCCGTCCACGGCAGTAGGACGTCCGCCTTTTCCGCCGCATATTGGAGCGTGCCCTTGCGCCAAAACTGGGGCTCATCGGTAAAAATGGCAGGCACCGTTTTGTCGAAAGCGTCGGCAATGGTGCCGTTGTACCGCTCATAGGTGACCTCGATGAAGCGATCCATCGCCTTCTTGTCGAGGGTGTTGATATAGCTTTGGTTGTTGTACCAGCCGCAGGGCTCCTCGGTCTCCACATAGGCGTACCACTTCTCGCCCTGCGCCGCATCCGCTTCGCCGATCTGCTTGTAGGATGCAAGGAATCCCTTGCTGTCCAGCGTCACGTCGAAGCAGGCGATCAGTCTTCCGCTGCCCCTGCCGCCGTTTTCCACGGTGGTGCGCTCCTCATCCGCATAGGGAAAGGGCGTAAAGCGCAGATAGCGCATCCGATACTGCACATCCTTGGTGACGATACCGCCTGCGGCACCCGACGGCCAGCGATCCTCGTCGTACAGCCATGCGAGCATCTTGTCCCGCTCCGCCTTGTCCACGCAGGCACGGATCAGGCTCATGTATTCGTCGCTCAGGTACGGCGTGTCCATGCCCGTGCGCACATGCATATGGAATCCGCCGAAGCCCATCTCCCGCAGGACGTCGATCTGCCACTCCAATTCCTCCTGCTCCAGCTTGCAGTTCCATGCCCAAAAGGGCGTACCCCTGTATTCGCAGGTCGGATTTCTGAACAGTTCCATGTCCAGCGCTTTGGCGTTGTTTTTCTTATATAGCATACATTCTCTCCTTTTCCTTTTTGTTCTCTTTTAGAATGCACTATCCCGCACCGTTTGTCAATGCTTTTTTAATGTATAAGGCAAATCACACATTCAAATACAGCCTCACCTGCTCCAGACCGCTCTCTGAGCGAAGCCAGTTTTCAATGACCTGTATCTCCGCTTCGGTCAGCGTCCGTTTGGTGTCGGCGGCAAGGACGATGTATTCGCCGCCGGCATCGGCTGTGATCCCGCAGCTGCAGTTTGTCAGCTCCGTAAAAATCTGCTCCGCTTTTTGGGAAAGTGCATGGAAGTCCAGCTTCACAGCGGCGCTGTTTTCCAGAGCATCCAGCTTTTCCTGCTGTTCGGCAAGCTGAGAGCGCAATGTGGAGATGGTATTTTCCTGAAGGGCGATGGTAATTTTATCCGAGTTGTCCGCATCGTCGCCGGAGATGGAATTTTGGGTGATGCGCAGAGTGTATCCCTCCAGACCGTAGGACGGCAGTGCCTGTTCCAGCCGCCGGATCACTTCCTGTGAAACAGGTTGTCCGACTAAGGACGCATTGATCTGCTTGTTCTGGGTGTCCGTACTGCTCTGCACCAGCTGCGTATTTTCAAAAACAAATTCATTCGACAAATAGTTTTGTATGTTCTTTTCCATTACGGAGCTGTAAACGGTATATGCACCGACAAACAGACTCGGTATCACCACGATCAGTGTGATCACACCTACGATTCGGTTGATGCGCTTTTGCCGTTTTTGGCTCAGGCTCTTGTGGACAGGCACCCGCAAAATTGCAGTGACCGTTGCCGAGGACAGAGCGATAAACAAGGTGTTGATCAAAAACAAATAGAATGCGCCCAGAATGAACCGCAGCTGCAGCGTGGCAATGCCGTAGCCCGCCGTACAGAGTGGCGGCATCAGCGCAGTTGCGATCGCCACACCGGGAATCACATTCCCCTTTTTTTGCCGTGTGTTGCCGATCATGCCCGCAATACCGCCGAACAGGGCGATCATGACGTCCCAAATCGTCGGGCTTGTGCGGGCGATCATCTCGGCGGTGGGCTCGTCCAAAGGCGTGATGATAAAATACAGTGTCGAGGCCGCAAGACTGATGGCTACCTGTGTGCCGAACCGTCCGATCGCCTTTTTCAACATATCCAAGTCGCGCACGGCCAAAGAATAGCCCATCGTCAGGATCCCGCTCATCAGGGGTGAGATCAGCATGGCGCCGATAATCACCGCCGTGGAATTCACGTTCAGCCCGATAGAGGCGATAAAGATCGCCATGATCAATATCCACATATTGGAACCGTTGATGACGGTGTTCTCCTCCATCATTTTGTCGATTTCTTCATAGCACATCATGTCGCTGTGGATATCAAAAACGCGCTGAAAATACGCCTTTATATGCAGCCACAATCCCGCTTCCTTTTTTTCTTCCTTTTCCACAAACATTCACCTCTTGCACCTTCAAGGCGCCCTTCCCTATCCTTTGCGGCACACAGACCGTCTCGGTTGACAGACTGCCGTGCTCTTATTATAATATACACGTGTCGAATTTACAACATACTGAAGTTTTTTTGTTGGCGTGAAACCGAAAGATCCACATGGTTTGCCGAATTTTAAAGGAGGGCGCAGAACTGGGAAAGAACCTCTGAACATACTCTTGAATTGCAAACATTATCACGGATCACGCTGCGTAGTTCTCTACTTAAAGCGCCTGCACACTCTGAAGCTGGATTCTGTTCATCATTTGCAGTTACCGCCTTTTGCAGAAGCAGGCACGCCGCTTGTCATTGCATGGTGGAGAAGTCAGTACATTTGATGGTCATCATCTTTCCCGACACGGCGACTGCTACGGTATCAAAACCGGTACAGATTTTTCACGAAAAAAGTGAAGCGGAAATACAGAAGAACATCTCTCTGCCTACAAGCGGATGCGTTTAAGACTGACAAGTAAAAGGCGACTGTTCGGAATATCCGGCAGCCGCCTTTTACTTGCATAGATTAAAGTATACCTTTGGTGGACAACCACTGCGAATTGTCCGCGTTATATATGCTTTGATTTATTGGGCAGGTGGTTGATTGCGTGCCGCATCAATGAAAATAGCGGTCAGACCGATATATCCGGCGAGAGCCAGCACGATCAGAGACAACAGCACAAGACAAATGATGCGCAGTTTCGGGTTTTTACGCAAATACCGAAGGACCGGCACGAAGCCTGCCGCAGACAGTGCCAGCAGAAAAACGGCCATTCCCAGCGTCATCTGTTTGCCTCCTTTTTATAGAGGGTATCCTCCATGCGCAGCATGTCGATCATATCGGTGAACCGGCGCAGTTCTTCCACATCAGCATTACTTTTCCCAAGTTCAAAGAAGCTGCGCCCGGTCTTGACCGCCATGGTGAGAATATATTCCATCCTGTGCGGTGTGCCTTAATCAATGAAGTCGCCGCCGCTTCCGCTATCGCTGCCGCCGCCGGAATCGGAGAAGCCGCCGCCATCGCCGCCGGCGTCGCTCCAGCTGCCATCGCTCCAGCTGCCATCGCTGGAAGGACTGGGCGCTCTGACTTCAACAACCTCCCGGCCAATGGAATCCATTGCATCGTAGAGAGCCATGTCCTGCAACCAACGGTACATATCGTCATCAAAGGTGTCCGTTCCTGTGGCGAAGGCTTCGGGATACTTTAAGGCCAGCGCCTTGGCCACCTTTTTACCACGACCCATCGCAACGGCGTAGACCATGTACTCCCGCCATACGGAAAATTCCGGGAGTTCCTTATCCT
>JBJEQK010000167.1:0-1766 GCA_051881715.1 Acutalibacteraceae bacterium
TCGCCGGGGGTTCCCCGGTGCGCAGCACAAATCCCACAATTTTCCGTGAGGAGCGTAAAAAGTTCGGCGGCAGAGCACTCGCTCTGCCGCCGTTTTGCCATCTGATCATTCTTTGTATTTGCTGTAGGACGGGTCGATTTCAATCAGTTCGTCCAGTGTGTCGATCTCCGTCACATCGTCAAAGGTGCAGGGACGTACTTTGATGTCGTAGCGCTCCACGTTGTAGTACAGCGCCACATCGTCCCAAAACCGGTCGTGGGATTCGGGCACAGTCTCGTAAATTTCCTGCATATCCTTTTCCAGTGCCTGCCCGACGGTTTCATCCATATAGGAGATGCCGTACATATGGTAGCAGTTTGTGCCGCCGCGTTTGAGAGAGGTAATGCGCAGATCGTCGTTTGCCGTAAAGCACCAATCGTCCGTTTTGTCCGTCGGCACGCCGAGATAGTTGCTTTCAAACTGATATTTGGGCAAAAGAGCGGGGTTTTCCAAATAGATGTCCGACTCAAAGACATAGGCGTTTTTCAGCTTGTCCCGAACGAGGTAGGCGGACAGGATGTTGTTGGCCTTATCATATCCCGTATTCTCCACAAAGCGGATGAACGGATATTTTTCCAACAGGCAGTCGAACATCTCTCCCTTGTAGCCCCGGACGATATAGATTTCCCGAATCCCGGCGGCGACCACGGCGTCCAAAAGGGTGTCAATGATGCGTTTGCCGTTGACTTCGACCAGCGGCTTGGGTCTGTCGTAGGTGACGGGCACCATGCGCACACCGAATCCTGCGGCAAAGAAAACCGCCCGTTTGACGCGGTACGGCTCCAACAGAGCATATCCGCTTTCGGTGACGGTACTGCCGCAGAGAAAGCCGGCGTCCTGCAAGCGCTTAGCGGTGCGCAGTTCCTCCTCGGAGAAGGCATCGGATGCGGTATTGCCGAGCCGATCGGCTTTGGTCAATAGGTTAAACTCCGTGCGTGTCAGTTTCATTCATTCCACCTCTGCTACATAATAGCACGAAATCTTACTTTTTTCAACTGATTTTCTCACTTTGGACAAACGCCATTGACAAAAGATTTTCCTTTTTGTATAATACAAAAAAGAAATGTGCGGAGGGATTGTGTGAGAATTACAGTTGTCGGCGGCGGCAATATCGGCACAGCCATGTGCGCGGAGTTTGCCGAGCACGGACATACCGTGTCGCTGCTCACCTCCAAACCGGATCGGTTCGGAGAGGTGCTTTCTGTTTGGAACGAGGATGAGGGAAAGGAATACAGCGGAAGAATGCAGAAGATCTCCGACAGAGCGCAAGACGTTTTGCCGGATGCACAGGTCGTGATCGTGACGCTTCCCGCGTTTTTGATGCCTGCGTTTGCACAGTCGTCCCTTGCGCATATGGTGCCGGGTACGATTCTTGTTGCCATGCCGGGGTACGGTGGCGTCGAGTTTATGTTCCGCAAGCACGTGCAAAAGGGTGTTATTTTGGTCGGCTTTCAGCGAGTGCCTGCGGTTTATCGCCTGATCGAATACGGCAGGATATCCCGGCTTTCGGGGCGCAGAGCAGAGCTCCTGTATGCGACGATGCCGAATCGTGTGCCGGACTGCGTACAAAGTACACTGGAGACTGTGTTTTCCATGCCGTGCCGCAAACTGCCGAACTTTTTGTCGGTCACGCTCACGCCGTCCAACCCGATCCTGCACACAACGAGACTATATGCGCTGTTCCATACGCTGTCTCCCGAGGCGACGCTGGAAGAAAACCCTTGCTT
>JBJEQK010000168.1:0-7099 GCA_051881715.1 Acutalibacteraceae bacterium
CAAAGGCGCCGCCTTTGGAATCCGCAAGCCTTTAAAAAGGCTTGAGCGAAACTTTTAATCCAAAAAAAATCCGTGATGAACCAATTTAGTTCGGTACCAAAAAACGGGACTGTCTTTAAGGGACAGCCCCGTTTTTCATGGCAGTGGAAGGATGATTTCGGCATTTGGCACGGATTTGTCCATGTATTTTCCTTTGGCGCAAAAGCGTGCCCTGGCCACGATCTTGTCCTTGTACACCGAAAGAATGTAGCTTTGCTGTTCGGGAACAGGTCCGTGATTGCTCGGACCGACGGCCGGCACAGACAGCGCCTTGAATCCGCCGTGGTCTTCATAGGTGTGTTCGTTCGTTGTCCAGTGCAGATGTCCCGTCAGGTAGAAAACATTGCTGTGCTTTTGCAAAACGGCTTTCAGCTTGTCGGAATCCCAGCCGACCGACCCGCGCCATTTTCCCTTGCCAAGCCAGGTGTTCGGCAAACCGTTGGTGCGTTTGAGGGTTTGATGGTTCAGAACAAAGACAGGCTTGCCCTTTGCGGCGGCAATCGCTTCATCCAGTTTTCGTAATTGTTCGGTACCGAAATATGCGCCCTCAAAGGTGGCGCGGTCGGTACCCAGCAGGATAAATGTATACCCCTTGATCTGCAATGTCTGAAAATAGGAACCCTCTGGCCCGGCGGCGCCATGGGGCGCAGTGCGCAGAAAATCCTGAAACTTGCGGCGCTGGTGTTTATAGCGGCGCAGACGCACGTCGTGATTGCCGGGGATGCAGAGCAGATGCGCAAACTTTGTCTCGCAGGTGTGCAGCAGGTCTTTTACCGTGCGAAACTCACATTCCATGCCGTACTCCGTGATGTCGCCCAGCAGAATCAGTGCATCCGCTGTGCCCACCGCATTGCCAAGATCACGGCAGGCCGCCGCAATGTACATCGAGCGCAGGGGGGAGAGGAAAGAAACTTGCGGGTCGCCCCACAGCACAAGGTTCAGCTCGGCATTCTCGTCCAAGAGAATCGGGTCATCCGTGGCAGGCACGGGGATCTGCGCCTCTTTTTCCGCAAGTGCCTGCTGCATTTTTCGGTACTGCTTTTCCTGATTCATGTGCCCCTCCTTTAGATGCGGACAATGTAGTCTGCCTTACGTGCTCTGGGTTTCGGCTTTTCGCAGTCGGCGTAGCCCAAAGCGATGGAGGCAACGCCGTGCAGGGTGTCCTTCAGTCCCCACTGCCGAAGCAGGGCTTTTCCCTCGGCACACTCGAACATATCGTGGCAGCGGTGAATCCAACAGCTTCCCAGCCCGACGGCCTCTGCGGCGTTGAGCATATTGGTGCAGACGGCGGCGCAGTCGAGGACGGCTGTTTCATCGGACAGCGCAAGGTCGGGGTCATACAGGACGAGCAGAATCGTCGGTGCGCCGTAGTAGGGATTGCTCTGCGAAGCCGTAAATTTTCCGTTCAGTGCCGCAACCTTTGCCGCGGCTTCGCTGTCCTGCACGGCAATGACCACAGGCGACTGCCGTCCGCAAGCGGTCGGCGCGTAGATCCCGCACTGCAAAACAGCGTTCAGTTCCTCTGCGGTAATCTGTTTGGGTTGGAATATGCGGATGGCACGGCGGTTTTTCAGCACATCCAAGACTTCATTCTGCATATTTACACCTCGATGAAAATGGGTTTGTGGTCGGTTTGCGGCAGGAAAACGTCGAGCAAATCCTTTGTCGGCAGTTTCATATAGCCGGTGGTCGTTGTGTCGGTACACCCGTACCACGCTTCGCAAAGCGCCTCACGGTCAAATACGAGCTGCACCTTGTGCTCGGGGTCGTGCAGGAGGCTGAGTACCGAGGCAGAGCCGACCTCTGTGCCGAGCATATCTTCCAGCTGTTCCCCCGAGGCGAAGGACACACGGGAGATCTCCATGGCGTGGCTGAAATCCTTGGTTTTAAAGGGTTTGTCCGCCGTAGTAACGAACAGGTAGAAATTCGTCTGCTGGCGGTTGGACAGAAGCAATGTCTTGACGATCGGCGTTTGCAGTGCTTCGGCGATGGCGATGCAGTCCTCCATGGTGATGGCGGGGTCCGTGTCCACACGGACGAAGGGGATGCCGCAGCGGACAAGGGTCTCATACACGGATCTGTGCAATTCATTTTTATATTCGTTCGGTACCGAAGTAATTGGTTCGCTGACGTAGATCATAATTTGCTCCTTGATAAAAAACAGCAACCGCAAGAACGGCTGCTGCCCTTTTTAAACTGTGGTGATTTCTTCGGCTGTGCCGCAAAACGGCTCCATGGTGACGCTGGTTTCACTGCTGATGCCCTCTTTTTTGAGGATGCCGCGCACGGTGCGGAAAATGATGGAGATGTCCATGCCGAAGGAAAGGTTTTGCACATACTCCACATCCAAATCAAACCGATCCTCCCACGACAGCAGGTTGCGCCCGGAGCACTGGGCAAGCCCGGTCAGTCCGGGACGGACGTCGTGGCGGTGGCGCTGTTTTTCGTTGTACAGCGGCAGATAGGAGACCAGCAGGGGGCGAGGGCCGATAAAGCTCATATCCCCCTTGAGAATATTGTAAAACTCAGGAAGCTCGTCCAGACTTGTACTGCGCAGCCACTGTCCGAATCGGGTGAGACGCACGTCATCGGGCAGCAGCTCCCCGTTTTCGTCCCGTTCATCCGTCATGGTACGGAATTTATACAGGCGAAAGATTTTGCCGTCTTTACCCGGTCTCTCCTGCGTGAAGAACACGGGCGTACCCAGCTTTATGCACACAAGGATTGCCAGCAAAGCATACAAAGGGGAGAACAGTAAAAGCACGAAAAAAGACAGCACAATGTCAAACAAGCGCTTGAAAAAGCGGGAGTACAGATTTTGTCGCACAGTTTTCCTCCTTTTCCGGGTTTATTTCAGCAAAGAGAGTACATTCTGTGCAATATACGCCAGCTGATCCTCTGTCATAGCGTCGCCGCCGGGGAGACAGATGCCCGTATTGTACAGCGTCTCGCAGACGAAGGAACCGTCCTCGTTGTGGGCGAAAGCTTTGCAGTCCTTGAAAATGGGCTGCATATGCATGGGTTTCCACGCAGGACGGGATTCGATCATGCGGTTGTTCAGCTCGATGCACAGATCCTCTGTGTTGGTGGGGATATGTTCGGGGTCGATGGTGGCAAAGGTGATCCAGTGGTTCATCTCGCACCCGTCCATTTCGGGGATCACATGGACAGGCGTGCCCTCGAATGCCTTTTTGAAGTAGTCGTAGAATCCCTTGCGGCGGCGAAGTTTTTCGTCCAGAATTTCCAGCTGCCCACGACCGATGCCGGCGCAGACATTGGACAGGCGGTAGTTGTAGCCCAGCTCCTTGTGCTCGTAGTGCAGGCAGGGCTCCTTGGACTGGGTCGCCCAGAAGAGCATTTTCTTGTACTGCGCCTCCGTTTTGCACAGCGCCATGCCGCCGCCGGAGGTGGTGATGATCTTGTTGCCGTTAAAGGAAATGGTGCCCAGATCACCGAAGTTGCCGCAGTATTCGCCGTGGTATTTGGTGCCCAGCGCCTCGGCGGCATCCTCCAAAACGGGAACACCGTATTCCCGGCAGATGGGCAGCAGCGCATCCCAGTCGGCACTCTGACCGTAGAGGTCAACGATGATCACCGCCCGGGGCAGTTTGCCGATGGACTTTGCCCATTCCAGCGCTTTGCGCAGTGCGACGGGGGACATATTGCGGGACTCGGGTTCGGAGTCGATGAAAACAGGGATCGCCTTTTCGTAGCAGACCGCATTGCACGAGCCGGAGAAGGTAAAGGACGAACAGAACACCAGATCGTCCTGCTGTACGCCGAGATACTTCAGGCACAGGTGGATGGCGGCGGTGCCGGACACCACGGCCAGCGGATACGGTGTGTGCAGATAGGCGCCCATCTCCTGCTCAAAGGCGGTGACATTGGGGCCGAGGGGTGCGATCCAGTTGGTTGCAAAGGCTTCTTGCACATATTTCTTTTCTGCACCGCCCATGTAGGGAGGGCTCAAAAAAATCTTGTTCACGTTCACACGACCTTCTATTCAGATATGTTTATTATACGGCGACAATCGAAAATTGTCAATAATAAAAGCTGACCACTCCGTGAAGCGGTCAGCTGACGGTCAAACCTTTTGCAGATAAATCTTAAAGGTCGTGTTGTCCTTGTTGGAGGTGTCGGTGCAGTTCAGTCCCGCGTGCATCAGCAGGGCGCCGGAGTAAACTTCGCCCGTCTCCTCGATGCGGTAATAGGCGTTTTCGTCCAGACCCGCCAGACGCAGCAGGAAGAACTGGCAGGGATTGCGGCGGATGTTGACCACCGTGACCAGCGCCTCGGACTTGTCCTCGCTGACCAGCTGCCACGCACAGCGGAAGAAATTCTCTGTGGGCGTGATCAGGCGGTACAGCTCGCCGTTGTGGGTCAGGTCGTAGTACTTGTGGTACTCGGCGATCTGCGAGCGGATGAGGTCTTTTGTGGCATCGTCCAGCTTGTTGGGATCCAGTTCATACCCGAAACTGCCCCACAGCGCCACATCGGCCTTGGTTTCGTACCCGGCGCGGGGATTGGCGGAAACGTGCGCCCCCATGGTGCAGGCGGGGTAACACAGGGAGGTGCCGAACTGGATGGTCAGCCGCTCGATGGGATCGGTGTTGTCACTGCACCAGATCTGCGGGGAGTAGTACAGCATACCGGGGTCAAAGCGTCCGCCGCCGCCGGAGCAGTTTTCGATCAGCATATCGGGGAACGCTTTGCAAAGCCTGTCCATCAGCGCATAGGTGCCCAGAACAAAGCGGTGGAAGATCTCGCCCTGCCTGTCTGCGGGGTAGGCGGCACAGGCGACCTCGGTCAGGTTGCGGTTGAAGTCCCATTTCAGATAGTCGATGGGGGTCTTGGAAAGCACGGCGTACATCTGCTCGAAGATAGCGTTGCGCACTTCCTCCCGGGTCATGTCGATGACGTATTGCTGGCGACCGATGGACTTCGGACGGTTGTCGATATGCAGACACCAGTCGGGATGGGCACGGTACAGCTCGCTGTCGGGGGAGATCATCTCCGGCTCGTACCAGATGCCAAACTGCAAGCCCATGGCGTGGATGCGCTCTACCAAGGCGGAAAGACCGCCCTTGAGCTTGTCTTCGTTGACGAACCAGTCGCCCAAGGAGGTGGTGTCATCGTTGCGCACGCCGAACCAGCCGTCGTCCATGACGAGCATTTCTATACCCAGCTCCTTGGCCGTTTGGGCAATGGAGAGGAGTTTTTCCGTGTCGAAGTTGAAACCGCAGCCCTCCCAGCTGTTGAGAAGCAGGGGGCGCTTTTCGGTTTTGTATCTGCCGCGGATCAGATGGCGGCGGTACAGCTTGTGGAAAGTACGGCTCATGCCGCCCAGACCGTTGTTGGAATAGACCATGACTGCCTGCGGTGCATGGAAAACTTCACCGGGTTCCAGCTTCCAAGAGAACATTTCGGGATTTATGCCAAGGATAACACGGGTGCAGTCATATGTATCTGCGGCGATCTCTGCCGAGAAGTTGCCGCTGTAGACCAGATTAAAGCCGTATACCTCGCCGCTCTCCTCTGTGGCGGTATGCTTAGCAAGCGCCACGAAGGGGTTGTTGCTGTGCCCGGAGGAACCGCGCTTGCTGGCAATGCCCTGCAGACCGTGACCGATGGGACGGCGCTCTGCGGTGCGTTCCTTGCCCCAGCGACCGTGGAGATGCACCATGTCGTAGTCCATGTCCGGCAAGTCAACACACAGACTGTGCACCGCTTCGATGTGGAATGCTTCACTGCCGGTGTTTTGCACACGCACACTGCGGGCGATCACGTCATAGTTCTGAAAGACAGTGTACAGGAGGGTAACAACGGCTCCCGTTGCGGCGTCGAAAAGATCGACCTCCAGCGTGTCGGCATCGGTATCGCTGACCGCATTCAGGCACGGCAGATCCGGCAGGACAGGAGCGCCGCTGTAGATGCGGTGGGCCTTATACCGCAGGTCGGCGGCATAGATGCCCTTGGCGTCCTTGGTGTTGAAAGCGCTGGGACGGTAGTCGCCGGTGTTGGCGAAGGAGTATTCCATGGGTGCAACGTCTATGGAAAAACGGATGTTTTGAAGATGCTCGTTTTCGGGGCAGAAGGAGGCAAACGGGGAACGGTACCGCAGGTGCGAGACGTTGGCGTCGGGGAGCTTCGCACCATAATACAGATGCACTAAGTACCCTTCCTTAAAAATTTCAAAAATATAGGAAGCGTTCGGTGTGTCCAGCTTGAACATCTGGGAGGCTTCGAGGTATTGAATCATAAGGTTATTCCTTTCCGAAATGGCAAAATGCCGCTTTACGGCGTGTCTGCCGTGATGGGTTCAAAATCATTTGTGCGCAGAATCCGCAAAAGGTCCTCGTTGGTGCGGATAGGCTTTTCGGTGAGAATGCCGGAGAAGTTTCTGTGGCTTGTGCGGTGGAAATCACTGCCGGCCGTGCGCAGGGTGATGCCGTTTTCTTCCGCCCACTGTACAGCCTTTCGGTTGCCTTCGGCGGATTCCTTGCCGTTGAAGATTTCCGCACCGTCTATAAATTTTGGGTTCGCCTTAAACGGACTCATGCGAAAGGGATGCGCCGCCACGACGAAAGCGCCGTAGCGATGTGCGATTTCGTAGAAGCGGCGTGCATACACGAACAGCAGATTGCCGCTTTCCCGAAGCATTTGCTCCGACACACCGTAGACCAGAAAGTCGATCGGGGAAAGGTAAGCACGCTTTTCCATGCCCAAAAGGACGGTGAAGTCATTCGGGGCGGCTTCAAGTGCGGCACGGTAGCCACGCAGGTAGCTGTCCGTGCGCGAGCGCATTTGAAACTTGCGCAGTCCCGGATACGTCAGTCCCGAGTAGTGGTCGGTGATCACCACGCCGTCATAGCCCCTTTCCCTGTACAGGCGAACCAATTCTGCCGCCGGTACCTGCCCGCAGGCGCTGACCTCTTTCGTGTGGCAGTGCAGTTCATATTTGTATCTACCGTCGTTTGTCATGCCCTCAGACCATTTTTTCCTGCTTCACTTTTTTGTCGATCACATGGCGGGAGGCAAGCTCCGCCGTGATGTCGTCCAC
>JBJEQK010000169.1:0-28476 GCA_051881715.1 Acutalibacteraceae bacterium
CGTGGGGAACCCTCGCCGGGGGTTCCCCGGTGCGAAGCACAAATCCCACAATTTTTCTGTGAAAAGAGAAAGATTATATTGAAAGGACGTAAAAGAGAGTTGATGAACGAAAAAGAGTTGAGCCCATTGACGGCAGAGCTTATCGACACAATGGTGGACAGAGGGTTCAGCAAGGACGACATAGTAGCGGTCTCAGTTCTTCTTCAATTCGAGGAGGAAATGACAGTCGAGATAACGGATTGGCTCAAGAGAGACGAGACGGTGACGCTGGAACAAATCCTAATACGGGCTCTGAATTATCAAGAAAACAGCGACTAAAGAAATCCCTAAAACCGCAGAATTCCATTGCCGATGAAAACAGAAAGCCGTAAATGCCGCTAAGACGACAGCAAAGGACTACGACGTCGGCGTGGATTGTTGGCTGAAACGAAACGCCAAGAAATACGGATATACATACGAATTCCGCAAGGCTTGACAAAGGATTTTTAAGTGAGGTATACTGGAAATGCCAAAGGGAAACCGATTGAAAAATAACGGGACAAAAGTTGTTTTTTTCAGAACTGTTGAAACAATCTACGATGCAAAAGTTTTGTTCCTACAAATAATGGAAGTTACTCGCTTCCAAGAATGTCACACACTCCCAACGCTTTATACATTATATAATCCAAAAGTGGAGACTATACAAGCCTCGGAATATACAACAAATATGAGAGATTGCGAAAGAGATTGATGTGGAACACGGGCATAAAAGCAGAAAAAAAGACGGTACTATTTTGTCTGTAATGAAAAGAGGCGTTGCGCATATGCACAATAACTTTGGTGGACGTGAAAATAACGTCAGATATATGACAAAAAAGGAGAAAAAACTTTATGGGAAATACATTTCTTTCATGGGAGGAAGAATGGAGGAATAACTTCGTTGAATATTTTCTGTCTGACAGCTTTCATGCGGTAAATTTTTACTACAATGAAATTCGTTACATTCTTAGTGGATGGTGGATGATGGAAGCTGTTTATCCGGACGGTACAGAAAGATGCTGGGATGCAGAAACAAAAGAGGAGCTGCTGCATATAAAAGCCTTTGATAATGACAGTAAAACTATTTTCGATGTAAAAGATGATTTTTACAGAATCGATTTTCAATTTGTCGAGTAGTCTGTTTTTTTAGAACGCTGTAACAGGCGTTCTTTTTCTTTTGCATATTTTCGTAAAAAGGTGGTCAGATGGCGAATGAAGAAAACTTGATACCGTTTGAGGAACGAACAGAGAGCGAACAGAGAGAAATCCGCTCAAAGGGCGGGATTGCCTCCGACAAAATACGGCGGCATGGCTTCTGTCCCGGATTGTATGTATACGATTTATCCCAACGATTGATGAAGCGTCAAAAGCAAAAAGTAAACGCCGAAAGAACGATGTCTTTCGGCGTATTGGTGGACGTTATAGAACTCGAATCTATGACCTTCCGCACGTCAAGCGGATGCTCTACCAGCTGAGCTAAACGTCCAAATTGTGTCGCACCTCTCAAGTGCATACGTAGTATACACTATCTTTTCGGAAAAATCAAGTCTTTTTTGAAAATAATTTTAAAAACTTTCTCTACCGCAAAATCACATCCAAAAGAACCAGAGAAATGGTGCCCGGGATGCCGAACAGTCCCACGGTACACAGGGTATAGGCGTTGACTGCGATGGTGACCCCCGTCAGGGCGCCGGCGACATGGACGGCCAAAAGGGAGATGATCCCCTGCAGGGCGGACGAAAAAAGAGAACGGATGAAATGCCCCGAACGCAAGCAGGCGATCAGGACTGCGGCGGCGGACACGCCGAGCGCGATATAGATGCATACACCCACCATAGAAAAACCTCCGAAAAATTCAAATCCTTTCTAAATAGATATAGCATTTGTCGGACAAATATGATAAAATACAACGGTAAATCTATTCCGAAGGAGTTTGAAACCATGAAGCCCTGTAAAATCATTCCCTATATATCCTCCACCATTTGGGGCGGACGCCGTCTGATCGAGGAGTACGGCGTACAGACGGACAAGGAGAACGCCGCCGAAGCATGGGTGCTTTCCTGCCATCCCAACGGGTGCAGTGTGATTTCCGGCGGAGAGTACGACGGCAAGACATTGCGCAGTGTGTGCGAAGCAGAGCCTTCTGTCTGCGGTACCCGTGCCGCCTGCTTCAAGGAGTTTCCGATCCTCATCAAGTTTATTGACGCCCGGGATAATCTGTCCATTCAGGTGCATCCCGATGAAGCCTATGCCCGCCGTGTGGAAAACGGTGCCGGAAAAACGGAGTGCTGGTACATCCTCGACTGTGACGAGGACGCCGAGCTGGCGCTGGGCTTCAAAAAGGAGATCGACCGGGAAACTTTCCGCCGTTCCATACAGGACAACACCCTGATGGACTATGTGCAAAAGGTCAAGGTGCATAAGGGTGACTTCTTCTTCATCGAAGCCGGAACCCTGCACGCTATCTGCAAGGGCGTTCTTTTGGCGGAAGTCCAGCAGAACTCCGACACGACCTACCGTGTCTACGACTACGACCGCCGCGGTGCGGACGGCAAACCCCGTCAGCTGCACGTGGACAAGGCGGTGGACGTGACCGAGACCGTGCCCTATAAGCCTACTGTGCCGACCGAGGAGGACAAGGTACGTTTCCATACCGCACAGCGGGAATTGCTGACCTGCTGTGATCTGTTTTCGGTCTGCCATGTGGACTGCGCCGACACCTATGCGCAAGTGAGCGGTGCGGAAAGCTTTGTGTCCCTGCTGGTGCTTTCCGGCGAAGGCACATTTACCTGCGGTGACACATCCTTTTCCTTGAGAAAAGGCGAGAGTGTGTTTGTGCCTGCCGGTGCAGGGGCGTTCACGGTGGATGGCAAAATCGAGCTTTTGGAGACGAGAATTTAATGTCAGTACTCAGCGCATACAATGTGGAAATGTATTTCGGAGACAGACTTCTTTTCAAAGAGGTCTGTTTTGACGTGGCGGAAAAGGAGTGCGTTGCTCTGGTCGGTCCCAACGGCACGGGAAAAACGACGCTGTTCCGCCTGATCACGGGGGAGCTGGAGCCGACAGCCGGACAGATCGTCAAGGGCAAAAATGTCCGTCTGGGCTATATGGAACAGCACGCCTGTGCCGATTCCAACCGTACGATTTACGAGGAAATGCTTTCCGTGTTCGAGCCGCTGATGCGCATGGAGGCACGGCTGGAGACCATCGCCCACGATCTGCAAAAGGGCAGAGGAGACCAGAATGCCCTGATTGCGGAGCAAAGCGCCCTGCAAGAGCAGTTTGAGCGGCAGGATGGGCTGACTTTCCGCAGCCGTACCCGTGCCGCTTTGCAGGGTCTTGGCTTTTCGGAAAAGGATTTTTTTCTGCCGTGCAGTGCGGTCAGCGGCGGACAGCGCTCCAAGATCAGCCTGGGCAAGCTGTTGCTGTCCGGGGCGGATCTTTTGCTGTTGGATGAGCCGACCAACCATCTGGATATAGATTCCGTGGAGTGGCTGGAGGGATTTTTGAAGGATTACAAAGGTTCTGCGGTCATCATTTCCCATGACCGCTACTTCCTCGATAAAGTGACCTCCAAAACAATGGACTTTTCCCGCGGTACGCTGCGCACATGGAAAGGCGGCTATACCCAGTATCTGCACCAAAAGCAGAAACGGGACGAACAGGAACGCCGGGACTACGAAAATGCCATGGAGGAGATCCACCGCATCGAGGGCATCATTGAGCAGCAAAAGCAGTTCGGTCGGGAACGAAACTTCATCACCATTGCCAGCAAGGAAAAAATGCTCGAGCGCAAGCGTGCCGAATTGGTGGAGCCGGAGGCGGTACAGGCAACGGTGCATTTTCGTTTTCCTCCCGTGCCGGAGACGGGAAACGAAGTGGCGGTCATTCGGGATCTTGCCAAGTCCTTCGGCGCCAAAGCGCTGTTTCGGGACATCTCCTTGCAGGTGAACCGCCATGACCGTGTGTTCCTGCTGGGCGCCAACGGCTGCGGAAAAACAACGCTTTTGCGTATTCTGTGTGGTGCGGAAAGGGCGGATGACGGCTATGTACGGCTGGGCGCCAATGTGAAAATCGGCTATTTCGACCAGAGTCTGCAAGGACTGCATAACGAAAAAACGGTGTTGGATGAAATATGGGACGACCATAAATCCATGACACAGACACAAGTGCGCAGTGCGCTGGCAATGTTTTTGTTCCGTGGCGATGACGTGTACAAAAAAGTGTCCGACCTTTCCGGCGGGGAAAAGGCGAGGGCGGCTTTGCTGAAGCTGATGCTCTCCGGCGCCAATTTTTTGGTGCTGGACGAGCCCACTAACCATCTGGATATCCATTCCCGGGAAGCGCTGGAACGTGCTTTGACGGATTTCGGCGGCACGATACTGGCAGTTTCCCATGACCGATACTTTATCAACAAGCTTTGTACCCGTATTTTGCACCTGACGCCCCGGGGCGCACAGGAATATCTCGGCAACTACGATACCTATGTACAGAACCGCATTTTGACCGCCGCACAGCAGACAGCGCCGGTCAAAAAGGTGAATACCTATAAACAGAAAAAGGAACGGGAAAGCGAGAAACGCCGTTTGGACGGAAAGATCAGTCGCTGTGAAGCGGCAATCGAACAGCTCGAACAGCAGATCGACGAAGCGAATACCGTCCTTTCTTCCCCGGAAACGGCTTCGGACTACGAAAAAATTCTGGAGTGGACGGAAACGCTGAAACAGCTGCACGCACAGCAGGAGGAAAAAATGCAGGAGTGGGAAACGCTTTCCGAACAGCGGGAAGCGATGGAGGCGAAGCAATGAGATACCCGGAAAAGATGCTGCAAATCGGCGAGGGCAATTTTTTACGCTCGTTCTTGGAACCGTTGGTGGAGCAGGCAAACCGACAGAACCGTTTTTGCGGCAGTGTGGTGATCGTGCCGCCCCGAAAATGGGATACCTGCGCAAAGTTGACGGCGCAGGACTGCCACTATACAGTCTGTACCCGCGGCAAGCAGAACGGGGAAATTCTGGACAAGCGGGAACAGATCACCTGTGTGTCCCGCTGTATCGACCCGAGAGCGGATGCGGATGCCCTTTTTGCGCTGATGCGTTCGCCGGAATTGGAGATGATCGTTTCCAACACCACCGAAGCCGGCATCTATTACTGTAAAGGCTCAAGCCTTTCCACTGCGGTGTGCGACGGCTATGCCGCCCTGCTGACACGATTGCTGTGGGAACGGTTTGGGGCAGGGGAAAAGGGACTTTGGATCCTGCCCTGTGAGCTGATCGAAAACAATGCGGACGCCCTGCTTTCGTGCGTGAAACAGTATGCGGCGGATTACGGCTTGCCCGCTGCTTTCTCGGCATGGCTCGACACCTGCTTTTTCTGCAATACGCTGGTGGATCGCATCGTATCGGGACATCCCGCAGGGGATGCGGATGCGCTCTGTACCGTTTGCGAACCCTATTTCTTTTGGGCAGTGGAGTGCAAAAATCCTGATATATCCACATTTCCACTGCAAACCGAGCCGCAGTCCGTGTGCGTGTGTGCAGACATCTCCCCCTATCGGATGCGTAAGGTGCGCCTACTGAACGGGATGCACACGGCATCATCGGCAGCAGCCTTTCTGAGCGGCTTTTCCTTTGTGCGGGATATGGTAAAGGATGGACTGTTCCACCGCTTTTTGCAGGAATATTCCAACGGCGTGATTGCCGTGACACCCATGGATACGGCGGAGCTGACACGTTTTCGGGACGATATTTTGGAGCGGTTTGAAAACCCGTTTCTCGACCATCGGCTTTCGGATATCTGCATGAATTCTGTCTCCAAGTTCAACGCCAGATGTAAAGATATTCTGCTTTACAACGACCCGAAGCTTGTAAAGATGCTTTGCTTTACGCTTGCAGCCATCCTGCGCTGGCTGGACGGGGAAAAGCATAGCCCGGCAGATGCGCCGGAGGTGCTGTCTTTCGCCCAAGCAACCTTCCCGAATGACGAGGAACGGGTAAAAACATTCCTGCAATTTTTTGCAGGGACGGAAAAGTATTTACAGCAGGTACTGCGGCTCTATCAGGCGATCTGCCGGGACGGTGCCTATGCAACACTTCAAACGGAGGCGGAATCATGGAAATAATCGTGCGTTCCTATTTGGAAAAGGATCTGGAGGCAGTGCACAATATCTGCATGGCGACGGCGACGCACCGGGTGCGCAATGAATCCGGGCGGCTGTTCCTGTTCAAAACGTCCTGCGACTACTATGTCGAGTGCGAGCCGGAAAACTGTTTTGTAGCGGTTTGCCGAGGGGAGGATGGGACGGAAAAGGTGATCGGGTATGCGCTGTGCGCCATGGACTGTGAGCGGTATGCCCGGCGTTTCATGGACAAATATGTTCCGAAAATCAAGGAGTACAGCAAGCTCAATGCCCATATTGCCAAGACAGACGTGCTGATCTACGGGCAGTTTGCCAGCTTTTTCCCGTCCCATATGCGTCTTGCGGTTCTGCCGGATGCGCGCAGACAGGGCGTGGGCACGCTTCTTGTGCAGGCAGTCTGTGCCCATCTTTCCGAGAAAAAGAGCAAGGGTGTCCTAATAATTGCAGAAAAGAAAAATAAAGTAGCGGAAGCATTTGCGAAAAGCTGTAATTTTTCTCGTCTGCGGGAGGTGGGTTCCGGGACGGCCTACGGTATAGATTTTTGAATTCCATGCGGAAAATAGGTGGTTTTTTGCCTGATATCTGTATGCATATGCGTCGAATTTGTGGATAATGTCCATAAACTCGGCGCTTTTCTTAATAATTTATTAAAAAATTTGGATTTAATTATTGACAACCGGCGGAACGAATGGTAAAGTATAAGAGACTAAAAGTGTCCCCCTGTCTATACCTATGCGGTAAAGTAGGCGGGCAGAGTTACATATATATGTTATGCAGTGCTTTTTCACTGCGAAATTCAGCTGGACAGGAGTGCCTGAGATGGAAGAAAACAAGAACACCGCACCGGCCAAAACCGAAAAGACCGGCACAAAGAGCGGCTCTGCCGCAAAAGCGCTGCGCACTCTGGAGCTGCGCTTTGCGCCTGTGTTTGACGTGCATCTGAACATGGCCATCGACTTTATTGTCACCATGCGCATCAATGACCGTCAGATGGGTGTTTTGCTGCAGGATACGATCTTCCCCATTGCCGAGAAGAGCAACCAGATCTGTGAGCTGAACAAGTGGGCAGTGGAAGAGGGCTGTGACATGATCCTGCGCTGTGCCCGGCGCGAGGCGGATGTCAACCGCCTGATCGTTCCCATCTCCAAAAAGTTTCTTTCCAAGCCGTACTGCTGCAAGCAGCTTTTGAAGATCGTGGAGAGCAAAGGTGTGGAGCCGGATAAGTTCTGTCTGAATATCGCCGAGAACATCTATTCTTCCGAGCAAAAGCAGGTCTGCGAGACCATCAAGGCGTTGCGTGAAGCGGGCTTTATGGTTTCCATTGACGATTTCGGCGTTGAGTACACCTCCCTTTCCCATTTGGGTATGTACGATGTGGACTATATCGGCATCGACGGCAGCCTGCTGGACGGCATCGGGGAGGACGAAAGAGTACAGAACCGTCTGCAGGGTATCATTGATTTCGCCAAAAAGATCGGCGCCCAGACCCGCGTTCACGGCGTTGCCGACGAGGAGCTTGCCAAAATGGTGCGCACACTGGGTGCGGATCAGATGACGGGCGAGCTGTACGGCAAGCCCTGCGCAGAGCGGTCGATCAAACTGTAATACATTATATAATACAAATCCCTTGAGGAGTTGATGGAGTTGGCCAGAAAGAAAAAGGATACCGCACCTGAGACCGCACCGCAAAACGGAACGGTCGCTTCCCAGGGCGACAAAGGTCCGTATATCCCTGCATTATCCATGGAAGACCAGAGCAAGAAGTACGACGTCAACACCACCGCGGAAAAGGTACATAAGCGCGACTGGCTGATCCGTATCATTGCGCTGATTCTCTTGATATTGCTTCTGATCATCGGCATCGGTTACTGCAGCGTGTCGATACTGAACAAGGCAGGTCGGTTTACCGTCAGCCTTGTGCCCAACCAGTACGGCATCCAGCTGGCAGACGACGAGACGTTCGACAGTCCGACCCTGAACCTGTCGGCGGCGCCGGTGGAGGATATGAACAACATCACCAAGGAGTGGCTGCTGAACAAAAACGGCGAGCTGGGCGATGATCCGCAGTATGCGGATTTTGCCGAACTCGACCAGGTTTGGGGCGAACACAACGGCAAGAACTATCTGGCGTATACCTTCGGTGTGCGCAACGCCGGTGAGGACCCCGAGGATGTGGTTTCCTATCGGGTCACTCTCAATCTGGAGTACCAGTACAAGGGCGCCGACGAGGCCGTCCGTGTGATGGTGTTCCGCAACGGCAAGCCGACGGTCTACGCAAAGCCCCGCACCACCGACGGCAAATTAGAATCCTTTGCGGCGGACAAAAACTTCCTTGACGAGGACATCGTCTTTGAGGATGTACGGTCCGACTTCGAGGTCGGCGAGACAGACCGCTATACCGTGGTCGTCTGGCTGGAAGGTGAAGATCCTGAATGTGTGAATGCGATCATGGGAGGAGAGGCAAAGTTTTCGATGAACTTTGAGGTCATCGCAGGCAGCAAGGCACAGGTCGGCTGAGCTTGGGGGAGACCAACCGATTTGTCTATTGCGAAACCCTTTCACCCGCGCAGGAACACAAGGATATAAATTTTTAATTGGAGGAAAAACAAATGAAAAAGCGTTCTCTTTTCGCAGCAGTTGCGATGCTGATCGTTTCTGCTATCGTTCTCACCAGCGCAACCTACGCATGGTTCGCCAGTGGTACTTCCGTCAGCGTTGCAGAGGTTAAGGCTGAAGTTTCCAACTCCGACGGTTCCATCCTGATCTCCGCAGACGGCACCAACTGGGGTTCCACCGTCTCTCTTGCTCAGCTGCAGGGCCAGGCCGGTAACAGCATCGCAACCAACTTTGCGCCTGTTTCCGTCAACCCCACCAACCTGAGCATCGTCGGCGGCTCCATTACTTCCGGCGCTTTCACCCCCGCTACTGCTGTTGCAGGCTCCTACATCAAGTACACCGTTTATGTGAAGTCCGACACAGCTGTTGACGCCAACGTCAACCCCACCTTCAACTTCGGCACCGGCTTCATCTATGGTCTTGTTAAGACTGCTGACGGTCTGACTGTCCGCAACATCGCTTCCAACAAGTACTACCCCGTAGTCATCTCCAGCGGTGCAGACATCATGGATGCCAACGGTAACTCCATCCTCGATGACGCTGCGCACGATGCTTACTCCGCAAACGGTCTGGGCATGCCCTCCACCTATGATGATGTCGATGAAGGCGTTCTGGGCGATCTTGTCACTCCCGACACCAACGCTCTGACCATCAGCCTGACTCCCGGTGCTGTTCAGGAAATCACTGTTATGATGTGGGCAGAAGGCCAGAACACTGCTTGCTGCGGTACTGTTCCCGCTGCTAACTCCACTGCAGTTCTCAGCATCACCAAGGTTGGCGCATAAGTTCTGAACGAATTTTCACGTTTGAACAATTGAATTCTTCCGGGCAGGTTCGCCCTGCCCGGATCCCCCTAATAATCTCCCCCTTATCTCTAAAAGCACATACACTGATTAAGTAATTAGCTAATGACTTCATCAGCTCCCTTTGCCGCAGCCCGGCAAAGGGAGAGGTGTGGCTGTAGTATGGGATAAAATATTGATTTCTATACCGCCCCCCGGCATAGAAATGAGTATTTTATCGTGATGGAGGATATGTGAATGAAAAAGGTGCTCAATGCTCTCGTCAATATTCTCGTGACGGTGTTTCTGATTTTTTCCATCGTCATGACCGTGATGGTCATCATCTCCACCAGAGATGAGGATCGCATCCCCAGCCTGTTCGGCTACGCCGTGATGAACGTTTTGTCCGACTCCATGGAGGGTGAAAACGGCTTCTATGTGGGGGATATGATCGTTGTGCGCAAGATTGACGCAGAGGAAGCCAACAACCTCAAGGTCGGCGATGTCATCACTTTCCGCAGATATATCGACAACCAACCCATGATCGAGACCCATAGAATTGTGGAAAACAACGCTACGGTCAACACGGATGGCTTTGAGAATATTTCCAGAGAGGTCAAGGACGGCGTATGGTACCACGGTGGTGTTTCCTACTACCTGACCCAGGGTGACAATACGGACGGTATCGACTTCAACGTCTCCACCGGTGCCATGGAATATGCCAGCCGCGACAACATCATCGGCGTTTGGGAGGGCACAAGGATCCCCAAGCTTGGCTCCGCACTCCAGTTCCTGCAGTCTCAGCTGGGCTTCATGCTTTGCGTAGTTCTGCCTATCGCCCTGTTCTTTATCTATCAGCTGTATATTTTCATCGCAACCCTTTCTGCCAAAAAGAAAGAGGAAGCACTGGCGGCTGTTTCCGATAAGGAAGCGGAGCTGAAAGCCAAGGCGGTCGCCGAATTCCTTGCCCAGCAGCAGGCGCAAACGGACAATGCCGCACCTGCCGAACAGCCGGAGCTTGCTCCCGCAGCGGAAAAGAAGGAAACCAAGGAAGAAAAGCCGGCGGAGACTGCCGAGATCAGCGAGGAGGACAAAGCCCGCATCATCGCCGAGTATATGGCGAAGCAGGCCGAAGCCCTGCACAAAAAGGACGCCGAGCAAGAAGATCAATAATTTATGTATGTACGGTCAGCCCCCTTACCGCAGTGGGGCAGGGGGCTGATCTGAGAATTTCAACATTCGCAAAACCTCCATTTATAACCTGTCAGCGACAGATTATAAATGACGGCTTTGTCAAAAATAAGAAAAAGAGGTAATCATTATGGCAAAACGCAAATTAGGCACATCGGTTATCATCCTGATGATTGCGGCAATCACCCTCGTATCCGGCACCTACGCTTGGTTTATGGTCGGTGGTTTCGCAAGCCTGTTCAACATCGGCTTCGATGTCATTCAGGCAGAGGGCGGCATCCTTTTGCAGGGCGATGCCGGTACATCCAACAAGGGTACTGCTCAGTGGGGTGACAAGCTGGAAAGAGAGGACTTTACCATCAACAGCTTCATTGTCTCCGGCGGCAAATACCTCCCCATCTCCAGTACGAACGGTGTGGACTTTAAGTCCGTCAATATGAAGGACGGCAAGTTCATCAACGGCGGTCAGGTCACGACCAAGGCCACTGCCACTGACCCCAACCAGATGCATTACAACGACTTTACCTTTAAGATGAAGTCGGACGGCGCTGTTGTTTCCGGCGGCGACGCTTTCGGTGCATACATGACCATCTCTCTCTCCGGCGATAAGGAAGCTGAGGACGGCACCATCACACCCGGTACCGGCGCAGAGACAGCGGCCAGAGCGGCGGTCTATGTGGACGGCGTGCTGAAGGGGATCTACTCCTCCGACGGCGAGAGCTACAGCGCAGTGACCAACTACATCACCGATGGCATTATTGTCGATACCGTTATTGCCGACGGCAGAGGCAACCAGATCATCGACGACGGTGATACCAATGCGGCCAATGCTGCCTTGGTGCCTGTCACGACCAAGTCTCTTGTGGACGAGGCCAATGATGCCACCAAGATTTATATCGGTAAGGATCTGCCCGAATCTACTTCCACCGACGGCGTTACAGTCAATGTGAAGATTTGGCTCGAAGGTAACGACAAGGATTGTGTGGATAAGGGTGCAAATGCTATCGCAGGCAAGAGCCTCATGGCTGTTGTCAACTTTGGTGTCGATGCCGCGTAATTAACCCGGATATTTTTTGACAAAACCCGACAGATGTAGGGCGGTAGCCATAACCGCCCTACAGTGTGGGTGAAAGCGGTGATTTATGCGTGGTCGTGGGACTTGTAAATGACCGCTTTGAAAAAAATACTTTTGAGGTTTCTGCATGAAAGAAGAGAAAGCAAAAAGCAGTTTGTCCGTGGTGGTCAATATCATTTCCACAGTGGTGCTGTTGTTCTCTGTCATCATCTGTGTATTGATTATCATCTCCTTAAAATCTTCTTCCGGCGTGGCGCAGATTTTTGGGTATACCGTGTTTTCTGTCCAGAGTGACTCCATGGAGCCGGTTTTCTATGAGGGTGACTTGATCGTAGTGCGCTGTACCAAGGCAATAGATCGTTTTGAGGTTGGGGATGTGGTCTCCTACTTCTCCTATGACAAGGCAGGCACTCGTTTCGTCAATACCCATAGAGTTGTAGAGGTTTTCAAGGGCGAAACCCGGGACAGATATCTCACCAAGGGCGACAATGCTCCAGAAGCAGACGACAAAAAACTCAGCAGCAGCAACATTCTCGGCGAGTATACAGGCAAACGTGTTTCCGGTCTTGGTAAAGTGATCGACTTTGTCAATTCTCCCACGGGCGTTTTGCTCTGTGTCGTCATCCCGTCGGCAATCATTATCATCGCGCAGGTCGTGTCCTACAGCTCGAACGCCTCCCGCAGAAAAAAAGAGATGTTTGCCCAAGTGCAGGAGCAGGCGCGTCAGGAGCGCATTCAGCTGGTCAACGATGTTCTGGCTGCGCAAAGAGGTATGCCGATTGCAAACGGTTACGCGCAGGTTCCGCCCATGGATCTTTCGGGCGTCCAGTTTGACGAGCCGGAGAAACAGCGGGTGATCGAGGAGTTCCTGTCCAAAAAGGCACAGGAAGAGGCGAAGAAACAGGCGATCATCGAAGAATATCTGCAAAAACAAAAGGAAGCGGAGCAGGCAGCTAAGGAAGAAGCGGACGCGGCAAAGATCAAGGCGATCATCGCAGAATTCCTTGCCCAGCAAAAAGCAGGGGAAGCCGCACAGGATTCCAAAGATCCTTCCGATTCGGAAGAAAATCAGGGTTGAATATCTTCGGATATTTCCATACAGTAAACAATTCACAGCAAAATAAATGAGAAGGTGGACTTGAATATGGGTGCTATCGTAAAATTCATGGGTGACTTTTTAAACCAGTTCGTCGTCAAGGGATTTTGGGGAATCCTGAAGGGAATCGGTTTGGGCATTGCCAACATTTTCAACATCCCGCGTTACATCACGATCTTCAAGGGGTATTCCTCTGAACTCGGTGCGGGCGGCATTGTTCTTGCGATCCTTGCGATCATTTTGGTTTTGGCTGTTCTGGCCGGCATCATTTTCCTGGTCGTGCTGCTTTGCAAAAAGTACATCCGTTTCCGCAAGACCGTTGTCGATCAGGAAGAACTGCTCAATGAGGTTGCCACACTGAACCGCGAAGTCATTAAGCTGACGCTGGAAAAGGAAAAGATCCTGGCCATGAAGGTCTCCCAGCTCGGTCTTCGTCCCGGCGAGAGCCCCTATCTGGAGGCGCCCGACGGTTCTGCCGGTACTTCTGAAGCAGCTGCGGAAACAGGCGAAGAAGCCGGCGATCCCACCATGGATGAGGATTACAGCCGTTTCTACAAGCTGACGCAGGTGGATATTGCGCTGGCAGATTATCAGCCCCCCGTATACAACAACGACATCACACTTCCCGAAATTATTGAAATGTACAGAAACTTTGCGGCATCCAGAATGGGTCTGTACTATGAACACAACACCCTGCGTCTTTTCCTTGCGGCATTCTCCTCTACGCGTCTGATCATCCTGCAGGGTATTTCCGGTACCGGTAAAACTTCTCTTCCGTACTCTTTCGGTAAGTTTATCCAGAACGACGCCACCATCGCTTCGGTTCAGCCTTCCTGGCGTGACCGTACCGAGCTGTTCGGCTACTTCAACGAATTCACCAAGCGCTTCAACGAAACAGAAGTTTTGAAGAAGATGTACGAAGCTACATACAAAGAGGACATTTTCCTGACCATCTTGGACGAAATGAACATCGCCCGTGTGGAGTACTACTTCGCAGAGCTGCTGTCCATCTTGGAAATGCCCAGCCGTGATGAGTGGGTTGTGTCTCTTGTTCCCTCTGTTTGGCCCACTGACCCCAAGCATCTGTTCGACGGCAAACTGAAACTCCCCGAAAATATGTGGTATATCGGCACCATCAACAACGACGACTCCACCTTCGCAGTTACAGATAAGGTTTACGACCGTGCGATCCCCATCGACATCAACACAAAGGGTAAGTATTTCGAGGCTCCCTGGACGGATAACCTCACTCTTTCCTATAAGCACCTTGAGGATATGTTCAGAGAATGCAAAGTGAAGTATAAGGTGTCCGAAGAAAGCCTTCGTAAGCTTGCGGAACTCGACGACTACGTGATCGAGCACTTCCGTCTTGCTTTCGGTAACCGTATTGTCAAGCAGTTGGAGGACTTCGTTCCTGCCTATGTCGGCTGCGGCGGCACGGAGATCGACGGTCTCGACTTCGTGCTATGCCACAAGATCCTGCGTAAGTTTGAAGCACTCAACCTGTCCTTCATCCGCGACGAGATCGGCGGTCTGATCACTTACCTCAACAAGCACTTCGGCAAATCCAACATGAAGGAATCCAAGGAATATCTGGAAAGACTTCAGAAGTTGATCTAATTCTTTCACTTATTTTAACGCCAAAGGGGACTCCACGATATGAGCAACGAAAAGGTTTCTGAATTATACGGCGAATATTCGCTGATGATGAAAACCCTTGTCGAGGGCGATGAATATTATCAGCACTTGATGGACGCTGTCAGCAGTGGTCACAACAGCTTCTCTCTGTTTAACCGTTACTTTGAGAAGAAGATTGACCTTCGCTGGGTTGATGCAATCGAAAGATGTATCATCCCCTTGGATACGATCATTCGTAATCCTCGTAAGTTTATCGTTCAGGAAGAAGAAATCGTTCCCATCGAACGTGCCCGTAAGATCACCGCGGAGTCTGTGCGTCATCTTGCACAGCATACCAGCATGATCGCGCGCGTGGACGGAGATCGTGTTACCCCCAGTAAGATCCTTAACGTTTTCCGTGAGGAAAGCTTTGAAATTTACGAAAACCGTTTCATTTTCACACTCCTTCGCAATCTTCAGCGTTTTGTGGATCAGCGCTATGACGTCCTTTTTGCATTGGATAAGGATGAGACCATGGCTTCCATGAAGATGAGCAGTGAGATTGAAAACGGTCGTGAACAGATCACATACAATCTGGAGATTTCCACGAAGTCCGTGGAGGATCACGGAAGCGGGGAGATCAAGGAAACCAAGGATGCCACGGCGTTCCAGCGTATCGAGCGCATTAAGCGTATCGTAAATGAGTTTGCCCATTCCTCTTTCATGCGTGACCTGCAGGGATGTACGCCGGTTCGCCCGCCCATTATGCGTACCAATGTTATCAGCAAGGACGTCAATTTCCGCCAGTGTCTTGATCTATGGCAGTTTATCTCCGCATATGACGAGGTCGGCTACGAGATCATCGCCAAGGAAACGGACGAGATGGTCAGTGACGAGTACAGAGATGATCTGTACCGCATTTTCACGACCAACTATATGCTCCTGAAAAATAATACTGTCGAAGAAGAAAATATTCAGGGTAAAATCCGCAAGCGCAAGATTAAGCCTAAGATGCTCAAGCGTTTGGCAGAAGAGCTTGTGATGAACTACGATATGGAAGAAGTGGAGATTCGCAAGGTATTCGTAGACGAGATGAAGCGCGTCAGCAAGAAGAAGATTGCCGGCGAAGAGAAGATCAAGGCGGCGATCGACAGAGCATTGGCTGCGGAAAATGCGCGCAAGGCCGAAATCGAAGCGAAACGTCTTGCGGAAATCCAGCGTCAGAAAGAAATCGAGAAGCGCCGCAAGCAGGCAGAGGCCGCAAGAATTGCGCGTGAAAAGGCAAAGGAAAAAGAGCGTATTGCACGCGAAAAAGCCAAGGAGAGAGCACGCAAGGAAAAAGAGCGTGCCATGGAAAAGGCCGCAAAGGAAAAGGAAAGACTGCGCCTGAAGAAGGAAAAGGAACGTCAGGCAAAGCTGGCTGCTGCGGAGGCGGAGCGCCAAAGAAAGGCAAAGCTTGCCGAAGAGCAGCGTAAGGCAAAGGCTCTTGCGGCAGAACAGGCGAAGAAAGAAAAAGCACGTTTGGCAAAGGAAAAGCAGAGAGAAAAAGAGCGCCTTGCCAAAGAAAAACAGTTAGAACAGGAAAAGCTGGCCAAAGCAAAGCAAAAGGAAAAGGAACGTTTGGCGAAGGAAAAAGCGGCGCAGCTTGCGAAGGAAAAAGCGGCGGCTGCAAGGGCAAAGGAAAAAGAACGCCAAGCAAAAGCCAAGGCGGCACAGCTTGAAAAAGAAAAGCTTGCAAAAGAAAAGCAAAAAGAAAAAGAGCGGCTTGCCAAGGAAAAAGCGGCATTGATTGCCAAGGAAAAGGCAGCGGCAGCAAAAGCGAAAGAAAAGGAACGTCAGGCAAAAGCCAAGGCGGCGCAGCTTGAAAAAGAAAAATTAGCCAAAGCAAAGCAAAAAGAGAAAGAGCGTCTTGCCAAGGAAAAAGCTGCCAGAATCGCAAAAGAAAAGGCAGCAGCTGCGAAACAGAGAGAAAAAGAGCGTCAAGCAGCGGCAAAAGCGAAGGCTGCCAACAAAAACAGCTGATCTCTTCGCAGGCACAGATCTTTTCTGCTGTAAAGGTTTACAGCTTTATATACTGTAAAGCGAGTTGCTTTACAAATATTACGGTTTCGTCGGAGGTAATCGGATATATGAAACGGAGATTTGGAATTCGGGTACTGGCAGTCACAATGGCTGCCTCCATGATTTTGTCTGCATCTGCTGGCGCTGTTTCTGCAAAGACCACGGATACGGCCGTTTCCGGCTATTCGTCCGGCAGTGATGTCTCCGACGCATCCCCTGCTGTCTCTACGACGAATTCCGCTTCCCGCGATGTTCCCGCTGTTGCGCTGGTGGGCGATACATTGGTCACGGCCTCTGTTCCGACAGGTTTGAACGGTGCAGGTACATCGCAAAATCCCTATCAAATCTCCTCAGTAGCCGATCTCCTTGCGATGAATGACTACATCAATTACGACGGCAGTTCGGATAAACACTTTAAATTGATGAATGACATATCTCTGAGCGATGTGACATTCTCTGATTTTACGAACAGTGACGGTATTTACGCACTGGTTTCCGCAAAAGCGACCTTGTCCGGTAACTCCAATATCCATTTTGTTTTGGACGGCAACGGCAAGAAACTCAGCGGTTTGAGTGTTACTGTGCCTGCCGATGTGCTCTCTGCCGGCATTTTTGGCTTGATCAACGCCAACTCTTCTATCCACAACTTGAAAATTGAGAGCTGCTTTATGCGCGTTTCCAACACGACGGACGGTGCATACGGCTTGCTTTCTGTGCAGAATAAGGGTACGATCAGCGGCTGTTCCGTAACAAACTGTAGCCTCGATCTGAAAAGTGCCAGTGTGGATTCCATGGAATCCGGCGATGAGATCACCTCTTTGGCTTGCGGGAAACTGTGTAAAGGTAATGCCCTTGTCACAGTGGAAAATGCCGGTACGGTTACCGGATGTACCGTTACGGGCACAGATTCCAACAAAGGTATCTTCGTAAAGGGCGCCAGAAAATTTGTCGGCTTTATCGCAGGTCAGAACCGTAAAATTATCGAGGATTGTACGGTGTCCGGCATGCGTGTGCTTGCCTACGGTTCCAACGACTCCGACTCGGAAATTGCCGGCAGCGGTATGACGGCGACTTACATCGGCGGTATTGCCGGTCGCAATAATGTTCGTGCAAATAAAACCGGCTCGGATGGCTCCATCGAAAATTGTTCCGTTACATTCTCCTATGGCGCAGATATGCTCTTCGGCGATATGGTCGGCGGTATCGTCGGCTCCAATGCCGGCAAAATCACTGCGTCCCAGGTAAACGGTACCTGCACTTCCTACGGTGCGGTTCCCAGTGAAGCGACCGCCAATTTCTTCGGCACCGGCAGATTCGGCGGCGTCGCCGGTGTCAATGCCGGAACGGTCGAATCCTGCGGTACATATGACTTGGGCTTCTGCTTCTCCAAGAACGATTCGTCCAACATTTTCGGCGGTATCGCCGGTTCCAACTCCGGCACGGTAACGGCTTGTGTTGCATCGGGCAACGTGAATATCAACGGTTCCACCGATGCCGCAACGGGCGGTATTGCCGGCAGTGCCGATTCCGGCACTACGCTTTCCGGCTGTTATGCGCTTATGCATTTTTCCGCTCAAACCGGCAACAGCGGTGCTGTCCTCGGCAAGGGCGGCACATTGGGGTTGCTCGGTCGCAGCAATTACTGGGTCTCTTCCGTGAGCAATATGATTTACCCTGTACCGGGCGACGGTGTCGGTGTCAACGATCTCACCAGTTCCCTCTCCGTGATCAATGTACCCGTTGGTACATCGGGTGTTGAGATCAAAACGACCGATATTTCCAACACATGGTCGGGCAATGCCGATGCGAAGGTGCGTGTGGATACCTCCATGGAGGCATCCTGTACCAATTCTGTGATCTTTGTCTCTCAAACAAGCAGCAGCTTTCAAATCCAGTCCGTATCGAACGGGGAGTATGGCGACTTCTATTACTACGGCACGGTCAACCTGTCGGAAATCGGTGTCGGTGTGTCCGGCAAAAACGTCACCATCCAGCTTTCCGCGCCTGTTTTGGTGTCCACATCTACGGACAGCAAGGCCGGAACGGATCGTTTCCATCCGATTGTTCTGACCTCCTATGAGCAGTTCAAATTTATTCAGTTCGCCCCGAACGCGCACTATAAATTGGGCACGAATATTACCGTTGGTTCCGACTGGTCTGCCGTTTCTTTCGGCGGTACGCTGGACGGCGACGGGTACACGTTGACCATTTCGCAGACATTGTTTGACAATGTCATCGGCTCCAGAGGTGACGGTGCAGATACAGAGGGCTGGGAGACGGACTCTGCAAACCTTTCCACCGGCTATATTAAAAATCTGAACATTGTTGCCGGCGAAAGAGTTACTGGTGCTGTTTTCCATACGGTAAACAACGCAACCTTGGAGAGCATTACCTACTCGGCGCCGGATGAGGGCGGCTATACCGTGATCAATACGGCTACAGGCGGTGCGCTTGTCTCCGTGCTGAACGGCAATGTGTATATGAACCAGTGCTATGTATCTGCAAAGGTCAATGTGACGGCTTCCACATCCAACGGAATCGGCGCACTGATCGGTCGTATTTCTGCTGACAATGTGATTATCGACAACTGCGGTTCCGCATCTGCAATGCTTCTTTCCGGCGGCAACCTGAGCAAAGTCGGTGGCTTGGTCGGCTATGTGGCAAGTGTGTCCGGCATGGCAAAGTTCAGCAACTGCTATGCATCCGGCTCTGTTTATGCGGAAAGTGTGATTTCGAGCTTTTCGCCGTACATTATGTTCGGCGCAATGGATCCCTCTGTCAGCACGTCCTCGGTTACCGACTGCTACTACAGTGTCGCGGAAGAATCTATATCCGGCGGTACCGTTGCCAAGAAAGCGGCACCGTTTACCAATGGGATCAAAGAACTGGGCTTTGATGACGGCGCATACAATGTGGCGACATCGGGTACCACGACTGTTCAGTTAAATATGCCCTCCACATTGAGTGCTTGCTCTGCGCTCGATGCGGCTGATTTTACCTTTGTCTTCGGCTCTACCGAAATCGAACTGGCCGAGGAACCCACGGCAAGCGGCAATGTGTTGACATTTGTCGTCCAAAAGGAAGCATCTGCCGGCAGTGAGTACAGTGTTCCCCTTACCGTTACACAGACTTCCACAGGCTTGAAAGCGTCGGTCACCCTGCGCAGCGGGCTGCGTTTGGTGAACGATGGGGAAGCTGATTATTATGAAATTTATACAAAAGCAGATCTCGAACAGGTGTTCAGCTGGCTGCGTGTGACATCGACGACTACCAAGGTTTACGGTACCATAACTGCAGGCACGATGCGAAGCGCTAACTTCAAGCTCTGCGCCAACATTGATATGTCCGGCGTGACGCTCAGTACCACCTCCAAGTGGATGTGTAACGTGGCAGCCATGGCTTTCCGTGGTAAGTTCGTCGGCAAAGAGAAGTCGGACGGTTCCAAGTATACGATCAGCAATCTGGTAATTAACGGCGGAACCACCTGCGGCGTCGGCTTGTTCGGTTTTGCACAGGGCGCAACATTCAGCAACTTCCGTCTGGACGGATTTACCGTTACCGGTTCTTCCAGTACAGGTGCATTGGTCGGTGTGGCGGATGTTACAGCGCTCTCCACTGCCGGTGCAGGTACCGGCACAACAACTGTCTGCTCCTTCAGCGACATTGAAATCACGAATTGTGAAATGATCTCCAGACGAACCGGTGCGGCAACACCCGCGATCACCAGTTTGTCCGATATGGGCACTCTTTGCGGTTCCGTTTGGAGCACCAGCACATCCATAAATTACGAGATCAGCAACATTTATGTTTCTGATTGTATTCTGCGTCCGTATTCAGACAGCACACAGACACTCAGAGCAAATGCGGTTGGTGGTCTGATCGGTGAAATGCGCGCAAAGAATACATTGAATATCGGCAGTGCAGATACGCCCGATTCTGTTGTGATCAACAATGTGAACATCACAGGTAATACTTTCATCGGCGGCGTTCTCGGCAAGGCGGGCGGACTTCCTGTCGCGGCAAGCTATGTGGGCACTTTCACGTCCACTTATAATGTGGGTAAAATCAATTTGCAGAATGTAACCGTACAGGGCTCTTCCATCGTTGCCGGTTCGGACACATCCGGCGGTGTGTGCGGCGGTTTGGTCGGCAGTGAATGTGTATCTATCGGCGGTTCTACGATCCAGAATTGTACCTTTAAGGATTCTGAGGTCGTCAGTAATTGCTTGATCACCACCAATAATGCACATGGCAACATCGGTATGTGCGGCGGCATTGCAGGGTATGCATCCGGCTTGATCGACAGTTGTACCGTTGTGAACAGCAAGATCACAGCGGGTATTGCCGGCGGCATCCTCGGCAGAACGGCCAGAAAAGCCAACAATACCGCTTCCTCCTTTGTAACCATTACAAACTGCTATGTTTTGGACGGTTCGGAAGTTCGCGACAACGAGGGCAACAGCCCTGCCTCGGAGTTAGGTGGTATCATTAGTTCCGCCTATTTTGCCACGGTTTCCATCAGCAACTGCGGTATCGGTCGTGATGTCAAGATCCATGAATACTGCGATGAATCCGGCACTTCGATCGGCATGGCCATGTATGCCGGCGGTATCATGTCAACCGCACAAGTTTCGGAGGATGACTCCTATATCATCATGGATGAAGCGAACAAGTACAGAGTGACAGTGGAACACTGTACAGTCAGCGGTAAAGTGGAATCGCTGGTGGCGGTGTCGAGCTCTGCTGTCGGCGGCATTGTTGGCTACAGCAATATTCCGCCCGCTTACCTGAAAATTGACGACTGTGCGATTGACGGTGAACTCAACAATAACAATTCCATGACTGCCGGTATCATGGCGCTGTATACCGCCACGGATCCCGGTACGGATGTGGTGATCAACTGTACGGTGGCTGCTTCTATCAACAAGAACACACCGGCGACAACGACGCTCAAGACCACAAAGCTTATTTGCTCCTTCGGCGATATCAGTTATTCTGACTCTTGGGTCAATGATCCGAGCACAGTGTTCCATGACAATATTTACTCCAGCTATCCAGAAGATGCACTGCCCTACGGTTCGTCTATGGGTGGATTGCAGTCTCTGGAGGGGACTGATCTGTACACAGCGCTTCAGGCGACATTTACGGACGTCAATAAACCCAATGGTATGTACCTGGATGGACTGACGGAGAATTTTGTCATCGACGGTAGTGTGGAAAACCCGAAAGATATGGAGATCACCAATGTGTCCTCCTATGTCGGTTATACTTCAGATTCGCGCTTGAGCCCGAAAGTTGTCAACAGCAGCAGTGAAAAGTGCTACGGCGGCTGGTATTCGATGGCGAACGGTCTTTTAAATGTGTCAAATGTTGTTCTTGGCGGAACAAGCTATTACGAAAAAGTCTCCTCTGATGCGGCCAATGCCCTGCTTGTCGTGTCGGATGAGAGTACGGCGTCTTCCGGACAGATCTGTCTTTCCGATGTGCAGCCGGCCACCTTTGAGTGCAAGGTCGGAGACTATGTTGCACTGGTAGACAATACCTCCGGCAATACCGTTCTGACGCTTACCGCGCTGAAAGAAGCACCCGCTACCAGCATCGGTACGGAGTATATTGTCAACGGACACACCGTGCCCGGGACAGAGGATCCTGTTCTGCTGAAAATCTATATTCCTGTTTCCTGCACCAACATTATGCAGCTTCCTTTGGAAGGCGAAGGCACGCAGGAGAATCCTTTCCTGATCAAAACAAAGGATGACCTGAACTCTATTCGCAACCGCGACATGAGCGCCTGCTATGCTCTGGCCGCCGATATCGAGTTTGTCAGCGAAGATTTCGAGGAAGGCAAGGACTTCTTTAACAACAATTTGAAATTTATCCCCATCGGTTATGACATTGAGACGGGCGTTGTCACTCCTTTCACAGGCAGTTTTACCTGTGAACACGCCGGTACCTTGTATTACCTGGGCGGTATCGAGATCGCCGGTGCATCTGACTACACAGGTCTGTTCGCTTCGGCAGAGGATGCCACGTTTACAAATATCTACTTGGATAAATTCAAAGTTGATACTACGGGTAGCTGTGCCGGTGCGCTTGTGGGCGCAGCGCAAAACACCGTATTTTCCGATATTGAGATCTACAATACGGATGTTACTGCTTCCGTCTATGCAGGCTCTTTGGCGGCATATGTCAAGGATTCTACCGTGACTTCTGTCCAAGTGGAGAAGGTTTCTGTCACAAAGGCGAATTATGTCGGCGGACTCTTTGGTCATGCGGCATCTTTCTCTGCGACAGACAGCAACTCCATCCAAAATGTCAGTGTAGTCTCTGCGACTGTTTCGTCCAAGACAGATGTTGCGACCAATATTGCCGCAGGTGTTGTGGGTGAATTCTCCGGCATTATGACAAATGTTGCGGTCAGCAAGGGTACCGTCAGCGGACCTATTGCGTCCGGTGTGATCGGCTATGCCGAGGAGGACGGTACCTATTATCGCAAAGCCACTGCAGAAGATTCCGATATACTGACTGTCATTGCCAACACGGCGGATGTGACGGAAGGCACAATTCGCGCTGTGCAGGTCACTCCCTGCTTCGGCGGCATTGCTCCCGCAGTGGGCGACCAGGTCGTGCTTGTCCGATCCACGGTCACGCAGAAGGATATAACGCTGACCAACGTTTCTGTGGACGGTAACTGTGCCGTTTCCAGCGCCGTTGCCAGTGCCTCTGCGGGTGCGGCCGGTATTCTTGCGAAGGTTCGCCACAGCACAGAGGAGGATAACTATGACATCCTTCCCGTAAACGTGATTTTGGATAATTGTTCAACCGGCGAAAATGTTTCGGTCAGCGCCTATGTTTATGCAGGCGGCTTGGTCGGCAACGTGGATATGCACACGCGCGGTACCGTGACGATCTGCAATTCGAGCAGCTTTGCATCGGTGGATGCACGCGATGCCAGCTCTGCAAGCCCGCAGAAAGGTACAGCGGCTGCGATCGCGGCACACATAGCAGATCTCTCTGTTTTGACTGTCGATCACTGCAATGCCGGCGGAAACGTCACTGCGGCCATTGCGGCGGGCGGTGTTATCGGTCTTGCAGATACGACCAAACTGGATACGGTCAAATCCCTTGTTACCAATACGACCGTTTCGGTTCCGTTCAATTTCAATTCGGATGACTTCTCTAAGGGTCTCGTGATCGGCAGTGTGGACACGTCTATTTTGCCTGCTGATTTTTCTACCAGTCCCTTTACAAACATCTATTACTCCAGCTATCAGATTTTCGGTACGGTGACAGTGACCTCGAATGAGGCGCACTCTGTGTACAGCGATACGGTCTGCGATCTGCAGACAAACACATTCTACCGTACTTCCGCAGGCAAACTGAGTACTTCTTTGCCCCTTTCCGGCGACACGGTAAAGCTGGTCCTTGAGGATGAGGATATTGTATTCAACGCCCTTGCATCCGGCGCTGTGACCGGCACCTACAAAAACTTTACCACGGTGTCCGATGTTGTCTTCACACTGGATACGATCTATTCCTACAATGCAGACAATAAGGTGTTGTTCACATGGAACAGCGATGAGAGCGCTCTTGTCAAGAATGCAGAGGTCAACGGTTCCGGCACAGCTGTCTTTGCCTACAGCAACGGCATTGAAATCGGATTTACCGTTCTGTCTCTGAATATCGAGGGCGAAGGCTCTGAGGATTCTCCGTTTATTATCACGGAGATCTCCCATCTGGACGTGATGAAGTCCCTGAGCAACTATCACTACCGTCTGGGTGCGACGCTCGACTTCAGCACCACAGAGGGCGAGCAGTGGGTGTCCGAATGGAATACTTCTTTCAAGAATGTCAAATTCAGCGGCACCTTTACGGGAACGCCGGATCAGAGCTATGCCATCGAAAACCTGACGCTGGAGTCCACAACGGGCGATGTCGGCTTCTTTAGCGAACTCACCGGCACGGTAGACGGTATCGTCTTTACAAACTGCACGTTTACCTCTACGCTGGACGGCAGCAATGCCGGTGTCGTAGCGGCAGTCAGCAGCGGAACCATCAGCAACGTGACGGTCTCCGAATGTACCGTCAGCGCCCTGTCTCATGTCGGTGCAGTGGTCGGTGTTTCTCTGGGTACTGTCAGCGGGTGCACTGTGGCCAACAATACCACCGTCGGTACCGTAACGATCGACGAAACGACCATCACTGCCCATTGCGCAGGCGGTGTAGCCGGTGCATCGCTTCAGGTTTCTGACTGTACAGTTCGTGGAACGACTGTCACGGCGACAGATATGGCAGGCGGTGTTGTCGGCGGCAACTTGGAGATCAGCGAAGCGTCTGTATTTGGCGCGGATGCCTCTAAACTGAACACGACTGTGATCAGCGGCTGTAATGCCTCTGACGTTTCCGTCACTTCCAACTATTATTCCGGCGGTATCTTCGGCAAGGCTGAGCCGGGAGATTCCGATCACTACAGAAGCATTTCCATTACCGATTCCACGCTTGACGCAGAGCCCACCGATCAGAGCAGACTGAATGGCGTTTCCTCTGTGGTTACGGCGGACAACAGTTATATGCCGCAGGCTGGCTACGGTGTGTATGCGGGCGGTATACTGGGTGGTCTGGAAGCCTATTACAACGGCTTTGTGATCAGTGGCTGTGCATCTTACGGTTCGATCGTGGCGCATGGTCCGCACAGATCTTCCACGGCGAACTATTTCTACGGCAGTGCCGGCGCCATGTTCGGCGGCACCGTGTCCAGCAGTTACTACCATCTGTCTGAATCTGTCCGTGTGAATGGTGTAAACGTTCCGACCAATAAATTCTCCATCGTCAACAATGTGTGCGGCGGCGACATTCAATCTACCCATTATGCAGGCGGTATCGCAGGACGTTTCCTGAGTACGCCTTCCTCGCTGCAAACTTATGGCTTCGTCAAGGGCGATCTGATGTCCGGCAACGTCATCAGCGCTGTCTTTACGGAGATTGAGCCTTACGTCAAAAATGAAACCATCACCTCTGCGCTTTCCAGAAAAGGCTTTGGCATCGTGCTCGGTATCGGTGCAAACAACATCTTCAACGGCACCACTTCCACCGAGTGTATCACCAGCAACTTCTATTCCTCCGATGTTACAAAGCAGGGCGTTATGGCGGGTCTTTCTGCCTTCGGTACCTACTCTCTGACCGGTGTAACTGCCATGACCAGCTGTGTGCTGTATGATGTTGCGACCGGCACAGACGGAAAGTCCTTCATGGTCAAGAACCGTTACCTTGAAGACGGCGTACTGGGTGAATACAGCGACTTTGAAGAAAACGTCAACGGCTGCCGCTACTTCGAGACGGATGCGGAAAACGTCTATCCGAAGCCGGTTATGGTTGTCTTTACCATGGGCGACAATGCGGTCAGTGCGGATCTCGGTCTGCAGGGCAGTGCGGAGCCTGTATACAGTGTGAATGACACTGTGGTGCGTCAGCTCCAGCTTAAGAGACTGACCGCCGAATTCACCGGCTCAAGCTGCTATTTCTGTGAGCAGATCGACTTAACCTATTCCTATACGGATGAAAATGACAACACCATTACCGAGGATCGTTATGCCGCAAATCTTACGGTCTATGAGGCGAACTGTACGCATCAGCCTGAATTGGTGGCCGATCTCGGCTATGGTCTGAAAATCTATTTGACTATCAGCCCGGATGGTCAGCGCAGACCGGACGGTAAGCCGAACAATCCGTTTATCATCGACAGTGAAGATGCATTTGTGGACTATTTCTTTGGTCTGACGGCCAAGAACAGCACCAACAATGCCTATCTGTCCAAGTACTACAGACAGACTGTGGATCTGGATTTTGCCCTGATCGTCAGCAAGATCGAGTCCCAGAATCCCGATGAAGCACGCGCTGTTGTTTTCTCTCCCATCGGTGTGGATCAGAACACACCCTTTACAGGCGGCTATGACGGCGGCGGCTATAGAATTAGCGGATTTACTTATTCCGCCGCCTCTGAGAACGTGGGTCTGTTCGGTTATGTGGCAGACGACGTTTCCGCAAACAACGGACTGCGTCTGGAGAATATCCATATCGAGCTTGCCGAGGCGGGCGTTTCCGGCGGCACCAATACGGGTGGTCTGGTCGGTACCTATACCTCGAATGAGACCATTACCAACTGCTCCGTTGTCTACGGTGTAGTGACGGGTGTGACCAATGTCGGCGGTCTGGTCGGTTCTATGTGCGACACAGACAAAGTCGGCGGTACGGTGAAGCCCTCTCTGGACGGCTGCTTTACCTCCACGAGCGTACGAACCACTTCGGCGGACAGCGACTATCTGTCGGTGGCGGTCGGCGGTATTGTGGGCTTCCAGAATGTTGTCCATTCCTCCAAGCTTACCTCTTTCTACAACTGCTTCTCCTCCTCCGATGTGGTGGGTCCGTACTTTACCGGCGGCTTCATCGGCATGGTGGGTACCGGCGAAATCGAGCTGAAAGACTGCTCCAATACGGCGACTGTCACATCCAACCGTCAGCTGTCCGGCAACACGACAAGCAATACGGCGCTGGTTGTCGGCTACAAGAAGACGGCGTCCGGCGGCGTTACCGGCGCAGGCACGACCTACGTGACTGCCAACAATGTCTTTGTCGGCGGCACCAATGCGACAGGGTACAACTATACGGTAGTCAACGGTGCCATCTATTCCTATTATTATCCCGTTCTGTTCGGCATGGTTCCGCTCAAGAGCGGCGGAAGTGGCATCTACTACGATGCCACCTCTCTGGGCAGAATCTCCATTCCCACCGGTGTGGACACCAATACGGACTTCCTGACCATTCAGGGTGATCTCAAGACGCTGTATGGCGAGGAATCCTCCCGTTCCTGCACCTTTAATCCGATGACAACATCGGCGTTGACCTCTGTTTCCTTTACGGATCTCGGAGATAACTGGGTTGCGTCGGACGGCGATCTGTATCCGTACCTGAATGTGGGTGCTATGTTCAACGACACGTATTCCGATATGTTTGCCAAGCTCTGCGCAATGCCCGTGTTCATGGATTCCCGTGAGGCGGACGATATCTCTGCGGACAGACTGTATACCGGCATCACCTATCCGTCCATGATCTCCGCCAAGGTTGACGGCTACAACCTTTCCATCAAGTCCTCCGAGTTCTCTTCCACCACCGATACCCAGGCGTATCCGGATGGCTATGATGCGAAGCTGTACGGACAGATCACAGCGGACAATGCAGGAAACTATTCTGGCAACTCCGACAAGACGAAGAAGGATCTGCTGTTTAAGGCGGACTGCGATCTGAACAAGGACGGTGCAGTGCCGAACTTCTATTCCATCTTGCGCAATTCCTACCTCAACTGCGGTGACAGCTCCGTTTCCAGAGACGAAAAATCTCCCGCAGTCACATTGACCATCGGCAACTACACACGAGACAACGGCACAGAAAATGTGACCATTGAGCTGCATCGTGATGTGCGTATCCCGCTGCGCGGCGACAGCAGAGCGGTTTATATCGCCACGGAGCGCCAGCTGCGCGCCATTATGAACTCGCTGACCTCCGGTCAGGTGGACAGCACGGCAGACACCAAGTTCTACAACGCTTACAGCGGCGCATTGGAAAAGGATGTCCACATCTGCGCGGATATCGACATGAGCGAGGAATCCTTCATCCCGATCAGCGGCTATGTGGGCGCAGACAGTCAGGGCACGTTTGACGGCGGCAACTGCTATATCAACAAGCTGACCATCAGCAAGAGCGGGTCGCCCAACGTCGGTATGTTTGACACGCTGAACACCGGCTCGCCCAAACTGTCCAACATTATTCTCAAAAACGTCAACATCACCGGCGGCAACTACACAGGCGCTCTGGTCGGCGTTAT
>JBJEQK010000170.1:0-7057 GCA_051881715.1 Acutalibacteraceae bacterium
GAACCCTCGCCGGGGGTTCCCCGGTGCGAAGCACAAATCCCACAAAAATCCGTGATGAACCAGAAAAAGAAAAGGAGATCGTTCGCAGGAACGACCTCCCTTGAAATTATTTTGCGTAGCCAACTGCACGGCTCTCGCGGATGAGATTGACCTTGATCTGACCGGGATATTCCAGCTCCTGCTCGATCTTCTGCGCCACCTCACGGGCAAGAAGTGTCATGCGGTCGTCGGAAATCTTTTCGGGCTTGACCATGATGCGAATCTCACGACCTGCCTGAATGGCGAAGGAGTTATCCACACCGTCGAAGCTCTTGGCGATCTCCTCCAGTTTCTCCAGACGCTTGATGTAGTTCTGGACGTTTTCACGCCGGGCACCGGGTCTGGCGGCGGAAATCGCATCGGCGGCCTGCACGAGACAGGCGACGACGGTCTTGGCCTCCACATCGCCGTGGTGCGCATGAATGGCGTGGACGATCTGTTCGTTTTCCTTGTATTTTTTGGCGAATTCCACACCCAGCTCGATGTGGCTGCCGTCCATTTCGTGGTCGAGCGCCTTGCCGATATCATGCAGCAAGCCTGCACGTTTGGCGGTCTTGACATTGGCTCCCAGCTCTGCGGCCATCAGACCGGCAAGGTAGGAGACTTCCAGAGAGTGGTTGAGCACGTTCTGTCCGAAGCTGGTGCGGTACTTCAGCTTGCCCAAGAGCTTGACGATCTCGGGGTGAATGCCGTTGACGCCCGCATCCACGACCGCACGTTCGCCGGTCTGCTTGATGGTGGCCTCCACTTCCTTTTTGGCCTTTTCGTACATCTCCTCGATCTTCGCCGGGTGAATGCGTCCGTCGGACATCAGCTTTTCCAGCGTCAGCCGGGCGATCTCGCGGCGCACCGGGTCAAAGCTGGAGACGGTGATCGCCTCGGGCGTGTCGTCGATGATCAGATCGACGCCGGTGATGGTTTCAAGGGTACGGATATTTCTGCCCTCACGGCCGATGATGCGACCCTTCATCTCATCATTGGGCAGCTGCACCACGGAGACGGTCGCCTCCGCCGCATGGTCTGCCGCACAGCGCTGAATGGCAGTCGCCACGATCTCCCGTGCCAGAGAATCGGCTTCCTCCTTGGTTTTCTGGGTGAAGTCCATGATGCGCACGGCCTTTTCGTGGGTCAGGTCGGATTCCAGACTCTTGAGCAGCAGCTCCTTGGCCTGTTCCTTGGAGAAGCCGGAAATGCGCTCGAGCTTGTCAAACTGCTCGCGCTTGAGGTTTTCCACGTCCACCAGACGTTCCTCGGCTTCTTTGATCTTTTTGTTCAGGGTCTCTTCTTTTCTCTCCAGGTTCTCGGTCTTTTTGTCCAGACTTTCTTCCTTTTGAATAATGCGGCGTTCCTGACGCTGCACCTCTGTGCGGCGCTCGCGCAGTTCCCGCTCGGTTTCCGTGCGCTGTTTGTGGATCTCGTCCTTAGCCTCCAGAATGGCTTCCTTTTTCTTGGCTTCCGCCTGATTGATCGCATCGGAAACGATCTTCTTTGCCTGCTCTGTCGCGGAACCGATTTTGGCTTCCGAGGTCTTTTTGTTGTAGAAGCTTCCCAGCACGAAGCCGACAACGCCAAAGACCACCGCCGCCGCAGCCGCGATCAGAATTGCAATGAGAATGGGCACCTGATTACACCTCCTGTTTGATTTTGAGTTTGGGAAAATAAAAAAAGCGATAGGACTTTGGCGACATGGGGGAAATGTCGCCGGATCTTACCGCCGGTGGAATACAGTATTATAGCCCGAAGCTGTTTTCAGGTATACCTCGCCCAATGCCCGCAGGGGGAAACGGGATCATAGAATCTATGATCAAGTGCCGTCATCGCGCACAAGTAAATGTATCATAAAAACTGTATAATAAAGCGGTGAAGATCCAAATAATGTATAACATCTGGATATATCACACATCATCTATCCCATTTTAAAACTTTTCCACCTTTTTGTCAAGGAATTTTCTTTACAATTTTTAAGATTTTTTTAATATTTTGTCGTGTTTTTCGTTTTTTTCGTACAGAAATGCCAAATCTCTCATTGACCTTGAGAAAAAGATGTTATATAATATTATCCATTCAACAGGATAATTTTGAAAACAAAGAGGCATCGACTTATGAAACGTACCGAAATCGCAGAACTGCACCGCGATCCCGCCGCCTTCGCCGGCAAAAAGATCGCTGTCAGCGGCTGGATCCGCACTGTGCGGGATTCCAAAAATATCGGCTTTATGGAGATCAACGACGGCAGCTCCTTCAAGGGAATACAGGTCGTTCTGGAGCAGGCGAAGCTGTCCAACTACGCCGAGGCGGTCAAGCTGAATGTCCGCGCGGCGGTCAATATCGTCGGCGAGGTCATCCTGACCCCCGAAGCCAAACAGCCCTTCGAGATCAACGCCGACAGTCTGGAGATCGAGGGCGCATCCTCCCCCGACTATCCGCTGCAAAAAAAGCGCCACACCATGGAGTATTTGCGCACCATCGGGCATCTGCGTCCCTTTGCCAACACGCTCAACGCCGCTTTCCGTGTGCGTTCCGCAGCCGCTTTTGCTCTGCACAAGTTCTTCAACGAGCGCGGCTTTATCTATGCCCACACGCCGCTGATCACCTGCAGTGACTGCGAGGGCGCAGGGGAGATGTTCCGCGTCACGACCCTCGATCCCGCCGACCCGCCCCGCACCGAGGACGGTCAGGTGGACTACAGTCAGGACTTTTTCGGCAAGCCCGCATTTCTGACCGTTTCCGGTCAGCTGCAGGGGGAAGCCATGGCCATGTCCTTCGGCAAGATCTACACCTTCGGTCCCACCTTCCGCGCGGAGCGTTCCTACACCCAGCGTCACGCCGCCGAGTTTTGGATGATCGAGCCGGAGATCGCCTTTGCCGACCTGAACGATGATATGTGTCTGGCCGAGGACATGATCAAATACGTCCTCGACTATGTTCTGGAAAACTGCAAGGATGAGCTGAACTTCTTCAACAGCTTTGTGGACAAGGGACTGCTGGAACGCCTGCAGCACGTGGTATCTTCCGACTTTGTCCGCTGTACCTATACCGAGGCGGTGGAGCTGCTGCAAAAGCACAACGACGAGTTCGACTACAAGGTGGAGTGGGGCTGTGACCTGCAAACCGAGCACGAGCGCTGTCTGACGGAGCGCATCTTTGGCTCTCCCGTGTTCGTCACCGATTACCCGAAGGAGATCAAGGCGTTCTATATGCGCATGAACGACGATGGCAAGACCGTTGCGGCGGTGGATCTGCTGGTACCCGGTATCGGCGAGATCATCGGCGGCAGTCAGCGTGAGGAGCGTCTCGATGTGCTCGAAGCGCGCATCCGGGAGCTGGGTCTGGATCCCAAGGATTACAACTGGTACATGGATCTCCGCCGTTACGGCGGCACCAAGCACGCCGGCTTCGGTCTGGGCTTTGAAAGACTGGTTATGTACCTCACCGGCGTGAGCAACATCCGCGACGTCCTGCCCTTCCCGAGAACCACCGGCAGTGCGGAGTTCTAAGGCAACACTGCGTAAAAATTTTTGAAAAATCATTTGAAAAAATTTTTGATTTGTGCTATACTGTGTTCAACGAGCAGCAAAAATGCGTAAGTCCAGTTCGGGCTTACGCATTATTTTTTTGCAAATTTTGGAGGGATACCCATGAAACAAGAACCAACCTACCTCGCCACCGAAAGGGTGGGCAAGCTCATGCGCAAATATGCTGTGCCCTGCATCATTTCCCTTTTGGTCGGCGCACTGTACAACATCGTAGACCAAATTTTTATCGCCAATGCGGCGTATTTGGGCTCCTGCGGCAATGCCGCCAATACGGTGGTGTTTCCCCTGACGGTCATTGCCCTTGGCGTCGCAGTGATGATCGGCGACGGCTGCTGTGCCTTTGTCAGCATTTCTCTGGGCGAAAAAAAGCCGGAGAATGCAGAGCGCAGTGTCGGCAATGCCATCGTGCTGTGTATAGGCGGCAGCCTTGTTTTAACCGCTGTCTATCTGCTTTTTGCTGAGCCGATACTCCTTTTCTTCGGCGGCGGCGTCAATGCGGAAACCTATGCGCTGTCCAAAGAATATTTCTTTTGGATCACCCTCGGCATACCGTTCTATATGTTCGGTCAGGCCATGAACCCGATCATCCGTGCAGACGGCAACCCGAGATTTGCCATGATTTCCACCTTGGCCGGTGCGGCGCTGAATATCCTGCTGGACCCCCTCTTTATATTTGTTTTCCGATGGGGGATGATGGGTGCGGCGGTCGCCACGGTCGTCGGACAGATCGCAACGGCTGTGCTGGCTGTTTGGTATCTTTGCCACGCAAAGATCGTTCGGCCGCGTGTGCATGATCTTCGGCTGAAAGGCAAAATCGTAGGTAGAATCGCGTCTCTCGGTCTTTGCAGTTTTCTTGCGCAAATTTCTCTTGTGGCGGCAATGGCTGCCATCAACAACATGATTCGCAAATATGGGGCAATGGATGCCATTTTCGGACAAGCGAAGTACGCCCAGATCCCCATGGCTGTCGTCGGCATCGTGATGAAGTTCTTTCAAATCGTCATTTCGATCGTTGTTGGCATGGCGGCAGGGTGTATTCCCATCGTTGGGTTCAATATGGGCGCAAAGCTGTCAAGTCGGGTCAGGGCGTTGTTTACGAAGCTGCTGATCGCCGAAGCGAGTGTCGGCGCAGGGGCGCTCGTCATTGCAGAGGTTTTCCCGAATATGCTGATTCGCATTTTCGGCGCCGCAAATGAAAGCGTTTACTACACCGATTTTGCCGTAAAAGCTTTTCGCATTTATCTGTGCATGATCATTTTGGCTTGTATCAATAAGGCCGCCTTTATTTTCTTGCAGGCGATGGGCAAAGCCGTGGAATCCACCGTGCTTTCCATGGTTCGTGAAATCGTGTTCGGCGTTGGGTTCGCGCTTTTGCTGCCCGTGTTCTTTGGGCTGGACGGCGTGCTTTACTCTATGCCGGTATCGGATATTTTTACCGCCGTGATTTCGGCAATCCTGATCGCAAAAACGTATAGGCAACTGGAGATAAACACAGCCACGTAAATGAAAAATCCGACCTTCGCCCGAGGGCAAGGGTCGGATACGTTTTACGGCATATTGAAGATGCTGTCGTTGTTTTCGTCGGTGTCGTTTCCTTCAAAGGAGTTGAATGCATCGCCGTTCTCCGCGGCGGGCGGTGTTTCGATGGACTGTGTGTTTTCCCCGAAAATGTCGGAGGCGGGTTTGGTGCTCCAAAAACGGTCGATCAGACGGGTGGTGCTTTCCGCAGGGGCGGTTGTTGTGGCGGTCTGCGTGGTCGCAGAGCCTGCCGAGGTGCTGCCCGAGCTGCCGGACAGGAAGTCAAAGGGCGATTCGCGGTAGTCGTGGATCTCCACGTTGGACATCCCATACAGGGCGGTCTGGATACGCCGGGCTTCCAGCTGATAGTCCACGATCCAGACAAATTCCGGGCGGGAGCCGTAGCCGGTCATCATGTAGCTGTCCTTGCCGGTCAAGGGCTGTGTGCCGTCCTCGCTGTCCGTCAGCAGGGGGCACAGGAGCTGCTCCATGTCGTAGTTGACCCAGCCCTGCATGAGCGCTTGGGTGCCCAGAGAAAAGATCTGCGACTTGCGGTAGTTGGTCTGCACATACGGCAGGACGGTGTTCAGCAGGTTGTTGAGCTGACCGACAGAGGCGGACTTGGCCTTTTGAATCAGCGCAGTGACCAGCTGGCGCTGTCTGCGTGTACGGCTGACATCCCCGTCAGAATCGGAGTAGCGGATGCGGGCAAAGACCAGCGCCTCCCAGCCGTCCAAAGTGACGTTTTTGCCGGATTCGATGGTGTGCACCGTGGTGCGGTTAATGTACTTCGCCTCGTAATCCTGCACCTCCAGCGTCACGCCGCCGAGGGCGTTGATCAGCTTGGGGAAGGTGTCGAAGTCCACGGTGACGTAGTTGTCGATCTCGATCTTGTAGTTGTTTTCGATGGTCTCGACCAAGGTTGCGGCGCCGCCCCAGTTGTAGGCGGAGTTGATCTTGTACCAGCGGTCGCGGCCGTCGATGTCCATGTAGGTGTAGCTGTCACGCATGAAGGAGACGAGGGTGATCTTGTCCGTCTTTTTATTCAGGGAGACAAGGATCATGGCGTCTGTGCGACCCACGGAGCCTTCCTGCGTGTCGATACCGCACAGCAGACAGTTGATGACATTGTTGCTGTGCATTTTTTCGCCGCCGTTTTTCGCCCATTTTTGCAGCCAATCCTTCAGGGAGCTGGCGTCGGTCACGTCGTGCATGGGCGTAAAGGCCAGCTGTTCGTCCTCTTCGTCCAGATTGGTCTGGTCGGCGTTCTCAAAGTTCAGACCGCTGTCGTAGTCGATCAGATCCAACTTGTTGTTGATAATCAGTACGAACGCCGCAGTGGCGATCACCACCACGAGCATCAGGCTGACCAGCAGGAGCTTAAGATTGCGTTTTTTGTTTTTCAGCCAAAAGCGGGAGAAGCCGTTGCGGTACTGTTCGCCGAAGTCGCTGTCGTAGTCGTTGGAGTACGCCTCCTCCTGCGGTACGGAGACAGACTTTTTGGAAATGGGTATATCTGCCGCTTGGGACGGCGTATCGGGTATATCTTCTTTTTTGCTGAAGTAGATATCCCAAGTTTCTTCATTCTTGCTCATAATTCACCACATACAGAAAAGAATTCAATCTATAGTATATCACACCCTTCGCAGCATAATATGCGAGAATAGAAAATTAAACATTTTTCGACAAAAAATTTCGATCTTCTCGGAAAATTGTGGGATTTGTGCTTCGCACCGGGGAACCCCCGGCGAGGGTTCCCCACGCCAAAACAGTCCCCCGGACTGTTTTGGCTCCCCTCCTGCGCTTTTCTGTTGTCAGGGCAACACCGCAAAAATTGGGGTGTGCGGATTGCGAAGTAAGATTTTTTGTCAGGTTGCACAGAAAGACCGCCGACTTGCTAACGCAAGTCACAGACTGTCGAAAAACCGTGTTTTGCGATTAGGCAAGACACGCTTTTTTGGTTA
>JBJEQK010000171.1:0-1750 GCA_051881715.1 Acutalibacteraceae bacterium
TTTCTGTGCAACCTGACAAAAAATCTTACTTCGCAATCCGCACACCCCAATTTGTACGGTATTGCCCTAACAACAGAGAAGCGCAGGAGGGGAGCCAAAACAGTCCGGTGGACTGTTTTGGCGTGGGGAACCCTCGCCGGGGGTTCCCCGGTGCGAAGCACAAATCCCGCAATCTTCCGTAAAGAGAGAAAAAGTTGTCGGTTAAGATTTACGTGTGCGCACGATGCCCGCAATCGCCAGCCCGGCGGACAGCACCGTGCAGACAGCCAGTAGAATAATATAAACATTGCCATTGGTGCAGTTTTCCCAGTCGAAAAAGTTGATCACATAGTCGGCGGATCGATCCACACCAAGGATCCTATTGATGACATACTGCCCGCCGTAAACGGTACCGCCGGTCACAAACACATCCACAGCCGCCTTGAACGATCTGTTGCACGGCAGAACGTGCATGAGCGCAATCACAGCAAAGGGAATAGAGCTGTACAGCGTAATGAGCGAGGCGTTGGCAATACTGAAGGGGGTGTACATCCGCACGACCAGCAGCAGCAAAAACAGCACGGCACAGCAGACGGCAAAATACACGGGCAGTGTCCATTTGCCCAATCGTTCGCGGGCATATTTTTTGAGAAGAAACGGTCCGAACACCACCGCATACCCCAGCAGTGTGCCCATGGCGGCATTGCCGAACCAGTTCTGATGCAAACACACACAGCACGTCAGAAACAGAACCGTCATCGAAAGGTAGGTGGAGCCGGCAAACAGCGCCAGCTTATGCTTTTTCGTAAAACGGACGCAGGTCGGGATAAAAGTAAATGCCGTCAGCAAGCCGGCAAACACAATGGGAGAAAAGGTCAGCTTTTTGTGGATGGCCACGTCGCAGATCAGGCAGATGACGAATGCCAAAATGTACGCCCCTGTGAAGCCCCAGAAAAAGGTCTCCGTGATCCTGCGGTAGAGCCGCGCCTCCTGTTTGAGCGTGCGGTACTGGGTATCGTTGGCACCGCCGATCAGCTCCCGTTCCGACACGTCCAGCGCATTGCACAGGTCGGGGATCAGGGTGATGTCGGGGTAGCTTTTGCCCATCTCCCACTTGGACACAGCGGACTCGCTGAGAAACAGGATGTCCGCCAGTTCCTTTTGCGTCAGATTTTTCTCGATTCGTTTTTGCCGGATAAATTTTCCGAATGTTGTTTTGTCAGTCATTTTGACCACCTCCGCCAAAACCATAGCACGTCTTTGCGGATTTGTCACGGGAGCGTCAGTCGAGTCCGCCGAAAACGGTCAATATACCGTGCAGATGCACCATCCCGCCGCTCACTCCCACGTTTTCCACACGTCGGGACAGTAGCCCACGGTGGCAAGCTTTCCGTTGCGGACGATGGGCGTTTTGAGGATCTGCTGATTTTCGAGAACCTTTTCCGTCCGTGCGTCGGCAGTCAAATACTTGACCAGCGCAAGGGTGTCCTGATCCTTGCACTGCGGGTCGAGAAGATTGTCCAGCCCCTTGACCGCCTGCGCAACGGAAGTCAGCTCTCCCTTGCTCATGCCCTTTTCTTTCAGGTCGATAAACTGCGCCTTGATCCTGCGCTCTTTAAAGAAGCGTTCCGCCTTGCGGGTCTCGGGACACTTTTTTGTGCCGAAAATTTGGATGTTCATCGTTTTCTCCTTGTCTATGGAAATACCGCAAAATTGCGCTCCTCACGGAAATTTGTGGGATTTGTGCTTCGCACCGGGGAACCCCCGGCGA
>JBJEQK010000172.1:0-28258 GCA_051881715.1 Acutalibacteraceae bacterium
TCTATTTCAATATTCTTTTTTCCTTATCCCCCAACTTTCCGTGATGAGGGAAAAAAGAGCTGTCCCGATTTTTCGAGACAGCTCGTTTTTGTTTAGTACCATATCCATCCGAACAGCAGGATCTTGATGAGCCACTGCCACCATTCCAATTTTACATGGACGAAAAAGGTGTCGCTTTGCCCGCCGTAGGAAACGGTGATCTCATTGTCACCGCGCTGCAGTGCATCCGCCCCGGTGATCTTCAGTCCGTAGCTGCGCACGCTCTGCGTACCGTCGGCGTAGGATACCCGCACGGACAGGCCCGTGGCATCAAAGGTTTCTTTATAGATATACTCTGTTTTCTGCGGCAGCGTTTCCACCTGAACCGCAGTCACCGCACAGTCGGAGAGGTCAAAGCCCGACAGATCCGGCACTCCCCAGCCGAAGTAGGGATCGTACCCCATTTCGCCCAGATCCCGTGTGTTCTCCAGCAGCAGGGCAGTCAGGCGGGCACAGTCTGCATCAGGATCGCACAGCTTGTACAGCGCCGCCACGGCGGCAATATGCGGTGCGGCAAAGGAGGTGCCGTTCTGGGAAGCGTAGCCGCCGTCCGGGAAGGCGCATTCCACCTCCACCGCCGGCGCACACAAATCCACTGTGGAGCCGTAGCAGGATTTTTTGTATCTTTCGCCGTTTTGGTCACAGCCGGAGACCACCACGGGCTCCGTCATATGCGCCGGGCAGCACGTGGATTTGTCCATGTTCAGCGTGTAGTTTCCGGCGGAGATGACCGGCAGACTGCCCAGCCCCATGGCGTAGTGCACAGCATCGTGCAGATACTGCGAACAGGAAGTGGTCACGAAACTGAGATTGATGATCTGTGCCCCCTGCTCGGCGGCCAGCCGGATGCCGTTGGCGGCATTGAGCAAACTGCCCCGCCCGGTGTCATCCAGAACCTTAACGATCAGAAACTCCACCGGCAGTCCTTGGGTACAGTCCGCCACAACGCCTGTCACACAGGTGCCGTGTCCGTAGTGATCCACATCGTACGAGTCGCTCAAAAAGCTGTCTCCCCCTGCAATGCGGTTTTCAAACAGCGGGTGATCCGCCGCAATGCCGGAATCCACCACTCCCACCGTGACTGTCGCCAGCGTCTTTTGTGAAAGCTGTTCCGTCACAGCACGGATTTGCAGATAGTCCACACCCCAGGAATGGGGCGTATAGTCCCCGGTTTCCGTCTGGGCATATACAATGCCGTTCGGCTCGGCATACAGCACACCATCGGTTCGGTTGAGCAGTACCAAGCTTTCCTGCGCCTGCGTTTCGTCCGCAAAGCAGACCACATAGGTGTCGTCCGGTCCCTGCACCGAATACTGAGGGTGCAGAGCGCGGAAGTCCGGCTTCGAGCCGTCCGTGCGCACGATGAGCGTGTGGTCAGCTTCGCCGTCAAAGTGCTGTGTCTCATAACGGCTGACCACCCGGGAAAACCTGTCCACACTGTCCGCTGTCTCGCTGTAGGTGCGCACACCGTGGGCAATGGGAGACAGGACGGCGCAAAACAGCAGACACGCCATCCCTTTCGCCAAGTGCTTGCTAAATCTTTTGTGTTTCATCGGCTCAGTTGTTCTCCGCTACCGCAACAAGCGAATAGACGTGCTGTATCGTGCCGTGACCGTTGCTGTCAATGGTCAGCGTCGTGCCGCCGCTCATATCCGAGTCCCAGTAACAGCCTGCGCCTGTCTTGAGCGCATAGGTCAGGCGAATGCCATCCAAAACGAAGGAAACGGAATTGACATGGTCATGTCCGCAGATGACGTTTTTGGTGCTGCCGAGCTGCTTGCAGACGGTGAAGAAACCATTGTTGCCATCGGGACTGCAGACACCTTCTCTGTTTTCGCCGAATGTTGTCTCCTCGTTCATATGGGTCTTAAACTGTCTGTACTCATACAGCGGGATGTGGATAAACACGGAACTTTCGACCGTATGACCGGCGATGGCGTTGGTGCCGTTGACCGCCCACTTGTACCATGCGATCTGATTTTTCCACAGATGATCATAGCCTTCCGTGCCGTCCCCGGCGGTGTTGATGTTATCGGCGCCTGCTTCGGCGTGTGTGTCCATCATGTATAGTGTGTGGATGATCTTGCCGTTTTCGGTGATGTTGATGATATAGTTGCCGTAGCCCATATCCTTGGGGCCGAATTTGAACACGCAGTTCTTTGCCGCATAAAACTGATATGCGCACCAAAACTCGCTCGGGCAGCCCTCACCGTCATGGTTGCCCATGATAGGCGCCCACGGGATACCGTACTTATCCAAGTCATGCACCAGCTTAAGATAGGCGTCCGGACTCCATGCATTGTCACCCGTCACGGTGATCAGGTCGGGCTGGGTCTTTTCGACCATCTCATCCATGATGGCAGTCAAGATCAAACCATTTTCGTCAAAAGCTTCCAATGCGCTGAGTTGGGGGTCGGTGAGATTCAGAATCACAAAATCCTTGTCGGGGTCTTTCTCGATGGTCACGGCGTAGTCCTCTGTGTACGCCTGCTTCGGCGACCAATCCTCGAAGAAGCTCTTTTCCCCGTGGATGCGGGCGGCCGTCATGGGTGCAAGAATCTGCCCGACGGATGCCAGCACGAAGGCGATCAGTTTCAGGTAGGCGACAATTTTTTTCATAATGCACACTCCTTTATTGTATAGAAAAATTATACTCGCTGGGCATCGTAATGTCAAGAAAGAGAGAAAAGACCGCACACAAGGTACGGTCTTCAGACTGTCGATAAAGGCGCCCGAGCGCATACACAACAATACAGGAAAAGTCTGAAGCATCGGCGAAGGCATAGAAAACATGAGCAGCGACACGGCATCGAACCGTTTCGCTGCTCGTATGCTTGCCGTTTTTTGTCTCTTCGTACCTTTGTACGCCTATCGCCCGAAGAAAACGGCATCGGGCATCCTTTCTCGCCAGTCTGCCAGCTTGTCGGAAACTATGAATGAATGTGATTGGTCACAACGAGCGATCCGTCGTCGGGAAAGCTGACGATCACGCCGTCGTTTTCGTAGGTCGCCAAAATGGGCAAATGCGCTTTGAGGATGAGCATCCACTTTTCGTTGGGGTATATCTTGCCCAAACGGTTCGTCACAACGGCGATCTGCGGCCGGAGCACCTCGAAAAAGTGCATCGACCCTGAGCCGTAATAGCCGTGGTGTCCGATCTTCAGCACGTCCGCCCTGCCGATCTCGTCCGTGAGCCGCTGTGCAAGTCCTGTCGTGCGGGTGATGTCCGCCGCCAAAAACGCCGAGCGATCCCCTTTCGTCACCTTGACGCCCACGGAAGCGGCATTCTCGCCCTGTCCGTACAGCGCTTGCGGGGTCACGGTGTTGAAGAACTGTACCGTGAAATTGCCCAGCAGGAACGGTGTATCGGGCAGATCCTGTATCAGCGGGATGCCCCTTTGCCGCAGATCTTCGATAATCTGCGCATACACATCGCCGATATCCCAGCCGCTGCTCTCGTACCCCTTGCCGACCTCGGCGAGATAGGGCTTAAAATACGCTTTGTCAATCACAATATCCGCATCTTGGAGAATGGCGTGGAAACAGCCGATATGGTCGTAGTGCGCATGGGTGCCGAGGATGAAATCCAGATGCGCTTTGCCGTCCTCGCCGACGGCGACTTTTTTGATGTAGTCGATGACCGTGCGTTCAAACCCGGGGTAGTCCCCCTTGCGGCGGGGATTTTCACTGCCCTCGCCGGAATCCACCAGCGCGAAGTGTCCGCCCGACTCTATGAGGATCGCGTCGGAATTGGCGGTGTTGAGAAAGTGGATGCGGTCGGTGTACGTCCCGTCGAACGATTCCGCCGTGACGGAAAGGCGGGCATTGTACACGTTCCCCAGCACCACGGTGAAAATATCGAACAGAAAGATGCCCAGCATCAGCGGCACGATGATCCATGTCGCTATTTTTTTCTTCTTTGCACTCGTCATAGATTATTTTGCCTCTGCCTGCCGATGCAGCGCATCATCGCAGTACACGTGCTGTACGGCTGCTTTGCCGTCGCCGTCCACCGTGAGGGTCGTGCCGCCGATCCTGTCGGCGTCGAAATAGCTGCCGTAGCCGGTTTTCAGGGAGTAGGACAGACGAATCCCATCCAGCACAAACGAAGCCGAGTTGATGTGGTCATGCCCGCAAAGGATATTTTTGGTACTGCCAAGTTCACGGCAAACGTCGAAAAAGCCGTTGTTGCCGGCAGGGGCGCAAACGCCCTCTTTGTTTTCGCCAAAGAAGGTTTCGTCCTGCGTATGGCTCTCGAACTGCCGATACTCACACAGCGGGATATGCAAAAACACAGTGCTCTCCACGGTGTGCCCGGCAAGCGTATTCGTCCCGTTGACCGCCCACTTGTACCACTCGATCTGATTTTGCCACAGGTGGTCGTAGCCGCCCTCGGGACCGTTGATGCTGTCCGCCTGTTCCACTTCCGAGTGGGTGTCCATCATGTACAGAGAGTGGAGGATCTCTCCGTTTTCGGTGATGTTGACGATATAGTTGCCGTAGCCCATGCCCTCAGGTCCAAAGCGGAAAAGGCAATTCGTCGCCTTGTACAGGTGATAGGCAGAGAAAAAAGCGTCAAGGGGCTTTTCGCTGTCGTGGTTGCCCAGCACCGGCGCCCACGGGATGCCGAGACTGTCCACATCCTGCATCATCTGCACAAAACCGCCCCAGCCCCTGCCGTTGTCCCCTGTCACGGTGATGAGATCGGGATGCGTTTTCGTGACCAGCTCTTGAAGCAATGCCCTCGTCTTTTCACCGTTTTCCCTGAAAGCATCGGCATTGTTGACTTGAATGTCGGTGAGATTCAGAATCACAAAATCCCTGTCGGGATCTTTTTCTATCGTCACGGCATAATCTTCGGTAAAGACCTGCTCTGCCGACCAAGGCTCAAAAAAGCTCGACTCTCCGTAGAGAATCAACGCCTTGAGCGGTGCGGTAGTCTGCGCCAGCGACAGCAGAAGAAGGGAAATGAGCTTCAAAAATGCTCCGATTTTCTTCACGAATTACACGCTCCTTTACAGGAGAAGTATACTCGCTATTCTCCGCGTTGTCAAGAAATTCACCGCCCCCTGTCTTAAGAGTCTTTTTTCGACTCGATGATGGTGATCTTCTCCGCCGAAAAACCGGTCTTGCCGCAGGCGATCTCCGATATTTGCAGCATCACAGAGCCCTCCGAAACACTGTCCGAGAGTAAGATCTCCGCAGAATCCTCCCCGAGGATCACTAAGGATTCCAGTCCCGTTTTGGCGCGGATCAGCGTCTCCATATCCGCTTCGAGTGTGATGCGATTTGTCAAATCCGCCAGCGCCTTCGAAGCCTCCGCTGTGGCGGCCTGCGTGGCGGAGGTGTCCCGCAGCACCTCCTGCAATGCCTCCATGGCCTTCGACTGTGCCTTTTCCCGCTCCAGTCTCGCCTCGGCAAAGCTGTCTGTCGTGCCCGTGGTATTGGAGATCACATACTGCGCATCGCCCAGATTCTCCGCCGCCTCGGTGACCGACGCCTCCACCGGCGCCGCTTCTGCCCGGGGCTTGGTGTAGAACCAATTCACGAACACCGCCGCCCCCAGCGCCATCACCAATGCCGCCGTTACCAACTGTCTTTTCCTGAGTATCATGCTAATTCTTCCTTTCCGATTGCATTCGGACAACGCTCACATGGGATGCCCCGATGTCCAGCGCCGCCGTTATTGTATCCATGATGGCTTGCCGCACCTGCGGCACATCCGCCCCCTCGCACACGACAGCCACGCCCAGCACCTGCGGCGTCACCGTCTTGAGCCGCAGTCCCGTTTCGTCACTGCCCGAGCGCACCAGAACATACTCCTGCTCGCTTTGGGTGCGGGTGCTGTCCGCCTCCATTTTATCGTTGCGGGCATAGACTGCCTCCCCGCTGCCCTTGAGTGTGACGAGCACCTTCGTCCTGCCTGCACCGTCAATGGCGCTGATCATCTGCGAGAGTTTCGTCTCCAGCTCTGCGGCGTAGTTCGTCTCCTGCGTCTGTGCAGGGGTGCTCTGCTTTCCCCCCATCCATTCCGAAAGCACCAGCAAAAGCAGTGCCGCTGCACAAAGCAGTACGATCAGCGCACGCTTTTTGTCGGTCTGCATTTTTTCAAGGAATGTTTTCCAGGATGGGAAGCTCTCCCGTAAGTGCATAAATTTCATCTGCGATCTCCTGTGCTTTTTCTCCCGCCGCGCCGTAAATGACGAACCGTCCCGCATGAACCTCGCCGTCCCGCACCACCGTCTCTACCTCCACGCGTGCCTCAACGCCGTATTTGTCCAGCACCGTCTGTGCACTGCGGCGAATGGCCTCGGCGGCACTGTCCAGCACGGCCTGCTGTATCGTTTCCTGCGATTGCTGTGTGCCGAATGCGCTCTGCTGAAAACTTTGTCCCAGCAGTTCCTGCACGGGAGAGAGCATCGACACGATCACAAACAGGGATACGAACAGCCCCATCGCCCGGTCTGTACTGCCGTTTGGGGACAGCAGATGCACCGTACCGCCCAGCACGGCGGCGAAGCACAGACCCAGTAAAAGTCCGCTGACGCTTTCCACTATACCCCCGCCTTTACCTTGATGATGATTCCGACGCACAGCACGTACAGCACGGTCACAAACAGCAGACAGGCGTGCAGTACCGACAGAGCGCCATCAAACGCGGACAGCAGTGTGCCCTCGTTTTTGCGATCCAGCACAGCCGCCGCCACACCCAACAGCTTGAGCGCCCCCATCCACAGCAGCAGCTGTACCCCCGCAGGCAGGGCGACCGCACAGACAGCGGCAACGGCAAACACGCCTGCCGTGGAACGTACCGCCGACAGACTTTCCACCACGGAAGCATAGGCGTCGCTGAGCTGGGAACCGATGACGGGGATAAAACTGCTCACCGCCAGCTTGATCCCCTTGGCGGTCAGGGTGTCCGCCGATCCTGCCAGCACCCCCTTTAAGGAGAGAAACGCCGTGAACAGGGTCGCCATGGCGGAGAAAACCCATGTACAGCATTTGCGGATCTTCCCCGTCAGCTCCGACAGGCGCATCTGCGGCATGAGTGCGCCGAGGATCCCTGTGCCGGCGATGAGACCGCAGCACGGCGCCATGAATCCCGATGCCGCCGCAGAGACGGTCTGCGCCGCCGAGAATACTGCTGTCTGCCAAACGGCGGACAGCACCGGATTGCCGCCTGCCGCCACGATCGCCGCCAAAATCGGAATGAGCGCACACATGAGGGCGCTGCCCGTCTTGACGGCGGACACGGCAACGTTCAGCGCCGTATACAAGGGCGAGGCACAGGCGGTGAGCAGAAACAGACTGCCCACATATGCCCGCAGAGCCGACTCCTTGCCGCCGGGCTTTCCGATGGCGCCGAAGGCGCTCAAAACCAGCAGAATACCCAGCCCCGTCCCCAAAAACAGCACCGGCTCCCGCAGATTGCCCCGGAACACGCCGAACACCGTTTCCGCCACGTCCGCAAAGCGCACGGAAAACAGCCCCGAAAATTCCGCCTGCGTGATGCCCATGTCCCGCAAAATTTCTGCCGCTTCCGCAGGCAGTGCGTCCGTCATACCCGACAGATCCCATGTACTTTCCGTCATACAAAAAATCCCGCCGCAAATTCCAGCACCGTTTCCATCAGCGGCAAACACATGGACAACAGCAAAACCGCTGTCGCCGCTTCCACCGTGACCGCCAATGCCGACATTCCCGCATCCTTGCAGAACGCCGCTGTCCATTCCCCCGCCGCCGCCAGACACAAGCCCCGCAGCAGCAGCCGGATATACCCTGTCCCCAGAGCGCCCCGTTCAGCAAAACCGATGAGCGTATGAAACACCGCCGAGGCCGACGCCGCCACGGAAAGCAAAATCGCCGCCGCCGAAGCCAGCTGAACGAGAAGGGCATACTCCGCTTTTTCCTTTTTCAGCATTGCCGCCAAGATCGACGCCACGATGGCAAAAGCGGCGATCTTGTATCCGCTCACAGGTCAAACACCGACCGCACCGTCCGATAGAGCGCTTGCAGTTTCGGCAAAAGCATCATCAGCACCACCAATATTCCGGCGATGGCGGTGAGCATGGCATAGTCATCCCGCCCCGACTTGGAGAGAATCTGGTTGAGCACCGCAACAATGATCCCTACGGCGGCGATCTTAAAAACAAAGGCAATGTCCATTTCATTTCATCCTATACGATCAAGATTCCGAACAGCAGTCCCACCGCACTGCACACCCGCACGCAAAGCCTGCCGCCGGTGCGGTTTCTTTCCTCGGCGTTTTGCAGATGGCGTCCCATGGCATCCTCATACAGCGCAAGTATCCCGTCCACACGCTGTGTGTCGGCGCCGCAGACCGATCCTGCCAGCTGCGCCAGCTCCCGTCCCGCCTGTGCCGGCAGTGCACCGCTTCGCTGAAACCGATGCACGGCGGCACGCCATGCGTCGGGAAACGCCGTTCCGGCGGCGCACTGGACGGCGCAGTCCGTCAAAAAGGTCAGCGCCCTGCACTCCCCGCTCTCCCCCAGAGATCGCACCAGTACGGGAAAGGGCGTGTGCAGATACGCCGTCTCGGTACGCATCTGCCGCAAAAGCAGACAGATCTGCCGTAAAGCCTCCGCCTGCCGGCGCAGTCTGCCGCGCAGTCCCGCTCCCACGGCGGCGCCCAGCAGAACCGGCAGGATTGCCGCCAACCATCTCATGCACCCAACTCCTTTGCTTCAAAGATCCGGCGAATGCGGCACGGCGGTGATGCTTGCAGCAGTACCACGTGGGAAAACTGTCCCGTCCGCAGAAGCGCCTGCAGGGGCTTTCTGTGCGGCAGATCCGTCTCATCCCTTGCGTGCACGCTGACGGCACATTCCGCACCGGCGGCAAAGCCGTTTTGCAGTGCCCGGATCTCTTCCTCAGCGGCTACCTCGTCGCAGATGAGCATCTGCGGCGAAAGACTGCGCAGGGCGCACAGGATGCCCTGCGCCTTTCCGTACCCTGACAGCACGTCGCACAGCGGCAAGGGGGAAAGCTCCCTGCGGCTGTCCACCACGCTGACCCGATACAGCGCCTCGGACAGCCGCACCGCCAGATCGTGCAGTACCGTCGTCTTTCCGCTGACCGGCGGCCCCGCCACGATCACACTGCACAATCCCTGACGGAACAGCGCATCCCACAGCGCCTTTGCCGCACCCGGAATCTGCCGCGCCACACGCAGGTTGATGCTGGTCACATCGGCAAGGCTCTGCACCGCACCTTCGTCATCCGTCACCGCCGTGCCGCAGATCCCTGCCCGGTGCCCGCCGTGCACCGTGAGAAAGCCCTCGCAGATCTCCCTTTGCACGCTGTGGACGGAATAACCGCACAAACATAAAAAGGTATTCTGCACCTCCTGCCGCGTCGCCGCCACCGCATCGGTACGGTACAGACAGCAGGTCCTGCCGTTCGGCAGCAGGAAATACGCCCCGTCCATGCACGTCAGCACCACCGGCGCATCTGCCCGCAGGCGCACCTCCAGCACCGTTTGCTGGACTTCCTGCGGCATACGCAGCAGCGCTTCCCGCAGCCGCGGCACGATATACTGCACCGCTTCCCTGAATTTCTGTGCCATAATCTTCCTTCGCTTTCCGTTTCTTTGTACAGTCTATGGCGTCTTGTCCCGAATTAGAACTGCGCAAGCGCTTTCAGCTTTATTCCATATATGAAAAATGTGTCCTTTTAAAAAGTTTTACTTGAAAGAATGCGCCGTGTATGGTAAAATGCAAGATGAATATGTATAAGTATATACAGGAGGTCTGTCCTACTATGTCGAATACGCAGTTGAAGTCCGCCGAAAAGACCGGTCTGCGAAAAATCGCTTTTGACAACCGTTTCTGCGCTCTGGCATTTTTCTGCTCGGCGCTCATTATGGTGCTCGTTTTTTACTGCTTCAAAATGGCGCCCTTCGGGGATGTCACCATCCTGCGCATGGATCTGTACCACCAGTACGGTCCCCTGTTTGCGGAGCTGTACGAGCGCATCAAAAACGGCGACAGTCTTTTATACTCGTGGAACACGGGCATGGGCGGCAGTTTCCTCGGCAACTTTTTTAACTACCTCGCAAGTCCCCTGCTGGTGGTCATGTTCCTGTTCTCCCATGCCAACATCCCCGACGCCATTGCGCTGATGATCTTGCTCAAAGCCGCCTTTGCCGCCGCTTTCTTCACCTACTACCTGCGCAAATCCCAGCACCGCAACGACCACGTGACCGCCGCTTTCGGTGTGCTGTACTCGTTCTGCGGCTTTTTCATCGCCTACTACTGGAACGTCATGTGGCTGGACGCCATGATGCTGTTCCCGCTGGTGATCCTCGGCATCGAGCGCATCATCGACAAAAAGGGCTTTTTGCTCTACACGCTGGTGCTGACCGTCATCATGATCTCCAACTACTACATGGCACTGATGGTGTGCCTGTTCTCCGTACTGTACTTTTTGGTGCGGTACCTGTCTTTCTACAGTTTCACGGACAAGCTTGACCCTTACAAAAGAAAATTCAGCCCCGGCAATATGCGCTTTTTGAACGCAGGCTTTACCTTTGCCGGCGCCTCCGTTCTGGCGGCACTGCTGGCGCTGTTTGCCCTTTTGCCGACGATATTCATTCTGCGCGCCTGCTCGGCGACCTCCGGCTCCTTCCCGCAGGATTACAAGAGCTACTACTCCATCTTTGACTTCCTTGCCAACCATCTGGCCAGCGTGGAGCCGACCATCCGTTCCAGCGGCGAGGACGTACTGCCGAATGTGTACTGCGGCATCCTCACCGTTATGCTCATCCCGCTGTATCTGCTGTCCAAGTCCATCAAGCTCAAAGAGAAGATCATGCACGTGCTGCTGCTGGGCGTGCTGTACTTCTCCTTCAACATCAACTACGCCAACTACGTCTGGCACGGCTTCCATTTCCCCAACGACCTGCCGTACCGTTTCTCGTTCATGTATTCCTTCATCCTGCTGATCCTCGCTTTCCGTGCCATCTGCCGCATCCGTGAATTCAGCGGCAAGGAGCTGCTGCTGACGGGCGTCGGCGTGATGTTCTTCATCGTGATGGTGCAGGAGATCGGCTCCAAAAACGTTTCCGAAACCACGATCCTGATCTCTTTAGCCTTCACCTTTGTCTACACGCTGGTGCTTGCCGCCATGCGCAATAAAAAATTGCAGGCGGCGTCTGTCTCCCTGCTGGTGCTGTGCTGTGTGATCTCCGAATCCGCCATCGCCAACACGGACAACTACTCCATGAACCAGACCAAGGCCTCCTACAGCGGCGACTACGCAGACTTCGCCGACCTCAAGGCAACGCTGGACGCATACCACGGCAACAAAATGTACCGCATGGAGCTGTCCAGTCTGCGCACCCGCATGGATCCCGCATGGTACAACTACTACGGTCTGTCCACCTTTTCCTCCATGGCTTCGGAAAAGCTGTCCAATCTGCAAAGTCACTTGGGAATGTACGGCAACTACATCAACAGCTACACCTACCATCCCCAGACCCCGGTCTACAACGCCATGACGGCGCTTCAATACGTGGTCAAAAAGAACGACAGCACCGGTCTCGAAAACGAGGAGCTGTACGAGCCGTGCGTGTCCAACGCCACCTATGACGCCTACAAAAACCGCTACGCCCTGCCCATCGCCTTTACCGTCGGTTCATCCGTGGAAAACTGGAACGATTCCGAATCCAATCCCTTTGCGGTGCAGTCGGATTTCCTGCGCCGTGCCAGCGGCATTCAGGGTGTGTTCACCCCCATGGATGTTTCCTATGTATACTGCAACAACCTGAACGATATCTCCACGGACACCGTGCTGAACAACCACATCGAATTCAGCAAGCTGGATTCCTCCGCCTACGGCAGCTTCACCGTGACTATCTCGCCCTATGTGCAGCAGAACTGCTACCTGTACGTCAAGTCCCGCGCCGTCGATACGGTCTATGTCAACGGCGATGACCTGAGCCTGACGCAGAGCATCGACGAGGCGTACATTCTGGATCTGGGCGTGCTGGACGCCTACGAGGAAGTGGACGTGGAGATCCCCATCAAGGACGACAGCAGCTCGGGCACCGTGGAGTTCTTCGCCTGCGGGCTGGACATGGACGTGTTCCGGCAGGCGTTCCAAACGCTGGAAAAGGGCGGAATGCAGATCACGACCTTTGAAGAGACCCACATCGAGGGCACGGTGCACGCAGAACCCGACCAGATCCTGTACACCTCCATCCCCTACGATGACGGATGGCGTGTCTATGTGGACGGCGTCCGTGTCAGCCGCGAGGATTATATTAAAATCGGTCAGGCACTTCTGGGCATCCGCATCGACGCAGGCGATCACGAGATCGTTCTGGATTATGAGCCGGTGGGACTGCGCCCTGCCGCCATCGTTTCCGGCATCACATGGGTCGCATTGGCTCTCGGACTGCTGATCGCCCGCCGCCGCAAAAAGAACTTCTACGCCGTTGCCGCAACGCCCAAGCCCATCCGCATCGAGGAAACGCCCGCATCGGAACCCGAGTCTGACGAAACCGGCTTCGTATTCATAGAAGAGATCCCGGACGACCCGGCAGAATCCTGATTTCAAAGGAGAATGCATCTTGATAGATAAAGTCAGCGTCATCATCCCCACCTGCAAGCGTCCGCATTTTCTGGCACGGGCGGTGGATTCCGTACTGGCGCAAACCTACCATAACGTCGAAGCCGTTGTTGTGGATGACAATGCCCCCGATTCCCCGGCGCGGGTACAGACCATGGAAGTGATGAAACCGTATCACGATGACCCGAGAGTGACCTACGTGCTCAACGATCATCCCATGGGCGGCGGTCCTGCCCGCAACCACGGCATTGAAGAAGCGAAGGGTACCTACATCACCTTTTTGGACGACGACGATATCTACCTGCCCGAAAAAGTGGAAACGCAGCTGCGCTTTACCGTGGAAAACGATCTGGAGATGTCCTTTACGGACGTTTACCTCCACGACGGCAGCGGTCGTTTGGTCGAGTACCGCCGCCACAGCTACGTCAAGGACTGCTCCAATGACGAGCTGATGCGCCAGCACATCCTGCACTCCCTCGGCCCCACCTCCACCTTTATGGTGCGCCGCTCCTCGCTTTTGGCCGCAGGCGGCTTTGCGGACGTGCCCATGGGACAGGACTTCATGCTCATGTGGCGCATGATCGAGTTCGGCACACGGATCGGCTATCTGCCTGTGTCCTACATCGTGCAGTATCTGCACGACGGCGAGCGCATCTCCGTCGGTCCGAACAAGATCAACGGCGAGAACCGTTTGTACAAACTCAAGCTGACCAAATCCAATCTGCTGACGCCGTCCGAGCGGAAATATGTGGATTTCCGCCACTATGCCGTGCTTTCCGTCACGGCACGGCGCAGTCATATGCCCCTTGCTTTTTTGAAATACGGGGTCAAAGCCGTGCTGGTTTCCCCGACCTATTTTGTGCAGGAAGCACACACCATGCTCTCCAACCGTGTGCGCGCCGGCGCCGCAAAATCTCCCGCACCGCCCGAAGCCGCAGACATCCCTGTGCTTCCCCCGTGCAGTGAAAGGACTGTCCGATAAGTGAAACGCTGTCTGGTTCTGCTCACGACCGCTTATCCCTACAACCCGGGCGAGCCGTATCTGGAAACGGAGATGCCCTATCTTGCCGAGCGGTTCGACCGCATCCTGCTGCTGCCCATCGGCATTGCGCCCGGCGCCAAGGTGTCGGTGCCCTTGCCCGAAAATGTCACACTCTGCAACAGCGCGGTGCTCTCCCCGAAAAGAGCAAGGATCACGGACTGCCTGCGGGGAACGACCGCCGTACTGCATCTGCCGCAGCTGCCGGAAGCGGATCTGCGGGAAGTGCGGCATTCCCCGGCAAAGCGGGCGTTTCTCGGCTATTTTCTCGCCCGTACCCGCCGGCACACGGAGGAGATCCTTGGCGCCGTCCGGGACTTCGACTTTTCCCCCTACGAGGAGGTCGTCCTGTACAGCTACTGGTTTTTTGTGGCTGCCGCTGTGGGCGCCGAGCTGCGCAAGGCGCTTCCCGCGACCAAATTCATTTCCCGGGCGCACGGCTATGATCTATATCCGTATGCCAACGCCCTCGACTACCTGCCCTGCCGCACCATGCTTTTACAGGCGGTGGACGGCGTCTATGCCTGTTCCGAGGACGGCAAACAGTTTCTGACAAAACAAAATCCCGATTTTTCGGATACAATACACTGTGCCTATCTCGGCACGCCCGAGGGAACACTGACGGAAGGCTCCGTGGACGGCGTGTTCCGCATCCTCACCTGTGCACGCACCGTGCCTCTCAAACGGCTTGACCGTTTGGCGGATGCGCTCACGCTGCTTCCCGATACGCCGATCGAGTGGACGCATATCGGTGACGGTCCCGAGCTGTCTGCGCTGCAAAAGAAATGTGCCGCACGGCACAACGTGCGCTTTTTGGGCGCCCTGTCGCATGAGCAGGTACTGGACTACTACCGCACAAATCCCGTCGATCTATTCGTCAACATCAGCAAAAGAGAGGGCTTGCCCGTTGCCGTCATGGAGGCGCTGTCCTACGGCGTTCCCGCCGTTGTCACCGATGTGGGCGGATGCCGGGAGCTGATCGACGACGGTCAAAACGGTTTTTTACTGCCTGCCGATTTCACCGATGCAATGCTGGCAAAAACCCTGCGCAAGGCATTTGCCTGTGGCAGGGAACTGCGCCGAAACGCATTCCAAAAATATCAAGAAAATTTTTCCGCCGCGCAAAACTTTTCCCGCTTTGCCGATCTGCTTTGCCGCGCGGATGAAGGACGGACGAACGACTGATGGTCTCTTTGAAGGACGGCATTCTGCGCCTGAATTTTTCAAGCGGCATTCCGGATCTGCTCTGGGGTGTCAGCTTTTTTATGCTTATGCTGTCCGTCATCTGCTTCGGCAGCACCACGGTGGGCGCAAACTATTTTTACTACTTTGTCTTTTTCTTGTTTATCGGCATCTCGTTGTCGATTTCCTTGGCGGAACGCCTGCGAACAGGCAAAATATACATTTCTCTGCATACACTCTGGTATGGGCTGTTCGTTCTGCTGGCGTTCGCGTCCAGCATCTGGGCAGACTCCTTTGCCACCTCCTTTGTGCCGCTGTCCAAAATCATCCAGATCCTTGCCGTGACCTACTGCCTGATCCTGTATCTGGACAGGGAATCCCGGCTGCAGCAATACATCCGCACCGTGCTGGCCGCCAGCGCCTTTTTGGTGGTGTATCTGTTTGTCAAAACACCGGCGGAGCAGTGGTTCTCCGGCTTTTTGGGTGCCGTCACCTCCTACAACTCCAACGACGTGGGCTGTGCGCTGACCATTGCCGTGCTGTTCTCTTTCTTTGAAGCGTATGTTCAGCACCGCAAGGCGTTCTATTTCGCCTGCATCCCCTTCTTCTTCACCGTCATTCTCACCAGCTCCCGCAAGGCGCTGTTCATGAGCGTGCTGGGCGTGCTGCTGATGGTCACCTTTAACTACCGCGCGCGCAACTATATCCTGCGGGTGCTGTGCGCCATCCTCGCCGGCATCCTCGCCATCGTGCTGATCTACAATATCCCCTTTCTTTACCAAACCGTCGGGGTGCGGCTGGACAACATGATCGAGTACCTGTTCTCCGACCGCTCCAACGGCGCCACCATCGACTACAGCCTGACCCTGCGCCGGTTCTACATCGACATGGCAAAGTCCTTTTTCAAGGAGCGACCCTTCTTCGGCATCGGGCTGAACAACTTCTCCTACCGCATTTTGGAGTACGGCAAGACCTTCTCCTACGCCCACAACAACTACTGGGAGATCGCCGCCGATCTGGGCATCGTCGGCTTTATCACCTACTACTGGTTTTACGCCTATTTGTTCGTTAAGCTCGCACGGCAGATGATCGACGGACACAAGAGCGCCCTGCTGTTTATGACGGTGCTGCTGCTGTTCATCATCTTTGAGTACGGCATGGTCAACTACTACAAAATGCAGGTGCATCTCGTTCTGGCCGCCGCATTCTGCGCAGTCAGCCTCAACGACGGCAAAGCGCCGACGGAGGAAAAGGAAGAATGAACAGCGTCCTGCAGCTTCTCAACTACGCCCCGCCCTACGGCGGCAATTTCATGGCAAGTATGCGCGCCCTCGCCGAGGCTCTGCGGCAAAAGGGCATACAGACCGTTTTCATTCTGCCGCCCCGTGCCCGGGACAGAGACTGGGCACACGCCTTACAGACGGACGGCTATCCCGTCTACTTCCTGCCCGGGGGCACTTTCGCCGCCGCGAAGCTTCTGCGCCGGTGCATTCGGCGGCACGGTGTGCATCTTGTCCACTCCCACTTCATCGACAGCCGCGCCTACCTGCCCTTTCGACTGGCGACGTTGTTTCGCCATATCCCCCACATCTTCCACGCCCACAGTCTGCCGAAGTACACCGCAGGGCTCAAAACAAGCCTGCGCCGCCGGCTTCTGCACGCCGATAAAATTCTTTGCGTCAGCGACGCCGTCCGAAAAGCGTATGCCGCCCTCGGCTTCCCAAACTGCGTCACCGTTCCCAACGGTATCGACTTCGACCGACTGCATACGGCAGAGCCTTTCCCGAAGCCGTCCCCCTGCATTCTGATGTTCGGCTACGATTTTCAGATCAAGGGCATCGACACCGCACTGCGCGCGCTGGACTTTTTCGACCCCACGCACCGCTACACCCTGCGCATCTGCGTGGCCAATCACATGGATCGGGCGGTGGAATTTCTGCGGCAAAACTTCGGCGGCATCCCCGAGTGGGTAGAGCTGCTGGAGCCGCGACCGGACGTGGGCACCTACTTTCAAAGCGCGGACATTTTCCTCTCTGCCAGCCGCACCGAGGGAATGCCCTACGCCGTACTGGAGGCGGCATACTGCGGACTGCCGCTGGTGCTGAGCAGTATTGCGCCACACACAGAACTGCGCCTGCCGCAGGCGGAGTTTTTTCCGCCGAATGACCAAAAAGCGCTGTTTCAGGCGGTATGCCGTGCGGAAGGCGTACCCCGTGGCATAAACACACGCTTTGTGCGTGAAAAATTCGCACTGCAAACATGGACAGAATGCGTCCTTGCGCAGTTCCCCCCAATCCCCGGAAGAAAGGAAGAATCCCATGAGCAGCAACACAAACACGAAAATTGACCGCAAGGGTGCGGAGATCAACGTCGCCTACCTTGTCAAGATGGTGCTCTCCAAGTGGTGGGTCATCGCCCTGACGGCGCTGGTGTGCGGAGCGCTCGGTTTTTCGGCGGCGGAGCTGACCAGAACCGTGACCTACTCCTCCCAGATCTCCTTTGTTGTCTCCAACCGTCAGTCCATGGACGATGAGGAATCTGCCTATTCCAGCAGCGACCTGAACGCCTCCATCACGCTGGCCAATACCTTCAAGTATATCCTGTCCAGCCGCACCATGTGCGAAAAGGTGGCGCAGACCTGCTCCTTCGACACCACTGCGGAGGAGGTCTCCCACGCGATCTCCCTGAATACGGTGACGGGCACCAACATCATCATCATGACCGTCACCACGGAGAGCGCCGCCAAGTCCTACGATTTCGCCCTGGCGGTCATGCACAACTTCACCGACATCGTGGAAAGCTCCGGCTACCCGAACTCCAGCATCACCATCTGCGAAAGCCCCGTTGCCGCAACGGCGGCGAACACCAACATCTCCGCGCTGATGTACTGTCTGGTGGGCGCTTTTGCCGGCGCTGTGCTGGCGCTGATCGTCATCATGATCCTGAATATGATGAAAAACACCATCCAGAACGCCGAGGACATCCACACCAGACTGGATCTGCGCATTATCGGTCTCGTCTTCAAGACCCAGCCCCGCGGCGGCAAGAACGCCTCCGACAAGGCTTTGCTGATGGACGAGGGCACGGTCGGGTTCTCCTTTGTGGAGACGTACAAGGCGATCCGCACCAAGGTGGAAAATATCGCCGCCAAAAAGGGACACAAGGTGTTCCTGATCTCCTCTGCCGGAGAAAATGAGGGCAAGACCACCGTGGCGGTCAACCTGTCCATCGCTCTGGCGCAGAACGGGCATTCCGTCCTGCTCATCGACGCCGACCTGCGCAAGCCCGCCGTCTGCAAGCTGCTGTCCCTGAACGGCAAGGAGAGCCGCGGTCACGGGCTTTCCGATGTGCTCAACGGTACCAGCTCCTTTGAGCGTGCCATCCGCTACGTGGAAAAGCACAAGATCTTTCTGCTGGGCGGCTCTGCGGCCGTTTCCGACCCGGCGGAGCTGCTATCCACGCCGCAGATGGAAAAGGCACTGCGTGCCATGCGCAATGAGTTTGACTTCGTCATCATCGACACGGCGCCCGCCGGTGTGGTTACCGATGCGTCCATCCTGACCAACTACGCCGACGCCCAGCTGCTGGTCATCCGCGAGGACTTCTCCTCCGTCGAGCGCATCCAGAACACCATCGACGACCTGTCTGCCGGCAAGGCGGAGCTGGTCGGCTGTGTGTACAACAATGTCACCGTGGGCACCAACCGTGCCGCCGGACACTACCGCTACAGCGGCAAAAACTACGGCAGCTACGGTCGCCGCGGCTACGGATACGGCGGCTATGGGTACGGCTACGGCTACGGTTACGGCTATGACCCGGCCGATTCCAAGAAGGATATTTCCGAATCCTGACTTTCATTCTGTTTTTGAGGAGAACCGCCTATGCGTATCCTGATCGTCGGTCTCGGCAAACTGGGCACCACTTTGACCGAGCAGATTTCCAATGAAAACCACGACGTCACCATTATTGATACCCAGCCCAAGCTGGTGGAGGCCGCCGTCAATCATTTCGATGTGTTCGGCATCGTCGGCAGCGGCGCAGACTGCGAGATTCAAAAGGAAGCCGATGTGGACAAGTGTGACGTCTTTATCTCCACCACGGGATCGGACGAGCTGAATATTCTCGCCTGTTTGATCTCCAAAAAGCTCGGCGCCCGGCACACCATCGCCCGCGTGCGCAATCCCGAATATGCCCGCCAGCTCTCGTTCATGCGTCAGGAGCTGGGCATCAGTATGCTGGTAAACCCCGAATATGACGCCGCCTTTGAAATTTCCAGAATCATTCAGTTCCCCACCGCCATGAAGGTGGAGAAATTTGCCAAGGGTCGTGTGGATCTTGCTGAGATCGCACTGAAACCCGCCAACCCCCTTTGCGGACATTTTGTCCGGGACATCGGCGCCAAATTCCGCTCGGATGTGCTGATCTGCGCCGTCATCCGGGGCGAACGTGCCATCATCCCCGACGGCGACTTCCAGCTGCAATCCGGCGACCGCATCACCCTTGCCGCTTCCCACAGCGAACTGTCCAAGTTTTTCCGCACACTGCACATCCTGCAAAAGCCCGTGCGTTCCGTGATGATCGTCGGCGGCGGCAAGATCGCCTTCTACCTGGCGCGCCGCCTGAGCGAGATCGGCATTGCTGTCAAGATCATCGACATCGACCCGGAACGCTGCCGTGTGCTCTCGGAGCTTTTGCCGAAGGTTTCCGTCATTCAGGCCGACGGCTCGGACAGCGACGTGCTCGTGGAGGAGGGAATCGAAACGGTGGACGCCTGCGTTTCCCTGACCGGAATGGACGAAGAAAACATCATCATCTCCATGTTCGCCTCCAAAAGCAATGTGGACAAGGTCATCACCAAGGTCAACCGTCAGTCCCTGATCAACATGATGTCCTCCATAGGGCAGGAGAGCGTCATCTCGCCGCGGCATATCGCCATGGGCAATATTCTGTCCTATCTGCGTGCACGCTCCAATTCCGGCGGCAGCAATGTGCGCACCCTGTACAAGATCGCCGACAGCATGGTCGAAGCCATTGAGTTCAATGCCGCAGAAAGCTTCTCCGCCTTGAACGTCCCGCTGAAAAAACTCCGTCTCAAGCGCGGCATTCTGATCGGCTGCATCATCCGCTCCAACCGGGTCATTTTCCCCCACGGCGACAGCACCATCGAACTGCACGACAGCGTGGTCGTCATCACCACCAACCAAGCCTTGTCCGACCTGCGGGACATCTTGGAGAACTGACAGGAGCACGCTATGAATATACGAATGATCGCCTATCTCACCGGGCAGATGCTGCGTGTGGAGAGCGCCCTGATGCTCCTGCCGCTGCTGTGCAGCTTTATCTACCGAGAGGATAACCTGATCGCCTTTCTGGTGCCCATCGTCCTGCTGGCGGCGCTGGGAACGGCGCTGACCTTCAAGATGCCCAAAAACCGAAACATCTATGCCAAAGAGGGCTTTGTCATCGTGGGCATTTCGTGGATCCTGCTGTCCCTGTTCGGCGCCATGCCGTTTTTGATCTCCGGCGCCATCCCCCACTTCTGCGATGCGTTTTTTGAAACGGTGTCGGGCTTCACCACCACCGGCGCAAGCATTTTGCGGGACGTGGAAACGCTGCCGAAATCCATGCTCTTTTGGCGCAGCTTCACCCACTGGATCGGCGGCATGGGTGTGCTGGTGTTTACGCTCGCCATTTTGCCCAAATCCAACGAGCGTTCCATGCGCCTGATGCACGTCATGCGTGCGGAGGTTCCCGATCCCGTGGTCGGCAAGCTGGTTGCCCGCATCAAATCCACTGCCCGCATTCTGTACGGGATCTATATCACCCTGACGGCACTGGAAATTCTTCTGCTGCTGCCGAAAATGCCCCTGTTCGATGCGCTGTGTACAGCCTTCGGCACGGCAGGTACCGGCGGCTTCGGCATTTGGAACGACAGCATCGCTCACTACGGCAGTGTCTATGTGGACGCCGTTGTCAGCCTGTTCCTCGTGCTGTTCAGCATGAACTTCAACCTGTTCTATCTCCTGCTTTTGGGACACATTCGTCCCGTTTTGCGCAACACGGAACTGCGGTGCTTTCTCGGCATTGTCACGGCGGCAACGCTCACCATCGCCATCGACATCCGCCACCTGTACCCGGGTCTGCTCAAGCCGTTCCGCTACGCCTTCTTTCAGGTCATGACCATCATCTCCACCGCCGGTTTCTCGACAGCGAATTTCAACGATTGGCCTGTTTTCTCCCGAACCGTTCTGGTTCTGCTGATGTTTATCGGCGCCTGCGCCGGCTCCACGGGCGGCGGGATAAAGGTCGGGCGTATCGTCCTGCTGTGCAAGTCCTTCGTGCGGGAGATACGCCATATGCTCCATCCCCGCTCGGTCAACGTCATCCGCATCGACGGAAAACGTGTGGAGGAGGAAACCATTCAGGGTACACTGACGTACATGGCGACCTATTTGTTCCTGTTCTCCGCCGCCGTTGTTGCACTGTCGGCGTTTGACAATTTCGACATGATCACCAACTTCACTGCGGCCGCCGCCTGTTTCAACAACATCGGTCCCGGTCTTGAGCTTGTGGGGCCCAACGGGAACTACTGGCTGTTCACGGACGCTTCCAAGTACATTTTGTCCTTCACCATGCTCGCCGGCCGGCTGGAGCTGTTCCCCATGCTGGTTCTGTTTTCCCCGTCCACTTGGAAAAATCACTGATTTGTCAAAAAAGGAGGCTGCGCCCATGGAGGAAGCACAAAAGTACGCCCATCCCCACGAAAAGCACCGGGAACGTATGCGCAGTCTCTTTCTGCAAAGCGGTCTGGACGGCTTTTCCGACCACAACGTGCTGGAGCTTCTGCTGTTCTATACCATCCCCAAGCGGGACACCAACGTCACTGCCCATGCGCTCATCGACACCTTCGGCTCCCTGCAGGGCGTTTTCGACGCCCCGGTGGAGGAGCTGTGCAAGGTCAAGGGCGTCGGGATGTACACCGCCACCTTTCTGTCCCTGATGCCCCAGATCGCTAAAAAATACAGCGCCGGCAAGCTGCCGGACGAAATCTCCCTGTCCGAGCCGGAAGCCCTGCAAAGCTATGTGCGCTCCCTGTTCATCGGCGAGACGGCGGAGTGCGCCTATCTTTTGTCCTTCGGCGCCAACGGACAGCGGCTCGGCTGTACGAAGGTCTCTCTGGGCACCGCCACCAAGGTGCAGTTGGATCGCCGTGCCCTTTTGGAAGCGGCATTTCGCACCAATGCCGTGCAGGCGGTTCTGACCCACAACCACCCCGACGGCGTGGCTGTACCCTCCTCCGAGGACGTTGCCTGCACCCGGGAGATCGCCAATCTCTTTGCCGGCGTGGGCATCCGCCTTGCCGATCATATCGTGGTGGCGGGAGAGGACTGCTTCTCCATGGCCGCCAACAACCGCTTTAAAGCATTGTTTATCTGAGGTAGATATATGGATCAATTCAAACTCCATGCGCCCTTTGCCCCCATGGGCGACCAGCCGCAGGCCATCGACGCGCTGGTACAGGGGCTGAAAAACGGATATGCCGAACAGACGCTTCTCGGAGTCACCGGCTCCGGGAAGACCTTTACCATGGCCAACATCATCGCCAAAGTTAACCGTCCCACTCTTGTCCTCGCCCACAACAAAACACTGGCGGCACAGCTTTGCTCGGAATTTCGGGAGTTTTTCCCCGAAAACGCCGTGGAATATTTCGTGTCCTACTACGACTACTATCAGCCGGAGGCGTACATCGCCACCACGGATACCTATATCGAAAAAGACTCCGCCATCAACGACGAGATCGACAAGCTGCGCCACTCGGCGACCTCTGCCCTTTCGGAACGCCGGGACGTGATCATCGTTGCCAGCGTGTCGTGCATCTATTCTCTGGGCGATCCCATCGACTACCGCAGCATGGTCATCTCCCTGCGTCCCGGCATGGAGAAGTCCCGGGATGCGCTGATCGAAAAGCTGGTGGAGATCCAGTATGAGCGCAACGACGTCTCCTTTACCCGCAACAAATTCCGTGTGCGGGGAGACACGGTGGAGATCTTCCCCGCATACTCCAACGAAAATGCCTTTCGCATCGAATTTTTCGGAGACGAGATCGACCGCATCTGCGAGATCCATGCGCTGACGGGCGAGGTGCGCAGCACCCTGTCCCATGTCGCCATCTATCCCGCCTCCCACTATGTGGTCTCCCGGGAAAAAATGGAGTCCGCCATCAGCGAGATCTACGAGGAAATGCAGCAGCGTGTGGAGTGGTTCCGCGCCCAAGGCAAGCTTCTCGAAGCCCAGCGCATCGAGGAGCGCACCCTGCACGACATCGAAATGCTGCGGGAAACCGGATTTTGCAAAGGTATCGAAAACTATTCCCGCATCATGTCCGGTCGCAAACCGGGCGCCCCGCCCTTTACTCTGCTGGACTACTTTCCCGATGACTTCATCCTGTTTGTGGATGAATCCCACGTCACCCTGCCGCAGGTGCGCGCCATGTACGGCGGCGACCGTTCCCGCAAGGACAGCCTGATCGAATTCGGCTTCCGCCTGCCCTCGGCCTATGACAACCGCCCGCTGACCTTTGACGAATTTTACGACAAGATCGGGCAAAAGATATTTGTCAGCGCCACGCCCGGCACCTTTGAGCGGGAGACGAGCCGCTGTATCGCCGAGCAGGTCATCCGTCCCACGGGGCTTTTGGACCCGCAGGTCATCGTCAAACCCACGGACGGTCAGATCGAGGATCTGATCTCGGAGATTCACCTGCGCATCGAGCGCAAGGAGCGGGTGCTGGTTACCACACTGACCAAAAAGATGGCGGAGGATCTGACCGACTACCTGGACAACTACGGCATCAAGGTGCGGTATATGCACTACGATGTGGACACCATTGAGCGCATGGAGCTGATCCGTGACCTGCGACTGGGCGAATTTGATGTGCTGGTGGGCATCAACCTGCTGCGGGAGGGTCTGGACATCCCGGAGGTGTCGCTGGTCGCCATCCTCGACGCCGACAAAGAGGGTTTCTTGCGTTCGGAGACCTCCCTCATCCAGACCATCGGCAGAGCCGCCCGCAATGCGGACGGCACCGTTATCCTCTACGGCGACTGCGTGACCCCCTCCATGGAAAAAGCCATTACCGAAACAGAACGCCGGCGCAAAAAGCAGCAGGCTTACAACGAAGCGCACGGCATCGTCCCGCAGACCATCCGCAAGGATGTGCGCGAAATTCTGGAGATCTCCGGCGGAAAAGACGGCGAAAAGAAAGAGTACACCAAACAGATGAGCCGTGCAGAAAAGGAAAAACGCATTGCCCAGCTGACCGCAGAGATGCGCGCCGCCGCCAAGATTTTGGAGTTCGAGCACGCCGCCTATCTGCGGGATCAAATTGAGAAATTGAGGAACAGCAAATGAATCTGACCATTCGCGGCGCACGCGCCAACAATTTAAAAAATATTGATCTGGAGATCCCGCGGGACAAGCTGATCGTTTTCACCGGTCTGTCCGGCTCGGGCAAATCCTCCCTCGCTTTCGACACCATCTATGCCGAGGGGCAGCGGCGCTATGTGGAGTCCCTGTCCTCCTACGCACGGCAGTTCCTCGGGCAGATGGAAAAGCCCGACGTGGATTCCATCGAGGGACTGTCCCCCGCCATCTCCATCGACCAGAAGACCACCTCCAAAAATCCCCGCTCCACCGTGGGCACGGTGACGGAGATCTACGACTACCTGCGCCTTTTGTACGCCCGTGTGGGTGTGCCACACTGCCCCGTCTGCGGGCACGAAATCGCCCGGCAAACCGTGGATGATATCGTGGATCGCATCCTGTCCTATCCTGAGCGCACCAAGATCCAGCTCCTTGCCCCCATCGTCCGCGGACGCAAGGGCGAATACGTCAAGGAATTGGAGTCCGCCCGCAAAAGCGGCTTTGTCCGCGTGCGTGTGGACGGCATTCTCTACGACCTGTCCGAAAAAATCACCATGGACAAAAACAAAAAGCACAACATCGAAGTCGTGGTGGATCGTCTGGTCGTCAAGGAGGATATCCGCTCCCGTCTCGCCGAATCCGTGGAGACGGCCACCTCCCTGTCCGGCGGACTGCTTTTGCTCGACGTTGTGGACGGGGAAGAAGTGCTGTTTTCCCAGAACTACGCCTGTCCCGACCACGGCGTGAGCATCGGAGAGCTGGAGCCGAGAATGTTCTCGTTCAACAATCCCTTCGGCGCCTGTCCGAAATGTACAGGTCTGGGCATCTTTATGAAGGTCGATCCCGACCTCATCTTCCCCAACAAAAAGCTGTCCCTGCGGCAGGGTGCCTTGCAGGCGCCCGGCTGGACGTACCCTGACGGCGGCACCATCGTGCAGATGTACATCGAAGCCGTCGCCGAAGCGTATCACTTCACCCCGGACACGCCCATCTGTGACATTCCGAAGGACGGCATGGATGCGCTGCTTTACGGCACAAAGGGAAAAAAGATTCCCATGACACGCCGCAGTGAATACGGCACCGGCAGTTACAATGCGCCCTTCGAGGGCATTGTTCCCAACCTGGAACGCCGCTATCGGGAATCCAGCAGTGAATGGGCGCAGACCGAGATCGAGCAGGTCATGACAGCGCAGAAATGTCCTGATTGCGGCGGTGCAAGACTCAAGCCCGAGATCGTCAGCGTCACCGTCGGCGGCATCAATATCCACGAATTTACGCAGATGTCCATCGTCGAAGCCCTGCAATTCTTAGACGAGCTGGTGCTTTCCCCCAGAGACGCACAGATCGCCCGTCTGATCCTCAAGGAGATCCGCGACCGTATGCAGTTTTTGGCCAGCGTGGGTCTGGATTACCTGACCCTTGCCCGCTCCTCCGGCACACTGTCCGGCGGCGAAAGCCAGCGCATTCGCCTCGCCACCCAGATCGGCTCCTCGTTGATGGGCGTTCTGTACATTCTGGACGAGCCGAGCATCGGTCTGCACCAGAGCGACAACGAAAAGCTTTTGCAGACGCTGAAAAATCTGCGTGATCTCGGCAACACCCTGATCGTGGTCGAACACGACGAGGAAACCATGCTCGCCGCAGATTATATCGTGGACATCGGTCCCGGCGCCGGCATTCACGGCGGTCAGGTGGTGGCACAGGGCACGGCAGAGGAGATCATGGCGTGCGAAGGCTCTGTCACCGGCGACTACCTCTCCGGTCGAAAAAAGATTCCCGTTCCCGAAACACGCCGCCCCGGCAACGGCAAAGTTTTGCAGATCCTCGGTGCGGCGGAAAACAACCTGAAAAATATCGACGTCACTTTCCCCCTCGGGCAGTTTATCGCTGTCACGGGCGTATCGGGCAGCGGAAAATCCTCCCTTGTGAACGAGATCCTCTATAAAAAACTGGCGGCGGAACTCAACGGCGCCAAGAAATTCTCCGGCAAACACCGGGAAATGCGGGGCATAGAGCATCTGGACAAGGTCATCAGCATCGACCAGTCCCCCATCGGACGCACGCCCCGCTCCAACCCGGCGACCTATACCGGCGTGTTTTCCGACATCCGGGAACTGTTCGCCGCCACCACCGACGCCAAAAAGCACGGCTACACCGGCGGACGCTTTTCCTTCAATGTCAAGGGCGGACGGTGCGAAGCGTGCCAGGGCGACGGTATCGTCAAGATCGAAATGCACTTTCTGCCGGACATCTACGTCCCCTGCGACGTCTGCCACGGCGCACGGTACAACCGGGAAACGCTGGAAGTGAAATATAAAGGAAAGTCCATCTACGACGTGCTGGAAATGACCGTGGAGGAAGCCATGCATTTCTTTGAAGCACAGCCGAAGATCTACCGCAAGATCAAAACCCTCTACGATGTGGGTCTGGGCTATGTCAAACTCGGACAGTCCTCCACCACCCTGTCCGGCGGCGAAGCACAGCGGGTAAAGCTTGCCACGGAGCTGTCCAAGCGTTCCACGGGAAAGACGATGTACATCCTCGACGAGCCGACAACAGGACTGCACACGGCGGACGTGCATCGGCTCATTGACGTTTTGCAGACCTTCGTGGAGTCAGGCAACACGGTCGTGGTCATCGAGCACAACTTGGACGTGATCAAAACGGCGGACACCGTCATCGACCTCGGTCCCCGGGGCGGCAACCGAGGCGGTGAGATCGTGGCGTGCGGCACACCCGAGCAGGTGGCGCAGGTTCCCGGTTCCCTGACCGGGCAATACCTGAAAAAACTGCTGTGATTTTTTCTTTTCAGGAGACAATGGTTTTATGTGTGCGTACAATATCTATAAAGACATTTCCTACGGCAACTGCCGGGAACAGACGCTGGATCTCTGCCTGCCCAAAGGATGCACCGAGACCGGGCTGATCCTTTGGATCCACGGCGGCGCATGGACTTTCGGCGACAAGGACATCTATCAGGAGCGGATGCCCGACTGCTGCGCCCGTCTGGGCTATGCTTCCGCGGCAATCAATTACCGCTTCCTTTCCGAGAGCGTCGGCATGACGGACATCCTCGACGATATCACGCTGGCGCTGAATAAGATTCAGACCACGGCAAAGGAACAGAACATCACTCTTACCGGCATGATGCTGACCGGGCATTCCGCCGGGGGACACCTGGCGGAGCTGTACGCCTATAAGTGTGCAAGTATTTCCCCCATTGTACCCAAAGCCGTTGCGGCGCAGTCGGGGCCTGCGGATCTGACGGACAAGTCGCTGATCCTGCACAACGATCTCGGCGACCCGAACGCCATGACGAAACTGCTTTCCAACGCCTGCCGCCACACGGTCACCCCGGAGGATTGGGACGAGGCCACGCCGTATCTGGCGAAAATTTCACCCGTTTATTATGTTACGGAAAACGTCGTGCCCACCTTCCTGTGCCACGGGCAGCGGGACACCGTCGTACCCTACAACGAGTCTGTGACCCTGAACGATCGGCTGGAGGCGTGCGGCGTGGTGCACGATTTTCTCCCCTTCCCCCACTCCAACCACGGACTGCGCCGGGACCCGGACTGCTCGGCACAGGCGCAGGTTCTTTTCGAGCGCTACGCCAAACAGTATCTCACCTGACGCTTTCAAGAACGCAATTCGACACCAAAAACCGCATCTGCCGTGCCCCGAAAAAAGCCGGGGAACGCAAATGCGGTTTTTTGGTTCATCACGGATTTTTGTGGGATTAAGGCAACACCGCACAAATCGTGGCGCACGCCTTGCTTGAATCTTATTCCGTCAGCTTACACAAAAATCCCTTGACTTGCGTCAGCAAGTCGGCGGTCTTTCTGTACAACCTGACGAAAAATCTTACTTCGCAATCCGCACACCTCGATTGTGCGGTGTTGCCTTAAAAGTTTCGCTCAAGCCTTTTCAAAGGCTTGCGGATTCCAAAGGCGGTGCCTTTGGTCGCCGACCGCAGTCGGCGAA
>JBJEQK010000173.1:0-6891 GCA_051881715.1 Acutalibacteraceae bacterium
AAACATATTATTTTTAAAAACTGAGGACGATCACTATGAAAAAAATCGGCATACTTTTGCTCTGCGTTCTTCTTGCGGGACTGACAGCGTGCACAGTTTCCCAGGAGGAAGAGGAACCCTTCAGCGCCGCATTCACCATCCGGGAAGCGTCTGCGCCCACGGAGGTGTTTTTCGGGGAACCCGTCCCCGCAGTCGGCAGTGCCGATTTGCCCGGCTCTCTGAGCTACGACGCCATAGAGCACCTCTTTGTGACGTCCCTGTTCGGCGATCAGGGGCAGAAACTTTGTCTTTGGAGCAAGCCGATACAGTACGCTCTGAACGGCGTTTTTTCGCAGATGGACGTGCAGACCACAGGCGAGATCGCCGAAGCGCTTTCCGACGTTTCCGGCTTCCCCGACATTCAGGAAACCACCGCCGATCAGGCGAATGTGCAGATCACCTTTGCCAATGTATCTGCCGCAGACTGCAATATCGCCGCCGATTCCAACGGCAACATTTTGCGCGCGGAGATCACCATCCCGACGAACGGCAAATTTGACCGTACCAAGGCGCTTTGGCAGAGTATGTTCCGCATCTGCGGGATGCTGTACCAGGCGGAAACCGTGCTGGACACCGTCAACGCCGAAAGCTATGCGGCCGCAAAGCCCACGGACACGGACTGGATGCTGATGGACATCCTGTACAGCGAAATGCAGGCGGGTATGTCCAAAGAGGAATGCCGCAGTGCTTTGGACGCCTATTTTAAAGCGCAAAAATGAACGTCTAAAAACACAAATACCGAGAAAAGCTTTCACGGCTCTTCTCGGTGTTTTTTTACATATTTTCCAGTATCGAACAGACAAGCGCGTACGTCCGCTCGGTGGAGGCAACGGACAATCTTTCCTGGGGCGAATGGATGTCCAAAATGTCGGGTCCTATGGAGATGCAGTCCAGACCGGGGATCTTGCCGGCGAAGATGCCGCACTCCAGCCCTGCGTGGATGGCTTCCACGGCGGGCTTTTTGCCGTACTGCTTTTGGTACATTTCCACAGCAAGCTCCCGCAGGGGAGAATCCGCCCTGTACTGCCACGCCGGGTAGGCGTCCCCGGCCTCGGCAACGGCGCCGTGCTTTGCGGCACGGTTTTTCAGCGACCCGATCAGTTCTTGCAGTTCGGCATCCACACTGCTGCGCAGGCAGTGGTGCAGCTCTGCGCCGCCTGCATCCACGGTACACCTGCCGAGATTGAGGGACGTCTGTACAAAGTTGTCCATCTCCCGGCTCATCTCCTGTACGCCGTCCTGCACCTGTGCGATCAGCGCCAGCACGGCGGCGGTGCTCTGCGCCGTCAGGCAAGTATCCGCCTGCGGCGCCGGCTCCAAACCCAAGCGGATGTCCGGCTCCGCTTTCTGCCAGTGGGGACGCAATGCGTCAAAGGCTTTTTGCAAAAATGCCGCATCCCCGGAAAAGACGGCACTACAGGTGTCCGGGATGGCGTTGTCCACCTTGCCGCCGGAAAGAGAAACCAGCCGCACATCCGCCACGGCAATGAGCAGTCCGGCAAGGATGCGGATGGCATTCAGATGTCCTTTGTGAATTTCCGTACCCGAATGACCGCCTGCAAGACCTGTCAGGGTGACACGGGTACAGGGCGCTGTGTTTGCTTCGGTCTGCACCGCTTTGCGGATGACCACCCTTGCGCCGCCCGCACAGCTGACGCAGAAGGCGCCCTCCGTCTCAGAGTCCAGATTGAGCATCCGTTTGCCCTGCAAAACGGACGTGTCCAATCCCAGCACACCGAGCATACTCGTCTCCTCGTCTGCGGTGAATACCGCTTCGATGGGCGGTGTGTGCAGGGAATCGTCTGCCAAAATCGCCAAGATCATCGCAATGGCGATGCCGTCGTCGCCGCCGAGGGTCGTTCCGCGGCTGAACACATACTCCCCGTCCGTGGCGATCGGCAGCGGGTCGCGCAGAAAATCGTGGGCACAGCCCGGTTCCTTGACGCAGACCATGTCCAGATGTCCCTGCAAAATAACAGGTTCTTTGCCCGGGTCGCCGTCCTTGAACAGAACAACATTGCCACACTCGTCCCGCACACAGCGCAAACCGTGCATCCGTGCAAACCGCTCGCAGTAGTCACCGATGGCTTTCAGGTTGCCGGAGCCGTGGGGAATGGCGCAGATCTCTTCAAAATACCGAAACACTTCTTTCGGCTTCAGTTCGTTTAACACGGACATAGGCTCACCTCAATTTTGTTTGCGCACGATGGTGTATTCATCCCCTGCGCGAAAGTACGGACAGTCGGAAACGCTGTCCGCCATAAAACGTTCGTACTCGTCCATATCCAAATCCACATCGCAGGTATAGCACTCGTACTCGTCGTCGTAGGTGTAATTCATGCAGTATTCGCAGGCGCTGTTCATGCTGTCCCCTCTTTCACAATATCCGCCGTGCGTGCACCAGCCGCTTGCAGCAGATCCTGCGGCGCGATCATGATCTGCGCACCGATGCGCCCGCCGCTGATGATGACTTCGTCGAAATCCAGAACCGACGCATGGACAACGGTCGGGAACCGTTTCTTCATCCCCAAAGGGGTACAGCCGCCCCGGACATACCCCGTCAGCGCCAAAATATCCTTGACATGGATCATCTCCACGGACTTCTCGCCCACGACCTTCGCCGCTTTTTTCAGATCCAGCTCCCGGTCTATGGGCAGGACAAACACGTAGTGCTCCCCGCTTTTCCCCACCGTGACCAGTGTTTTGAAGGAGCTGTCGTAGCTTTGCCCCAGCTGATCTGCCACGTGCACGCCGTCGATGAATTCGTCGCAGGTGTAGAGGTTGACCTTATACGCGATCTTTTGTTTGTCCAGCAAACGCATGGCGTTCGTCTTGGCTTCCTTGCTCACGGCAGATACGCCTCCAATCGGTAGATCGGCAGTCCCTGCTCGGAAAAGCGGCGCTCGTACTCGGTGACGATATTGCCCTCAAAGCCGCTGTGGTGCAGATCCAACGACACATTTTCCAGCACAAAGCCGTTTTGCGAGAGACTCTCGATACTAAACTCAAAGAAATGCATATTGTCCGTTTTCTGCCAGATGCGTGCGCCGTCCGCTAAGATCTGCCGGTAGATGCGCAGAAAGCGCGGCGCTGTCAGGCGGTGGTTGCGGTACGCTTCCTTGGGAAACGGACAGGAAAAATTGAGGTAGATGCGCTCAATGCTCTTTTGCGGAATGTAGCGCCACAGATACTGGGCGGACAGTTTCAGAAACCGCACATTGGAAAGTCCCATATTCTGCGCCTGCTCACAGCCGCAGACGATCACATTCGCCGTTTTTTCCACGGCGAGGAAGTTGATGTGCGGGTTTTGCCGCGCCATCTCCGTCACAAAGCCGCCCTTGCCACAGCCGATCTCCAGATGCACGGGATTGTCGTTGCCGAACAGTGCTTGAAGCTCCAGCGTCAGATCCTCCTCGACCTCGGTGTCGAAGTTGAGATCGGCATATTGCACGGGAACCAATACCTCGGCACACGCCTCCAGCCGCTGCTCCAAATTTTTCTTTTTGCGCATTCGCATTGGCATCACGTCCTAAAAAACATTGTTTGTATTGTACCATATCCTATGAAAAAATGCAATCGCAAATCCCTCTTGCGGGGCACGGATATTTGGTATATAATATTTACTGCACAGTGCTTTAGAAAGGAGGGATTCGGTGCGTTTCAGCATCATGATTTCGGTCTACAATACCGAACCGTTTCTGCGCGCGTGTCTGGATTCCGTCCTTGCACAGACCTACAGCGACTACGAAGTTGTCCTTGTGGACGACGGCTCCGAGGACGAGAGCGGACGAATCTGCGACAGCTTCGCCGAAAAAGACAGTCGTTTTCGTGTTTTCCACACCGAGAACCGGGGCGTATTCCTCGCCCGCGCCTTTGCGGAAAGCCACGCACGGGGCGACTATCTGCTGCACTTTGATGCGGATGATCTGGTCGAGCCGGAGCTTTTGGCGTGTCTGTCTGCCAAGATAGACGAGCACACCCCCGACCTTCTGCTGTTTGATTTCAGCACTTTTCGCGCCGATGCGCCGCCGGTGCGGGAGAGCTTTTGGGACAGCGACTGCCTTTTGCAGGGCGACGAGCGCTTGCAAATGTACCGTCTCGTTTTCTCCACCCGCTTCAACACCCTTTGCAACAAGTGCTTTCATCGCAAGCTGATCGAAGCCGCACCGGACTACAACAGCTTCCCCGGACTTCGCCACGGCGAGGATCTGCTGCGCAGTGCCTGTCTCGTCTTTGCCGCAAAGCAGGTATATTATATCCACCGCTCTTTCTATCATTACCGCCTTGGCGTGGGACACACCTGCCGGTTCGACCCGGACAGCCTGTGGCTGTATGGGCGCATTATCCGTGTTTTGCGCACACAGCTGTCTGAAAAAGTACCCCTATCCCCTGTCTGGGAAAACGAGATCAGCGAGATGTGCCGCAAGCAGCTGGACAACTATCTGCGCCTTTTGGCGTCGAGCGGACTTTCCCTCTCGCAGGGCAGTGCACTGCTGCGCAAAGCTTCCGAAACAGAGCTTTTCCATCGTGCGCTTTCCGTCGCACCGAACGACATAAAATACCGCCTTTTGCGCAAGGGCAGGTATCGCACCCTGCTGATTTTGCACCGTGGAAAGAGGTGGCTGTATGCGCAGTAAACTGGCTTTGCGCAACATGGTCTCCTCCCTGCTGCTGCAGTTCGTCACCATGGTGTGCGGCATCATCCTGCCGCGCCTTTTCATCGGCGCCTACGGCTCCACCGTCAACGGCACTGCCGCTTCCATCACGCAGTTTCTCGGGTATATCGTTCTGTTTGAGGCGGGCGTCGGCGGCGTTGTCCGCGCGGCACTGTACAAGCCTCTGGCCCAGGGCGACCACAGTCGGATCAGCAGCATCCTGTGCGCCACAGATCGCTTTTTTCGCAAGGTCGCACTGATCTTTGTCGGCTACTGTGTTTTGATCGCGTGCCTGTTCCCCTTCTTTGTGCGGGAATACTTTGACTTTTTATACACTGCGTCCCTGGTGCTGATCATCGCCGTCAGCACCTTTTCCCAGTACTATTTCGGCATGAGCCGCCAAGTGCTTTTGCAGGCGGATCAGAAGCGCTTTGTGACCGCCGAGCTGCAGATCGGCACCGTGCTTTTGAATACGGCGCTCACCGTTGTACTCATTCGTCTGCACTGCCCGGTACACCTTGTCAAGCTGGGCACGGCACTGGTCTATGCCCTGCGACCCGTCCTTTTGCGGCTGTATGTGCGCAGGCACTACGCCCCCGACCCACACGCCGTGCCCGACAACGGCGCCATTCGGCAGCGCTGGGACGGCTTCGGGCACCACACCGCCTACTTTCTGCACACCAACACGGACATCTTCGTACTGACCGTGTTCTCCGGCGTTCTGCGCTCTTTGCGCATCGCCGATGTTTCCGTGTACACCGTCTACTACAGCATCGTTTCCGGCATCGAAAAAGTGGTCGCCGCCTTCTCCTCCGGCATCGAAGCCGCCTTCGGCAACATGATCGCCCGAGAGGAAACGGAAACACTGCAAAAGAATTTCCGTGTCTATGAGTTTTTCTCTTTCACCCTGACGACCGTTCTGTTTACCTGCACGGGCATTTTGCTGCTGCCGTTTATCGCCGTCTATACCAAGGGCATTACCGACGCCGACTATATCCGACCGCTGTTCGGCTTTCTTTTAGTGGCGGCGGAGGCGGTCTACTGCATCCGCATCCCGTACAACAACGTCACCCTTGCCGCCGGCCACTACCGGCAGACGCGCAACGGCGCCTTTCTCGAAGCGGGCATCAACATCGTCGGCTCCCTTGTGCTGATCGTCCCCATGGGCATGAACGGCGTCGCACTGGCAACGCTTTTGGCCATGACCGTGCGCACCGTGCAGTATGCGTTCTACCTGTCCAAAGAGATCCTCTGCCGCCCCATCACCGTCTTTTTCGGCCGATGTCTCGTCAATCTCGCCGCCTGTGGACTGACTGTGCTTGCCGTGCGGCTTTTGCCTATGCCGCAGATCGTCTCTTATCGGCAGTGGGCGCTGTACGGCGCAGGCGTGTTTGTCCTGTGCGCACTGATCGTCCTGTCGCTCAACATCCTGTTTTACCGCCGGGATTTCCGCAACCTTTGGATCGTCTTTCAAAACAGTATTCAGAAAAGGAGAAATGTATCATGAAAAGAATATTTGCCTGCCTGCTCTGTCTCGCCCTGCTCCCCCTTGCCGCCTGCGGCGCAAACGAAAAGAACGACGCAGAACCCACGGTTCGGGACATGACCACCACACAGGCCGAGACACTTCCCCCCGATGACGGCATTTTTGACTACCTGAAAACCGACCTGCCCAAGGGCTGGACGGTGGACGAGACCCACTGCACCTCCACCTATTTGCAGGCGGTCCACGGTGAAAAAGAAGACTCCCCCATGCTGACCGTTTCCGTTTTTCAGTACGACGATGCCGACGGCGGCAGCAAGGCCAAGTCTCTGGCAGAGGCGGTACACTCCCGGGAGATCGAGTCTTCTTCGGACATTGCCGAGGTTGAGATCGGCGGACTGCCTTTCTATTTGCTCAGTTTCGCCTCCAAAACAACGGAGGGCAAGCTTCGCTACGAGGGCTACGGACAGACCCTGCCGGACGAAAACGGAGACTTTCGCTTTGTGATCGTCGCCTTGGAAAACATTCGGGACGATGAGGAATATACTGCGCTGAAACCTGTTCTGGATTCCCTCGAATTCAAGTTTTAAGGCAAAGAGAGCTGTATCCTGTTGTGGGGATACAGCTCTTAGCTTGTCAAAAAGTGTTTTGGCAGTCTGGGCTCCCCTGCGAGGCAATGTCATTAACTTAAGAACGAAAGAAAAAGTTGCACAA
>JBJEQK010000174.1:0-6775 GCA_051881715.1 Acutalibacteraceae bacterium
TGATCGTCAAGCTGCCCGACGGCACCACCCAGACCCTCTACAGCAGCACCTGGGCAACCCTCTCTACCCCTGTCGCATAAACTCCTATATATCCACCGCCCGGCAGAATCTCTGCCGGGCGGTTTTGCGTGGGGAGGAGAATCTCCATTGTTTGTGTTCGGCGCAGGAAAGGAATATCTTATATAATGTATAGGGCAGATTTTTGATCCACACGGAAAAATGTGGGATTTGTACTTCGCACCGGGGAATCCCCGTATAGGGAGCCCTTCTGCGCTTTTCTGATGTCAGGATTTTGCCGACTGCGATCGGCGACCAAAGGTTTTGCCTTAATCCCGCAAAAATCCGTGAAGGACCCATATTTTCGACCGGTTACGGCTGAAAGCGGCAAAAGCTATTGTACTTCTTTCGGCGGTGTGGTACACTATATCTGTTTACGGCTTTGGCCGCCGGTTTAAGGCAGCACCGCACAAATTGCGGCGCACGCCTTGTTTGAATCTTACTTCGCAATCCGCACACCCCGATCGTGCGGTGTTGCCTTAACTTTTTGAAAAGCAGGCAGGGACAATGGAACAGGTAAAAGTAGTGATAGACGCATCCAAACTGGTACATACGCTGTTGGACATCGGCGAGGAAATGCTGCTGTCGGGGGCGGAGGTCTTCCGTGTGGAGGACACGGTCTCCCACATCGGCAATGCATACGGTGCGCAGCGGGTGAATATTTTTGTCATCACGTCCTCCATCATCCTCACTTTGACCGATGCCGAGGGCAGGGACTGGACGCACACCAAGCGCATCGAAAAGCCGGCGGGGACGGATTTTGCGCGGCTGGAAAAGCTGAACGAGCTGAGCCGTGACTGCTGCGCCGAGGGCTTGACCCTGGACGAGCTGGAACGCCGTTTGCAGGATATCCGCACGGTACATCCGGGATGGCGCAAGTATCTGCGCGTCTATTTCGGCAGTGCCCTGGTGGGTTTTGCGCTGACCATCTTTTTCGGCGGCACACTTCTGGACGGGCTGATCGGTGCGGCAGGCGGTTTTTTCGTCTGCTTCCTACAGTCGCATTTGGAGCGATTTTTCCCCAATCGAATCATTTTCAATCTGGTCAGCGGCTTTGCCGTGGGCGCCGTGATCTGTTTGGCGGCGCGGTTTTTGCCGGCGCTGAACGAGGACAAAAGCATGATCGGCGACATCATGCTTCAGATTCCCGGCATTGCGACGACCATCTCTTTTCGGGACATGATCGCCGGAGAGACCATTTCCGGTGCACTGCGGCTGATCGAAAGTCTGCTGTGGGCGACGGCATTGGCGTGCGGCTATATGCTGGCCATCTGGCTGGTGGGATAAGGAGGCGATGAAAATGATCGACATGGTCATACAGCTGCTGGCTGCCTTTTTCGGTACGCTGGGCTTTTCCCTGATCTTTCAGGTGCGCAGAAAACTTCTGTTCTGGACGGCGCTGGGTGGAATGCTCTCTTGGGCGGTGTATTTGGTGCTGGACTACATCCTGCACACCATCTTCCTGCCGTATATGTGCGCTGCCGTGGCCGCCGCCGTGTATGCGCAGATCATGGCACGGATCCAGAAAGTGCCGGCAACCATCTATCTTATCCTGGCGCTGATCCCTTCCATTCCCGGCGGTGCGCTGTACTACACCATGAGCAATGTGGTGATGAAGAACTGGCCCGAGGCTCTGGCAGACGGAAAACGGACATTGCAGTATGCCCTCGCCATTGCCGTTGGCATCAGTATCGTGTGGGCTGTAACGCAGATCGTGGAGCGTGTGCGAAAGAGCCTGCGGCAGAATTCCGTCGAATGAGGCGGACGACCCCAAGATGTTGTGTTTCCTTTGTGCAAATTGCACAGCAGACCGCAAGCGTTGATACATAAAGAAAAATTCAAAAAAATTTAAAAAAATATGCCGAAAACCCTTGCATTTCTTGTACAAACCTGTTATAATACACCAGTACGTTTCATGGAACGTGCGTCTATTGATATGCGTTGATGCGGGAGGTGGCCGTCCACCGAGACGGGAAATTTCCGCGGAGTATGTCCGATTTCAAACCGGGCGATCGGCAAACCTGTCCCGGACTGCTTCCCTTGCAGTCCGTTGGATATAGGATTGTGTTCTTATGCTTTAAAACCCGGAAAATATTGCAAAATATTTCCGGTTTTTAAAATGGAAAGGGTGGAAACACCCGGAACTGTTGAAGCAAAAGAGCAAGCCCGCCAAAACAGAACCATCGGGTTCAAAAAACAGAAAGGCGTGTGACACAAATGGCAACTAAGGGAAAAATCAGAATCCGCCTCAAGGGTTACGACCACAACATCGTGGACAAGGCTGCGGAAAAGATCGTTGAGACCGCCAAGAGAACCGGCGCTCAGGTATCCGGCCCCGTACCGCTGCCCACCGAGAAGGAAGTCGTAACGATCCTTCGCGCAGTCCACAAGTACAAGGACTCCCGTGAACAGTTTGAGCAGCGGACGCACAAGAGACTGATCGACATCGTCCGTCCCTCCCAGAAGACCGTCGAGGCTCTTACGGGTCTGGAACTTCCGGCAGGCGTCGAGATCGAGATCAAGCTCTAATCCACAAGGATGGCGGCAAGGTTTACGGAGGCCGCAGACCGGGTCTCCCAATGGATGCTTGCACAGCCATGGTCAAGTTGACGCAGTTGTCAACCAATAACCTAAAGGAGGAAAAAGTATGCAAAAAGGTCTTATCGGTAAGAAAATCGGCATGACACAGCTTTTTGACGAAAAGGGTAACGTTGTCCCCGTCACGGTCGTCGAAGCAGGTCCGTGCCCCGTCGTGATGAAGAAGACCCTCGAGAACGACGGTTACGAAGCAGTTCAGATCGGCTTTGGTGACATCAAGGTACAGAAGCTGAACAAACCCATGAAAGGTCACTTTGACAAGACAGGTACTGCCGGCAAGAAAACGCTCAAGGAGTTCAGACTGGACGACATCAACACGCTGAACGTGGGCGACATTCTCAAGGCGGATATCTTCGCAGCAGGCGATGTTGTCGATGTAGTCGGCACCAGCAAAGGTAAGGGTACAGCAGGCGCGATCAAGAGATGGAACTTCGCAAGACTGAAGGAATCCCACGGTACCGGTCCCGTTGCAAGACACGCAGGTTCTCTGGGTGCTTGTTCCGATCCTTCCCGCGTTTACAAGGGAAAGAAGCTCGCCGGTCATCTGGGTCATGAGCGCGTCACCATTCAGAATCTGAACGTCGTGAAAGTAGACGCAGAAAACAATCTCATTGCTATTAAGGGCGCCATCCCCGGCCCCAAGGGCGGGATCGTTCTCATTAAAGACAGCGTAAAGAAGTAAGGAAGGAGTAAAGTATTATGCCTAACGTATCCGTATTTGATAAGACGGGCGCCAAGGTTTCCGAAGTCGCACTGGCAGACGAAATTTTCGGCATCGAGCCCAACGTATCGGCTATGCACCTGTGTGTTGTCAATTACTTGGCAAATCAGCGTCAGGGCACTCAGTCCACACTTACACGCGGTGAAGTCAGCGGGGGCGGCAAGAAGCCCTGGAAGCAGAAGGGTTCCGGTCGCGCAAGACAGGGTTCCACCAGATCACCGCAGTGGTATCACGGCGGTATCGCACACGGTCCCAAGCCCCGTGAATATGGTTTTTCCATCAACAAGAAGGTCAAGAGACTGGCTATGAAGTCTGCTCTTTCCGCCAAGGCCGCCGAGGATGAGATCATCGTGCTCGACACCTTCGCCCAGGAAGAGATCAAGACCAAGGAGATCGCAAAGGTTCTCGCGGCTCTGCCCACCGGCAAAAAGACGCTCATCGTTCTTCCCGAGAAGAATGACGTTCTCTACAAGAGCGCCAGAAACATCGCCGGCGTCAAGGTCGCTCTCGTGAACACGCTGAATGTTTACGACATTCTCAACAGCGACAAGATGCTTGTCCTGCAGGATGCCGTCAGCAAGATCGAGGAGGTATACGCATGAGTAAGGTAGCACAGGACATCATCCTCCGTCCCGTTATCACCGAGGAGAGCATGGCAGGCACCATGAACAAGAAGTACACCTTCGAGGTTGCCAAGGATGCCAACAAGATCGAGATTGCCAACGCAGTCAAGGAGCTTTTCAAGGTTGACGTTGCCAAGGTCAACACCATCAACGTCCGCGGTCAGATGCGCAGATACGGCGGCTTCTCCGGCTACACCAGAAGCTGGAAAAAGGCCATCGTCACCCTGACCGAAGATTCCAAGACCATCGAGTTCTTCGATGGCATGATGTAATCCCTCGAACCTATAATCAATCCGGCGGTAACGTATGGAGGCTGACATACTCCGCAAAGCCGCTATAAGGAGAGTGAAACAAATGTCAATCAAAGTCTACAAGCCGACAGGTAACGGTACACGTAATATGTCGACAACAGACTTCTCGGGCCTGTCCAAGTGCGGCCCCGAAAAGAGCCTTCTTGCTCCCATGAACAAGAAGTCCGGCCGCAACAGCTATGGCCGCATCACCGTTCGCCACAGAGGCGGCGGCAACCGTACAAAGTATCGTATCATCGACTTCAAGAGAGATAAGCTGGATATGTCCGCAACGGTCAAGACGCTGGAATACGATCCCAACCGTTCCGCACACATCGCACTTGTCCAGTATGAGGACGGCGAAAAGAGATACATCCTCGCTCCGGAAGGTCTGAAGGTCGGCGACGTGGTCGTCTCCGGCGCAGGCGCAGACATCAAGGCCGGCAACGCACTGCCCCTGATCAACATCCCCGTGGGTACCATCGTGCACAACGTGGAGATGTATCCCGGCCGCGGCGGTCAGCTGGCAAGAGCCGCAGGCAACGCCGCGCAGCTGATGGCTAAGGAAGGCGCATACGCCCTGCTTCGTCTGCCCTCGGGCGAGCTTCGCAACGTTCCCGCACAGTGCATGGCAACCGTTGGCCAGGTCGGCAACGGAGATCATGAAAACGTCAAGATCGGCAAGGCCGGCCGTAAACGTCACATGGGTTGGAGACCGACCGTCCGCGGTTCCGTCATGAACCCCTGCGACCACCCGCACGGCGGTGGTGAGGGCAAGTCCCCCATCGGTCGTCCCGGCCCCGTAACTCCGTGGGGCAAGCCCGCACTCGGTTACAAGACCCGCGCCAAGAAGAAAGCATCCAATAAGATGATCGTAAGACGTCGCAACGACAAGTAAGAAAGGAGCAGATTAGAATGGGCAGAAGCGTTAAAAAAGGACCTTTCGTGCAGCCCAAGCTGCTCGAAAGAGTCGAGAAGATGAATGAGACCGGCGACAAGCAGGTTCTCAAGACCTGGAGCCGCAGCTCCACGATCTTCCCGCAGTTTGTCGGCCACACCTTCGCTGTTCACGACGGACGCAAGCACGTCCCCGTGTACGTGACCGAGGACATGGTCGGCCATAAGCTGGGTGAATTCGCACCGACACGTACCTTCAAGGGTCATGCCGGTTCCAAGACTTCCAACTCAGGCAAATAAGGTCGAAAGGAGTGTGTAACCAATGCAAGAAGCTACCGCGAAAGTGACATATGTCCGCATCGCCCCCCGAAAGGTTCAGATCGTTCTTGACCTGATCCGCAATCAGCCCGCTGACAAGGCAATGGCTATTTTGAAACACACGCCTAAGGCCGCGTGTGAACCGCTGATGAAGCTGCTCAAGTCCGCTATGGCCAACGCTGAGAACAACTTCAACATGGATCCCAACAGACTCTACGTCGCAGAAGCGAACGTCGGTCAGGGTCCCACGCTCAAGCGTATCCGTCCCAGAGCACAGGGCAGAGCATTCCGCATTAACAAAAAGACTTCTCACATCACCATCACCCTGAGAGAAGTAGAAGAATAAGCGAGAGGAGGAAAAAACAATGGGACAGAAAGTCAATCCGACCGGTTTAAGAATCGGTGTCATTAAAAATTGGGAATCTCGCTGGTACGCAAATGACAAAGACTTCGGAGATACACTTGTCGAAGACTACAAGCTTCGTGAATTCCTTCTCGAGACGCTTGCTCCCGCAGGAGTCCCCAAGGTAGAGATTGAACGTGACGCAAAGCGCGTCTACATCAACATCCATTGCGCAAAGCCCGGCATGGTTATCGGCCGCGGCGGCGCAGAGATCGAGAAGCTGAAGGCCACCTGCCAGAAGAAGCTCGGCGGCAAGGAAGTTTCCATCAACATCGTCGAGATCAAGCAGCCCGACCTCAACGCACAGCTCGTTGCCGAGAGCATTGCTTCCCAGCTGGAAAGACGTATCTCTTTCCGCCGTGCGCTCAAGCAGTCCATCGGCCGCACCATGAAGCTGGGTGCCAAGGGTATCAAGTGCCAGGTTTCCGGCAGACTCGGCGGCGCAGAAATCGCCCGCTCCGAGCACTATCATGAGGGTACGATCCCGCTGCAGACCATCCGTGCCGACATCGACTACGGTTTTGCAGAAGCAAAGACTACCTACGGACGCATCGGCGTCAAGGTTTGGATTTACAGAGGCGAGGTTCTTCACGAGACCAACAGAACATCTTCTCGTAGACCCCGCAAAGAAGGAGGCGCCAGATAATGCTGTTACCTAAGCGTGTTAAGTACCGCAGAGTACAGAGAGGCCGTATGAAGGGCGCTGCACACAGCGGCACAAAAGTAAACTACGGTGATTACGGTCTGGTCGCTCTTGAACCGGCATGGATCACTTCCAACCAGATCGAAGCAGCCCGTATCGCTATGACCAGATACATCAAGCGTGGCGGTCAGGTCTGGATCAAGATTTTCCCCGACAAGCCCATCA
>JBJEQK010000175.1:0-27508 GCA_051881715.1 Acutalibacteraceae bacterium
AGGCGCCGCCTTTGGAATCCGCAAGCCTTTAAAAAGGCTTGAGCGAAACTTTTAACCAAAAACTCCCTACATGATGACGGTTTTCACTGTCACACATCAAGGGAGTTTTTCATGTTTTGCGATTTATTTTTTGCGCAGTTTCTTCACGCAGACAGCGGCGGCTGTGCCGGCCACGGCGGTCAGAAGTCCGATGCCGAACGCTGTGTACTTTTTCTGTTCGCACTCGTCCCCGTTCAGGAAGTAGCGGGTCTTGGAGGCAATATTCTTGCCGTAAACGTCGAAATAATGAATGAACTTGTGCTCAAACGCCGAGGGGTCGCTCTCGTCCAAGGTAAACAGGCAAACGCCTCTTGTGTCCGGCAAGCCGTAGGAACGGAAGGATGCGCCTGGGCAGGCGATCACCCGCTGTCCCTGCACCGTACCGGCAAAAGCATTGGTATGCAGATGTCCCGAAACTACCGCATCCACATCGCCGGTTTCCAGCAGGACGTTCAGCTGCCCGCAGTCCTCGTCCAAATATTCAAACTCGTGGGAGATGCCCTGCGCTTTGTCGGGGTCGAGACGATACAGACCGTCACGCCCAACTGCGGCATTCTCGTCTCCCGCTTCGCAGGGCAGATACAGTTCCTTCATTTCCGGGAACGGAATGTGCTGGAACATCAGGGAGCGTACCGGCTCACCGCCGTTCTGCGCTTTCAGCTCTGCGGACTTCTTTCGGTACCACGCCAGCGATTCCGGCTGTACGCCCTCGTAGCCTGTGCCGTCCTCCCGCTGTCCGGCGGAATCCATCAGGTACAGATTGTAGACGATCTTCTCCCCCGTGCGGTCATAAATCGGCACATTGAATGTATCAATGGGCACATCGTCCTGCTCGTTCAAGCCGAAGAACTGGCTGTATTCCATCCAAATCTCCGCCTGCTTGCGCTGACCCAGCAGATTGCGGTCGTCATGGTTGCCGTAGGTCATGGTGAACGGAATGCCCCTCAGCTCCAAAGGGTCGAGGATATGGGAGAGGGATGTGCGCACCCGATGCTCCACAAACTCGTAGGAACGCTTCGGATGCCAAGATCCCACGGCGGCATCCTCCATGTGGTTGCCGAGGATGTTATCCCCCGTGAACACGACCAGATCCGGCTGTTCTTTGTCGTAAATATCGTTGAGCATACGCACCATTTCAGGACGGACGATGTGCATATCCTGCGCATCGCTGACCTGCAAAATTTTCAGCTTGCCGTTGTTGCGGAACTTGATCTTTCTGTCTGCGAGCATATTACTTCTCTCCCTTGAACACTTTTTCGGCAATGCGTGCGGCTTCGGCGGCATCCTTGGCGTAGTAATCGGCGCCGATGCGGTCTGCATCCGCCTGTGTGAGCACCGCTCCGCCTACCATGATAACACAAGGCGTCTGTCTGCGCAAGTCCTCAATGGTCTTTTGCATACTGGGCACTGTGGTGGTCATCAGGGCGCTCAAACCGACGAGGCGGATATTCTGCGCCTTCACCGTTCGGACGATCCTTTCCGGCGGAACGTCCTTGCCCAGATCCACCACGGTATAGCCATAGTTGCCCAGAAGCATGGCAACAATATTTTTTCCGATGTCGTGGATATCGCCCTCGACCGTGGCCAGCAATATTTTCTCGCCCATGGGCTTGTCGTCCCCCGCCTGCGCGGCGATCTCGTCAAAACCCTCCTTGGCCGCCTCCGCCGAGGCGATCAGTTGGGGCAGGAAGAACACGCCGCTTTCAAATTTGGCGCCCACAATGTCCAGCGCCGGAATGAGATGCTTCCGGATAATATCCAACGGCGGCGTGTCCCGGAGCAACTTGCGCACCTGCGCACGGACACCGGCTTTCTGACCGTTCAGGATCAGGGTAGAAATATCGGTCGCACAAGCTGTCTGCGGCACGGCAGACTGCTGATGATGATTGGCAATAAACTGTTTCGATTCCCTGTCCTCCCCATGCAGGACACGGAAGGCATCCACCGTGTCCATGTACGCCTTGGAGCAGGGGTTGAGGATGGGCAGATCCAGCCCCGCACCCAGCGCCGCCGCCAAAAATGTGCGGTTGACCAGCTCCCGTTCCGGCAGACCGAAGGAGACGTTGCTGACGCCCAAAACGGTTTTACAGCCCAGTCTTTCCTTGACCATGCGCACGGCACGGACAGTTTCCATGACCATATCCTGATTGGTGGAAGCGGTGAGGACAAGGCAGTCGATAAACACATCCTGACGGGGAATGCCGTATTCCGCCGCCCGGTTCACGATCTTTTCCGCAACGGCAAAACGGGCTTCGGCCGTTGCGGGGATGCCGCTTTCATCCAGCGTCAAGCCCACCACGGCGGTACCGTACTTTTTGACCAGCGGCAATATCGCCGCCATATTTTCCTCCTTGCCGTTGACGGAGTTGATGATGGGCTTGCCCCGGTAACGAAGGACAGCCGCTTCCACGGCGGCAGGGTCGGAGCTGTCGATCTGCAGCGGCAGATCGGTCACGGTTTGCAGTTCGTCCACCAAATGGGACAGCACCGCCGTCTCGTCGATGTCGGGCAGTCCTGCATTGACGTCCAAGATCTGTGCGCCCGCATCCCTTTGACTCAGCGCTTCCTGCAAAATATAGTCGTCATCCCCTGTGCGCAAAGCTTCCTTGAGCTTCTTTTTGCCCGTGGGGTTGATCCGCTCGCCGATCACGGTGGTACGCCCGTCCAAAAGCACACACTTGGAGGCACTGCACACGGCGGCGCCCTTGAAGGGAACTCTTTCTTTGGGCACGCCGGCATCCGCCGCACTGCGCAGTTTTCGGATATATTCGGGCGTGGTGCCGCAGCAGCCGCCGATGATCGTCACGCCCATGTCCATCATCGCCGAAACGCTTTGCACAAAGGCTTCGGGGGTGACGGTATAAACGGTCTTGCCATCCTGCATCACAGGCAGACCGGCATTGGGCTGTACCATGACCGGGACGGCGGAATACTGCAAAACGGTCTGCACCGCCGGCATCAGCTCCTGCGGACCGAGGGAGCAGTTGACCCCCACGGCGTCCGCACCGAGGGAGGCGAGGGTGAGCGCCGCCGAAGCCGCATCGGCGCCCAAAAAAGTCCGTCCGTTCTCCTGAAAGGACATGGTGACGAATACCGGCTTGTCACACACCGCCTTGGCGGCCAGCAGCGCCGCCTTCGCCTCTAAAAGGTCGGTCATGGTTTCGATGAGCACCACATCCGCACCGGCGGCAACACCGACGGCGATCTGCTCCCGGAACGCTTCCATCACGTCCGCCATTTTCGCCTCACCCAGCGGCTCCAGCAGAGCACCTGTGGGTCCCACATCCAGCGCGACATACTTTGCGCCCGACGCTTTGGCTGTCCGCACACCGCTTTCGATCACCTCCCGCAGGGGGATGTCGCCGTGGTACTTCAGACGGTTGGCGCCGAAAGTGTTCGCTGTAATCACATCTGCGCCTGCCTGCACATACTGTTTGTGGACGGCTAAAACCGTCTCGGGGTGGGTCACGTTCAGCGTTTCCGGGGCTTGTCCCGCTTGCAAAACGCCTTGAAGCATGGTGCCCATTGCACCGTCAAAGACAAGAAATTGATTGTTGAAATCCATAGAATCGTTCCTTTTCTGCGGGAATTACTGCATTCCTTTCACGATCTGGGTTGCGATGGCGGGGCGGTTCATAGTGTAGATATGCACGCCGTCTGCCCCGTTCTGCCTCAGGTCACGAATCTGGGCGGCGGCGTAGTCGATGCCCGCTTTGCGCAGGGATTCGGGATCGTTTTCGTAGCGGTTAAGAATGCGGATGATCGCCGAGGGGAGCGAAGCGCCGCAGGTGAAGATCATACGCTCGATCTGCGCCTTGGACAGGATGGGCATGATACCCGCCGTCACGGGGATGGTGATGCCGATCTGTCTTGCCCTGTCCATAAACTTATAGAAGCACTCGTTGTCGAAGAAAAGCTGGGTGACGAAAAACTCCGCGCCTGCCTGCTGTTTTTCGTACAGATGCCGCAGATCCTCCTGCGGGTCACTGCACTCGATATGTCCCTCCGGGTAGCACGCACCGCCGAGGCACAGTCCCTCCCCTTTCAGCTTGTCCATCAGCTCCACCGCATGGTGGAAGGTGCCCGTGTGCGCCCCGGGAATGATGTCTCCCCGCAGTGCCAGCACATTCTCCACGCCGTTTTCGTGGATGCGGTTCACATCCTCTGTCAGCGTTGCCAGATCGGAATTGATGCACGTCAAATGTGCGCAGGACTCGATGCCGAACTCCCGACGCACGATGCCCGCCAAGGCGGCGGTACGGTCACGACCGCCGGAGCCGCCTGCGGAACAGGTCACGCTGATAAAATCCGGGGACAGCTTCGCCAAGGCGTCCAGTGTCTGGCGGAAAGAATCCATGGATAATTCGCCCTTGGGCGGAAAGATCTCGAAGGATATGGGTCTTTTTTCTTTGAAAATATCTGCAATTCGCATGGTTTGGTTTATCCTTTCTCTCCCGGCTTCGGAAATCCGACTGCCGCCGTCAGGCACAGCACTTCCCGTGCGCCGTAAATCATCAACATTTTTGCACACTCGCTCAGTGTGGCGCCGGTGGTACACAAATCGTCGCACAGCAAAATGCGCTTGCCGCGCACCTGCGTCTCGTCCGTGAGTGCGAACACACCGAGCACATTGCCGCTTCGCCGTCTTTGGGACAGCGTCCGCTGGCGTTCGGTCTCGTATATTTTTTCCAGCACCGCTTTGTGCGGCAGCCGCAGCGTTTGTGCCGCCGACTTTGCCAAAAGCTCGCTCTGGTTAAAGCCCCGCTCCCTGTATTCCCTTGCCGTCATGGGCACATGGGTGACAAAATCTATGTGCACCTCCGGGAAAACTTCCTTCGCAAAGGCGCCCATCTCGGCGCCCAGCACCTCGCCGTTGTCGGTCTCATGGTGAAACTTCAGCCGGTGGATGCTCTCGCGCACAGCGCCCTCGTAGTAAAACGGGGCGGCAAAGGCGGAAACAAAGCGGTTTCTGTGCTTTTTGCATTGGCAGTCCGCCAGACTGCGCCCGCAGTGGTAGCAGATGGGCGGACAGATGCGGGGCAGGTGCTTGGAACAGTCGGCGCAGTACAGGGTCTGCGGCGCGATCACCTTGCCGCAAAAGGCACAGCGTCTGGGAAAAAATATATATCGTATGCCGCGCAGCAGCTCAGAAACGTCTTGGTTCATCGTTCGTCAGAAAATATTGCAAAGCGGAATATCGCCGTGCCTTGCGGTCGTTCTCCGTCATTTCCCGCACTTCCCCGGCGTCACCGACTAAAATCAGGATATTCTTCGCCCGGGTCACGGCTGTGTATAAAAGATTGCGGTACTTCAGCTGCGGCACCACGCCGGCCACCGGCACGATCACCGCCGGGAATTCACTGCCCTGACTTTTATGTACCGTGATGGCATACGCCAGCTCCAGATCCTGCGCATCCTCCAAGGTATACAGTGCCGTGCGCCCGTCAAACAGCAGCTCCAGCTCCCCGTTCCCCAAGTCGATCCCCGTCAGCACACCGATGTCTCCGTTATACACGCCCACGCCGTCCTCTGCGCCGCGGCTCCAGACGATATCGTAGTTGTTGCGCACCTGCATCACTTTATCGCCCACGCGCAGGACATTGCCCTTGATACGAATCTCATTTTTGCTCTCGTCCGGGGGATTGAGCATCTGCTGGAGCATTTGATTGAGATGCACGGAGCCTGTCTCTCCCTTTCGGGACGGGCAGAGCACCTGAATGTCCTCCTGCGGCGAATAGTGATACGCTCTCGGCAGGCGCTCGGTATACAGACTGCAAACCGTAGCTGCCGCCGCACGGGGGGAGCGGTTCATAAAGAAAAAGTCCTTTTTATTTTCGTTCAGCACCGGCATTTCTCCGTGCACGATCCGATGGGCGTTGGTGACGATCAGGCTTTCCTGCGCCTGCCGAAACACCTCTGTCAGCCGCACCACCGGCAGTTTGCCGGACTCGATCAGGTCATGCAGCACGTTGCCTGCGCCCACGGGAGGCAGCTGGTCGGCGTCGCCCACCAGAACCAGACGGCACCCGAAGGGCAGCGCTTTGAGCAGGCTGGAGAAAACATAGATATCCACCATGGACAGCTCGTCCACGATCAGGGCGTTGGCGTCGATGGGGTTGCGTTCATTGCGCTGAAACTGCGGATGGTCGCTCTCGTCCCACTCCACCTCCAGCAGACGGTGCAGCGTCTTGGCTTCTCTCCCCGTGACCTCGCTCATGCGCTTGGCGGCTCGTCCCGTGGGTGCCGCCAGCGCCACGTCCAGACCCTGCTCCTCATACAGGCGCAGAATGCCCTTGAGCGCCGTGGTCTTGCCCGTGCCGGGACCGCCGGTCAGGATCAGCAGTCCCCTCTCTGCCGCAATGCGGATGGCTTCCCGCTGCTTGTCCGCATAGGTCACCGACTCCTTTTCCTCCGCCAAGCATATCTCCTCCATCAGAGTACTGCGTACCGCAGGGGGAAACTGCAATTTCATCAGCATATGGTCAGCGGCACTGCGTTCCTCCTCAAAAACACGGGGCAAAAATACGAACGCCTTGCCGTTCATTTTCTGTTCTACGAGTCTGCCGCACTCCACCAGCGCATCCACCGCCTCGCTGACCGTTTCCGCAGACGTATGCAGAAGCTCGGCGCAGGGGGTATAGAGCTTTTCCCGGGGCAGACAGGTGTGTCCGTTGGACAAATTGTGCCGCACCGCATGGACGATCCCCGCCATGGTGCGCAGTTTTTCGTTGGGACTGTCCTGCATGGCCGAAGCGATGGCATCGGCACGCTCAAAGCTGATGCCGATGTTTTCCTCGCACAGACAGTAGGGGTCGGCAGTGACCTTTTCCACCGCATTGGAGCCGAACAGACGAAACACACGGATGCACTCCGACGCCGTCATGCCGAACCGCTCCAGTGCGATCATCACCTCGCGCACGGCGAATTGCTCCTTGAACCGCTGGCAGATCTCCGTCGCCTTTCCGGGAGAGATCCCACGCACGCGGGCAAGGCGGCTGGGATGATTTTCCAGTACGTCAAACGCATCCTCGCCGAACATCTCCACGATCTTGACCGCCGTAGCGGGACCGACACCCTTGATGGCGCCGCTGGACAGATAGTGCAGCAGATCCGCCGCAGTGGACGGCATCTTGCGCTCGCACAGCTCCGCCTTGAACTGCCGACCAAAGGAGGGATGAAAGTCCCAGCGTCCCATCAGTCGCAGCTCCTCCCCCGGCGCCACGGCAGGCAGTACGCCCACCACGGTCTGCAGATCGCCCGACACGTTCAGCTCCAGCACCGTGAAGCCGTTTTCGTCGTTGCGAAAGGTGATGTCCTCCACACTGCCGCGCAATTCAGTTTTTTCTGCATCGGTTGGATAGGCCATGAATCAACGTTCCTCTTGTAATCTTTCCAATAGTTTCGGCAGCTCCTGCGCCGAACAGTAGTACATATCCTCCACACTGCGGCAGAACTTGATGCAGTCCCGCCTTTGGGCATCATTCATCCCCGCATCCAGCGCGATCAGACTGCTCTGTCCGCGCAGACCCAATATTTGCAGGCGGATATGCTGGGCATACAGCTCCTCGGTCACATCGCCGTCCAACCGGGAAAAGGGCAAGACAAGCAAAAGCTTTGTGCGTTTTCTCGGTTTTAGGACCCGCAGGATCAGAAAATAGCTGATCGCCGCGATGCCCAAAAAGCAGACAGCCAAAAACAGTGCATTCCATATTTCGTTTGCCATAATAGAATCACCCATTTACAGTGTATGCAAATGGGTGGAAGGGGTTCTTTATGCCTGCATCGCTTTTTCAAACAGCGGCAGTACGCCGTAATTGTCCGGCGTATGGGGCGGGAGCTGATACAGACAGTGTCCCGGAAACTCGTTGCCCTCGACCAGTACGGGACCGTCGGGCGTCACCGCCAGATCCCAGCCCACATAGCCCACCTGCGGCACCACCTGCGCCGCTTTCTTGGCGAACGCCACACACTGCTCCCACAAGGGGATGGGATAACCCACGAAGGGTACGCCTGTGATGGGGTGGGACGCATACACTTCATTCTTGGCGTCCACGGCGTCATATTGCAGCTTGCCGGTTTCCACGTCGATGCGCGTCATCATGCCGCCGTTGAGGAAGTTGTCCACCCGTCCGCCGTTGCCGATGCGGCAGATGGCCAGCACCAGCGTGACGGCGTGTCCGTTGTTCAGCGTGACCATGCGCAGGGTGTTGATGGAGTCGGGGTACAGACGGCTCATGTCGGGATGCTGGAGGATCTTCTCCTCCAAAAGTCCCGTGCCCATGTCCTGCAAGTGCTTATAAAACGAAGAAAAATCCGTGTAATCGGCGGGGCGGAGCATCTCCACGCCCTTGCCGCACATCCCGTCCCGGGGCTTTGCCACGATCTCGTCCTTGCCCGCACAGAACCTGCGCAGTTTTTCCGCCTCGGCGCCGAGGTCAAAGCCGTCGGCATCGGACTTTTCGATGCGCATCCAATCCCTGCCGAGAAAGTTCGCAAAACGCTCGTTAAACTCGTCCTTATTTTCAAAAATATGGCGGTATGCGGCGTCGTTGTAGCGGGCGACAAGCTTGTCGTTGACGCCTCTGGTGACGAACGTTTTGCGCTGTTTTGCGTTGGTACGCTCCATTTTGAACAGCTCGTAGTCCGTATACCCCGCCTGATAGCGCACGCCGCACCAAGCCATGTCCAGCATGACAAGCCCTTTCGGCTTGCCGCTGCGTGCGGCAACGGTCTGCGCCAGATCTCCCATGGAGGAGAAGCTCATTTTTTTCACGCGGGAGACGATATATTTCCATTTGCCCATAGTTACACCAGCTTTTTCATTTAAGAGATGAGCAGACCTGTAAGCCGGGTTCTGTCGTTTAAGGCAATCATCTTTCTACGCCTGCCGTTGCCGACAGGCTCTCGCCATCTTTCGGAGACTGCGCCGAGCAAGCGTCTGCCCCTGTCGATGTTGCTCCGGATAGGGTTTACAGGGTCATGCCGTCTCCGGCATGCCGGTGAGCTCTTACCTCGCCTTTCCACCCTTACCTGCCAAAGGCAGGCGGTATATCTCTGTTGCACTTTCCCTAAGGTCACCCTCGGCGGCCGTTAGCCGTTATCCTGCTCTGCGGAGCCCGGACTTTCCTCACGCATGGAGTATCCATGCCCGCGACTGCCCAGTCTGCTCATCCTGTCTATTTTATAGGATTTTAATGTATATGTCAAACGTTCCGTTTAAATTTTTTCCCGAATTGCGCAATTTTTTCAAAAAAGTTACCGATTTCTGAGAAAAGCCTATTGAGTATTGCCGGAAAAAGTAGTATGATTATATTTGTATCTTTATAATTTTGACGAAGGATGTCCGGCATGACAGTGAAAATTTTGCACCGCGGTTTCAACTTTTCTCAGGACGGTCCCGGCAATCGGCTGGTGTACCATTTGCAGGGCTGTACCATGCACTGCCCGTGGTGCTCTAACCCCGAAAGCATCGCCCCGGGCGGATGCATCTTAGCGACAGACAGCGCCGCCGACGCCCTGTGTCCCTACGGTGCGGTGCAGGACGGCAAGCCCGACGCCGAGCGGTGCAAAGACTGCGAAAAGCCCTGCCTGTCCCGGCACAGTGTGCATCTCAAATTCAGCTGTACCGAGCGCACGGTGGAGGACGTCCTGCGGGAGATCGACAGCTCCCGGATGCTCTTTTTTGACGGCGGCGGCGTCACTTTTACCGGCGGCGAAGCGACGATGCAGTTCGAGGCGCTGTGCGCCATGCTGGCCGCCCTGAAAGAAAAGGGCATTCACACTGCGCTGGAGACCAACGGCAGTCACCGAGATCTGTCGGCGCTGTTTTCGTACATCGACTATCTGATCATGGACTGCAAGCACTGGGACGAGGACGCCCACCGGCGTGTGATCGGTTGCGGAAACCGCCAAACGCTGGACAACATCCGCAAGGCATCACAAACCCGCACCCAGCTATTGGTGCGCATCCCCCTCATCGGTGGCTTCAACAGCAGTCCCGCTGACGCCGAGGGCTTTGCCGAGGCGCTGTCCTGTCTCGGCGGCGAACAGTGCGTGGAGGTACTGCGCTACCACGAATACGGCAAGGACAAATGGAAGCAGTGCGGCATGGCGTACACCATGCAGGACGCTTTCGTTTCCGACGATACGTTCCGCACGTTCTGCAAGATCTTGACGGACAGCGGACTGCATCTGATAAAAACATAAAAGAACACGGAAAGGTTGTTGAAAATATGGTTTATTCCGCACAGAAAATCTCCGAAATGGCCAAAGCGCTCTTTAAAGAAGAGCGTGCCATTCCCCGTTTGGACGGCTGGTTCCTCGCAAGGGAAGCCGCCCGCCGCTCCGACGAAGCCCATCCCGACGCCTCCAAAGAGATGCAGGCGGCCTACGCCCTTGCGCAGATCGTGCGTGATCTGCCCATCTCCTTGAGCGACAACGCCGTCTTTGCCGGCACCCAGCGGGACGCCTTTGCCCGCACCTATGCTTTGATCAACCCTGCCTTTCAGGTGGAGACCTTCTCGGGCTACTGCGACCCGACAGCGATTTTTGACGACATCGAGCCCAGCGAAACCTTCCCCAAGGAGCGCATCGAGTCCCTGCGGGAGTACACCAAGCAGGGCGACTATGTGCGCTCGCTGACCGAGGTCTACGCCGAAAACGAAACCTACACCGCCGAGGTGGCGTTCTTCATCGAGCAGGTCACGGGACATCTGATCCCCGACTTCCGTCCGGCGCTCAAGTACGGCGTCCAAAAGCTTTCCGAGGACGTGCGCGCCAACATGGCCAAGGAAACCGACAAGGAAAAGATCGAGACCTTTGAAGCGATCCTGATGGCGATGGACTGCGCCGTTGTCCTTGCCAACCGCTACGCCGACCTCGCCGCCGAACAGGCCAAGACCGCTTCTGAGGAGCGCAAAGCCCACCTTGCCCTGCTGGAAAAGACACTGCGCAAGGTTCCCTTGATGGGTGCGGACGACCTGTTTGAAGCGATGCAGTCCTACATCCTGCTGTGGCAGTGTATGTGTCTGGAGCAGGCGCCGAACCCCTTCGCTTTCTCCGTGGGCAATGCCGACCGCATTTTTGAGCCGTACCGTGCCAAGTGCGGCGCCTCCCGGGAAGATACTACGGCGCTGTTTGAGCATTTCCTCACCTTCTACAATGTGGGCGACCGCAGCTGGGCGATCAGCCAGAACGTCCTGCTGGGCGGCAAGGATGCCGACGGCAACGACCTGACCAACGAAACCACCTACGCCATTCTCGATGCGTACTACGATATGAATCTGCCCCAGCCCATCCTCTCGGTGAAGCTGCACAAGAACACCCCCGACGCACTGTACGAAGCCATGGGCAAATTCTTCTTCACCCCCGGCTGTCTTACCCCCTCCCTGTTCAACGACGACTCCGTATTCGTCGCTCTGGGCAGAAACGGCGTTGTGAAAGAGGATCTGCCCGACTACTCTGTCGCAGGCTGTCAGGAACCGCTGATCATGGGCAAGGACAACGCCAACACCACCAACAGCTGGTTCAACCTGCCGAAGATCTTGGAGCTGACCCTCAACGACGGCAAGTCCCTCATCACCGGCAGCGAAATCGGCACCGTGTGCGAAAAAACCGACGCCCTCACGAGACTGAAAAATATCCGTGCGGACTTCTACAAAAACGCCGAGCATTACGCCGAGCTGATGACCAAGGCCGCCAACGGCGCTTCCGTGGCGCTGTCCAACCTGCGTGTGCCGTTCCTGTCCGCCTTCCTTGGCGGCATCGACAGCGGCATTGACGCCCGTCATCCCTCCCGTCAGGGCACCAAATACAACGGCAGCGGCTGTCTGATCCACGGTCTGTCCGTCGTCGCCGACTCCTTTGTCGCCATCGACAAGCTGGTGGAAGAGCGTCCCGAGGATGCCGAAAACCTCCTCGATGCCCTGCGCAAAAACTTCGAGGGCTACGACGAACTGCGCGGCTACCTTGCCGCCTGCCCGAAATTCGGCAACAACGACGATACCGCCGACACAGAGGCTGTGGAGATCGCCAACCGCATCTCCGACCTCATCGCATCCAAAAAGAATTACCTCGGCAACCCCTTCCGTCCCGACTGGAGCAGTCCCTCCACCCACCTGCTGTACGGCTACTGGGTCGGCGCTACGCCCGATGGTCGTTCCGCCCGGGAACAGGTCAACTACGGTGTGGACCCGCTGTTCGGCGAAGCCGGCAACGGTCTGGGCTTCCGCATCCTGTCCACCATGAAGCTTCCCTTTGAGAAATTCAACGGCGGCTACGCCTCCCACTTCGGCATCGACCCCAAATTCTTCCGCGGCGAAAGCAACGAGGAAAAGGGTCTCGAGTTCAAAAAGCATATCTTCGAGCCGCTGTTCTTCAACCCCGGCAACGACAAGGTTTCCCCCTTCTACCTGTACGTCAACGTGACCACGCCCGAGATATTGCGCAAGGTGCTCGCCAACCCCAAGAAGTACGCTCCCAACGGCGTGTACATCATGCGCATCCACGGCACCTTCGTCAACTTCCTTGACCTGTCCCCCGCCATCCAGCAGGACATCATCCAGCGTCTGGATCTCGGCTCCACCTGCCTTTGCTGACTTTTGAGGACGGATCTATGAATATTTTAGGTTTAGATATCGGCACCACCACCCTGTGCGCCGTCATCACGGACAGTGACAGCGGCGCCGTCCTTTGCTCGCGTACCGTCCCCAACGCAACAGATCTTGCGAATACCGCAGACTATGAGCGTGCCCAGCAGCCGGATGTGATCTTGGAGCGCTGTCTTGCTCTCGCACAGGAGCTGTGCGCCCAGTATGCGCCCGTTGCCGCTATCGGCGTGACGGGACAGATGCACGGTATCGTCTACATCGGCAAAGACGGCAAGGCCGTTTCGCCCCTGTACACCTGGCAGGACGAAAGCGGCAATCAGCCCTTTTCGGACACGGAAAGCTATGCCGCACACCTTTCTGCCCTCACAGGCTATAAAATGGCCAGCGGCTTCGGTCTTTGCACCTACTATGTGCACGCAGTGCAGAACCGTGTCCCCGAGGGTGCGGTATGCATCTGCACCATCCACGACTATGTGGCCATGCATCTTGCCGGGCGCACCACGCCCGTGATGCATACCTCCGATGCCGCCAGCTTCGGGCTTTTCGACCTCAAGGCGCTGCGCTTCGACACCGCCGCCATCGAAAAAGCAGGGCTTTCTGCCGCACTTCTGCCCGAAGTGGTCAGGGATTTCACCGTCATCGGCGATTACAACGGCATCCCCGTGACCTGCGCCATCGGCGACAATCAGGCCAGCTTCATCGGCTCCGTGTCCGACATGGAGCACAGCGTCCTTGTCAACATGGGCACCGGCGGTCAGGTGTCGTTCCTGACAAGCAGTGCCGAGGATCCCGGTCTGGAGGTTCGTCCGTGCTGCGGCGACAAATACATCTGCGTCGGCGCTTCCCTTTGCGGCGGACGGGCATTCGCCTGTCTGGAAAAGTTTCTGCGCTCCTGTGCGGAAATCGCCACCGGGCAAAAGATCAATTCCGCCTATCCCGGCATGGATCGCTTCCTTGCCGGTGCGCCGAGCGTCTGTGATCCCCTTGCGGTGGACACCCGCTTCGCCGGTACCCGGGAAACCCCCGATCTGCGCGGCAGCATCCAAAATATCGGCACCGAAAACTTTACCGCACAGCACCTCATCCTCGGCACCATGGAGGGCATCGTGGCAGAGCTTTTAGATATGTATAACACTTCCGACCACACCAAACACACCACCCTCGTCTGCTCGGGCAACGGTCTGCGCAAAAATGATGCGCTGCGCAATCTGTTCGGACTGCGCTTCGGGATGCAGACCGTCACCCCCGTCCACAAGGAGGAAGCCGCCTACGGTGCGGCGCTGTCCGCTCTCACGGCGGCAGGACTCAAGGACAGCCTGTCCCATGCACAGGCACTGATTCAATATTAAGGAGACAATTATGGACTACAGCAAACTGCATTTGGAAACCAACTGCCTGCACGCGGGCTACGAGCCCAAAAACGGTGAACCCCGTGTTCTGCCCATCGTGCAAAGCACCACCTATAAATACGAATCCTCCGACGCCATGGGCAAGCTTTTCGATTTGGAAGCGGACGGCTATTTCTACACAAGACTTGCCAACCCCACCAACGACGCCGTCGCCGCAAAGATCGCCGCACTGGAGGGCGGTGTCGCTGCAGTGCTGACCTCCTCCGGTCAGGCGGCCTCGTTCTATTCCGTATTCAACATTGCCGGCGCAGGCGACCACGTCGTCGCGTCCGCCGCCATCTACGGCGGTACGTTCAACCTCTTCTCCGTCACCATGAAGAAGCTGGGCGTGGACTTCACTTTTGTCTCTCCCGACGCAACGCCCGAGGAGCTGGACGCCGCTTTCCGCCCCAACACCAAGGCCGTATTTGCGGAGACCCTGTCCAACCCCTCGCTGACCGTCCTCGACATTGAGCTGTTTGCCAACGCCGCACACAAGCACGGCGTTCCGCTGATCGTGGACAACACCTTCCCCACACCTGTCCACTGCCGTCCGTTCCTGTACGGTGCAGACATCGTGACCCACTCCACCACCAAATACATGGACGGTCACGCCACGCAGGTGGGCGGTGTCATCGTGGACAGCGGCAACTTCGACTGGACACAGAACGACAAGTTCCCCGGTCTGACCACGCCGGACGAGTCCTACCACGGCATCACCTACACCGAACGCTTCGGCAAGGGCGCCTACATCACCAAGTGCGTCGCCCAGCTCATGCGTGACCTCGGCTCCATTCCCTCTCCGCACAACTCGTTCCTTTTGAACCTCGGCTTGGAAACACTGCCGCTTCGTGTGGAGCGTCACTGCGAAAACGCACAGCGTGTTGCGGAATATTTGCAATCACATGAAAAGGTCGCATGGGTCAACTATCCGGGTCTGCCCGGCAATAAATATCACGAACTTGCCAAAAAATATATGCCGAACGGCACCAGCGGCGTCATCTCCTTCGGCATCAAGGGCGGTCGTGCGGCGGCCACGGTTTTCCAAGACAGCCTGCGCCTTGCCACCATCGCCACCCATGTCGCCGACTGCCGCACCTGCGTGCTGTACCCTGCCGGTACCACCCACCGTCAGCTGACCACCGAACAGCTGGTCGCCTGCGGTGTCCCGGACGATCTGCTGCGTCTGTCCGTCGGTATTGAGCATATCGACGACATCTTGGCCGATCTGGAACAGGCGCTGGCAAAATGCTGACGAATCAAAACCGAAGGATGTGATCTGTCTTGGCTGTCAAAAAATGGATCGTTGCCGGCGGCGACAAGGATCTGGCTGCCCACTTCGCTCAGAAGTACAGCCTGAATCCCTTTGCTGCACTGCTGGCGGTATCCAGAGGTATTTGCACCGATGCACAGATGCAGTCCTTCTTCAACGACGCCGAGCCCGCCCTGTCCGATCCCTTTTCCTACAAGGACATGGATAAGGCGGTGGATCGGATCAACGACGCCATCGACCGCTTTGAGTGTATCGCCATCTTCGGCGACTACGACGCGGACGGCGTGACCGCCACTGCACTGCTGAGCAGCTACCTCGCCCTGCGCGAAGCCAACTTTTTCTATATGCTCCCCGACCGTGCGGAGGGCTACGGTCTGTCCGAGACCGTGATCGACCGTCTGCACGAACAGGGCGCTAAACTGATCATCACCGTGGACAACGGGATCAACTCCGTCCGTGAGGCGGCTTATGCCAAAAGTCTGGGCATCGACATGGTCATTACTGACCACCACCACGCCGGAGACGAACTGCCCGACGCCGTTGCCGTCGTCAATCCCCACAGACCCGACTGTCCCAGCCGCTTCAAGGAGCTGGCGGGGGTCGGCGTGGCATTCAAGCTTGTCTGCGCACTGGAGGGCGGCGAAGCGGACGACACGCTTTTGGAGGAATTTGCTGACCTTGCCGCCATCGGTACGGTGGCGGATATCGTGCCCCTTGTGGGCGAAAACCGCACACTGGTCAAGTATGGTGTGCGCGCCATGATCGACAATCCCCGTCCCGGTATCCTCGCCATGCGGGAAGCCGCCGGCAACACAGATAAACCCCTGCACTCCACCGCCGTGGCGTTCACCCTGTCTCCCCGTCTCAATGCGGCAGGCAGAATGGGCTCCGCCATGCGCGCGCTGGAATTGCTATTGTGCGACGATACGGACATCGCCGCAGACCTTGCCCGGCGGATAGAAGCCGCCAACAGCGAACGGCAGCAGACGGAACAGCAGATTCTGCAAAAGGCGGAACAGCAGCTGCTTTCCGACCCAGAGCGGCTGCACGAGCGTGTATTGGTCTGCGACGGCGAAGGGTGGCATCAGGGCGTCATCGGCATTGTTGCCTCCCGCATCGTGGAAAAATACGGCAAGCCCTGCATCATCATCTCCCGAAACGGCGACAGCGCCAAGGGTTCGGGCAGAAGTCTGGAGGGCTTCTCCCTGTACGATGCGCTCAAAGCCTGCGAATCCGTCCTTGACCAGTTCGGCGGGCACACCCTCGCTGCCGGTCTTTCCCTGCCATGCCGAAACATCGGCTTATTCCGCCGCACCATCAACGCATACGCCGCAAAGTTTGAAATGCCCTTCCCCATCCAGCACATTGATATGCGGCTGAATCCCAAGTACATCCAGACGGATATTCTCGATGCGCTGTACGCTCTGGAGCCCTTCGGCGCCGGCAATCCGAAGCCGGTCTTTGGGCTGTTTTCCATGCATTTAGACAGCATCACGCCCCTTTCCGGCGGCAAGCATATCCGGCTCAATCTCTCCAAAAAGGACGCCAAGATCAGCGCCCTGCGTTTCGGCGTTTCTCCCGAAGCCTTTCCCTTCCCGCAGGGCAGCACCATCGACCTCGCCGTCACCCTCGACAGCAACACCTATATGGGCGAGACCAAGGTCAGCATTCAGGTGCGCGGCGTCCGTTTTTCCGCACTGGCACAGGAAAGCTATTTCACCGGACTGCGCCGCTATGAAAATATACAAAGAAACGAACCCGTTCCCTGTGCCGCCGACGCCGTCCCCGACCGCCGATTTATGGCAGAGGTCTACAAATCCCTGCGCGCCATGGGCGGATATTGCCGCAGCACAGACTGCCTGTGTCTGCAAATGAACAAAACAGACGACACCGTCTGCGCCATCCTTTTGGCGGTGGACGCCCTGTGTGAACTGCGGCTGGCGTCCCGCGGGGCAGACGGCAGCATCACCCTCGCCGCCGCACCCGGCAAAGTCAATCTCGACGACTCGGTCATTCTGCGCAATGCCCGACGCTGTATTTCATAACCATCGGAGGTACATCCATGTCTCAAACCCAAAACTCGGACGGCTATGCTGCCCTTCGCATCCAACTGGCGGAGCATTTCCCCGCAGACGCCCTTGCGCAGATCGACAAGGCCTATGAAATGGCTGCCGACGCACACAAGGGACAAGTGCGCCTGTCGGGCGAGCCGTACGTGACCCATCCCGTCTGCGTGGCAGAAATCCTTTTGAGCATCGGCATGGACGCCCCCTCCATCATCGCCGCCTTGCTGCACGACACCGTGGAGGACACCCGTGTCACGCTGGAGGACGTCAAAAATGAATTCGGCGAAGAAGTCATGAAACTGGTGGACGGCGTGACAAAGCTGGGCAAGATCCCTCTGGTCTCCCGTGAGGAACAGCAGGCGGAAAACCTGCGCAAAATGCTCATCGCCATGGCACAGGATATCCGCGTCATCATCATCAAGCTGGCAGACCGCCTGCACAATATGCGCACGCTGATCTACAAAAAGCCCCAACGCCGCAGAGACATCGCACTGGAAACACTGGAAATTTACGCCCCCATTGCCCACCGTCTCGGTATCCGCCATATCAAGGAGGAACTGGAAGATCTGTCCATCAGCTTTCTCGACCCGGTGGCGTATCAGGAAATTGAAAATAAGCTTTCCGAACAAAGTCCCCGCCGCAACGAATTCCTGCACGACATCAAGTCCCACATCGCCGAACGTGTCCTGCAGGAAACGCCCAACGCCCATGTGGACGGGCGTATCAAATCCGTCCACGGCATTTACCGTAAGATGTATATGCGCGGCAAGAATTTTGACGAAATATACGACATCTACGCCGTGCGCATCATCGTGGACACCGTGGTGGAGTGCTACAACTGCCTCGGTCTGATCCACGATATGTACCGTCCTCTCCCCGGACGTTTCAAGGACTATATCTCCACGCCCAAGCCCAATATGTACCAGTCCCTGCACACCACCGTCATCGGCTCCGAGGGCATCCCCTTTGAGGTGCAGATCCGTACCTGGTCCATGCACCAGATGGCGGAATACGGTATCGCCGCCCACTGGAAATATAAGCTCGGCATGAGCGACGCCAAGATGGAGGATCATCTGGCATGGGTCCGTCAGCTGCTGGATTCCCAGAAGGATGCGGACAACCCGGAGGATCTGGTGCTGACCATCAAGACAGATCTGGTGCCCGAGGAAGTGTACGTCTTTACCCCCAAGGGCGACGTGATCAACCTGCCCATGGGCGCCACCGTCATCGACTTCGCCTATGCCATCCACTCCGCCGTCGGCAACCGTATGCAGGGCGCCAAGGTGGACGGACGCATCGTACCCATCGACTACAAGGTGCGCAACGGCGAGATCGTCGATATCATCACCTCCTCCAACCCCAACAAAGGTCCCAGCCGTGACTGGCTCAAGATCGTGCGCACCAGCGGCGCACGCAACAAGATCCGCGTCTGGTTCAAGAAAGAACGCCGCGAAGAAAATATCGCCGAGGGTCGTGCCGAGGTGGAGCGGGAGTTTCGCCGCAGCTTTATCCGCCTGAACGAGGAGGATATGGAACGCTTCCTGCAAACCTTAGCGGAGCGTCAGCATCTGGACAGTGTGGACGATTTTTATGCCGCCATCGGCTACGGCGGATTGTCCCTGTCCCGCATGATGCCCCATATCCGCGACGACTACAACAAGCTTATCCGCGCCGCCACCCCGGAGGAAAAGCCTGTCCTGACCCCGCCCAAACGCTCCAAGAGCAACGAGGGCGTTGTGGTGGAGGGCATCGACAACTGCCTGATCAAGTTCTCCCGTTGCTGCAATCCCCTGCCGGGTGACCAGATCATCGGCTTCATCACCCGGGGACACGGCGTTTCCATCCACAAGCGGGACTGCACCAACGTCCCCAAGGATATCGCTACCTGCGAGGAGCCGGATCGCTGGCTCAACGCCTACTGGGACAAGGTCGTGCACGACGACTTCAAGTCCACGCTGCTCGTGACCTGCATCAACCGTGTGGGCATGATCGCAGACGTCTCCGTGCAGTTCGCCAATATGCACGTCATGATCCACGACATCAACACCCGCACCACCAAGGACGGACGCACCGCCATCGCTGTGACCATCACGGTCAACAGCATTGAGCATCTCAAGAGCGTCATTGCCAAGATCGAAAAAGTCAACGGCGTACTGAATGTGGAAAGAACGGGTATGTAATAGGAAAGGAAGATCGCTTTGAGAGCATTGTTGCAACGGGTACGCGCTTCCGCTGTCCGTGTAGACGGCGAAACCGTCGGCGCGATCGGACAGGGACTGAATATCCTGCTGTGCGTCATGGACGGCGACACCGAGGCCGAGGCGGAGCTGCTGGCCGGGAAGTGCGCCAAAATGCGCATCTTTGAGGATGAGAACGGCAAGATGAACCGCTGTATCACCGATATGGACGGCGAAGCGCTGGTCATCTCCCAGTTTACCCTTGCCGCGGACTGCCGCAAGGGCAACCGCCCCTCCTTTATCGCCTCCGCCAAGCCGGACACCGCTCAAGCACTGTATGCGCATTTTTCCCGGTGTCTGCGCCAAAACGGTGTGCGCAAAGTGGAAAACGGCGTATTTGCCGCCGATATGCAGGTCGAGATCCACAATGACGGTCCCGTCACCATTTGGCTCGATTCCGACATCTACAAACAAAGCCGGAGATAAACTATGGAAGTCACGACATTTCCCACAGGCAGCTTTGCCGCCAACTGTTACGTTGTCACCAGCGGCCAAGAGGCGGCGGTCATTGACCCGGGGGACTGTTCCCCTGCCCTGCTTTCCTTTATTCGGGACAACGGTCTGCACGTGGTGCAGATCCTGCTGACCCACGGACACGCCGACCACATCACCGGTGCCCCGCAGCTGCGGGAACGCACGGGTGCGCCGATCTCGATTCACGCCCTCGATGCGCCCTGCACCGACGGCCCCCTCAGCCTTGCCGAGGAATGCGGCTATCCGCCGGTACATTTTCAGGCGGACAGGCTCTTGCAGGAGGGGGACACGATCTCCGTCGGTCAAGAGACGCTGACCGTTCTGCACACGCCCGGTCATACGCCCGGCGGTGTATGCTTTCTGCACGAAAACGACCGCTTGCTGTTTTCCGGCGATACGCTGTTCTGCCTGACGGCGGGACGCACCGATCTGCCCGGCGGCGATTCGGCGGCGCTGATGCAGTCTCTGGACAGACTGCGCCGGCTGGAGGGCGACTACCGCGTCTTTCCCGGTCACGAACGCACCACCTCCCTCGATGCGGAACGCAAAAGAAATTTCTATATGAGAAGATTGGGAAAATAAATGATCCTTTTAAATCTCTGCGGACACGATTTTCACTACGAAACGGAAAATCTCTGCCGCATCTTTTACCCCGACGAAACGATACGCATCGTCTACGATGCCCCGGAAACGGGCTGTATCACCGCCCGCATGACACAAACGCCGGAGGGCTTCGATTTTGCCGTGCGGACGGACAAGGACTGTGAAACCGGGTTTCTGCCGAAAAACACCCCCGACCTGCGGGATGCGCAGGAGCTTACCGTTGCCACACTGCTGTACCGCCTGCTGTCCCGGCAGTTCGGCTACACCCCGCCGTGGGGCATCCTCACGGGTGTGCGCCCGTCCAAGCTGATGAACACCCTGCTGCGGGACATGGACGAAGCCGAAGCGAAGCGGTATTTCCGGGAAAAGCTGTTGGTGCAGGACGGCAAAACCGATCTCACCGCCGCCGTTGCCCGGCAGGAAAGCCGCATTATAGAGACTTCCCGCCCCGATTCCTTCAGCCTGTATCTGTCCATTCCCTTTTGCCCGTCCCGGTGCAGTTACTGTTCCTTCGTGTCCCACTCCATCACAGGCGCCGGCGCCAAAAAACTCATCGACCCCTATGTGAAACTGCTGGTCGAGGAGATTCGGCAGTGCGGCGACATCGCCAAAGAATTGGGCTTACATTTGGAAACCGTCTACATCGGCGGCGGCACGCCGAGCATTCTCACCCCCGAACAGCTGGACGCCGTCTGCGGCGCCCTGTGCGAAAACTTTCCCATGGCTTCGGCAAGGGAATTTACCGTGGAGGCCGGCAGACCGGACACCATCACCAAAGAAAAGCTCCTTTCCCTGAAGAGAGCCGGCGTATCGAGAATCAGCATCAACCCCCAAACGCTCAACGATACTGTTTTACAGCGCATCGGCCGCAGACACACCGCCGCTGAAGTTCTCAACAGCTTCCGCCTTGCCCGTTCTCTCGGCTTTGACAATATCAACATGGACTTGATCGCAGGCTTGGACGGCGACAGTGCCGAGAGCTTCCGCCAAACCCTGCGCGGCATAATCGACCTGTCCCCGGAAAACATAACCGTGCACACTCTTGCGCTCAAGCGTGCCTCCCGTCTCGTTACCGAGGAAAACGGCAGTGCATCGGACGGCGCCGTCACCGTTGCGCAAATGCTGGACGAAGTGCAAAAGCAATGCACCGAGAGCGGCTACATCCCATACTATATGTACCGCCAAAGCCGCTGTGTGGGCAACTTTGAGAATGTCGGCTGGTGCCGGGAGGGCTTCGAGGGGCTGTACAACATCTTCATGATGGAGGAAATCCACACCGTGCTCGCCTGCGGCGCAGGCGCCGTCACCAAACTGCGTGACCCCCACAGCAACCACCTTGAACGAATTTTCAACTTCAAATACCCCTACGAATACATCAGCCGCTTCGACGAGCTGACTGCACGCAAAGCGCGCATAAAATCCTTCTACAGCGAATATGGTTTTTAAGGCACACCACGCAAATCGTGGCGCACGCCCCGATTTGTGCGGTATTGCCTGAAGGCACGAGATATTGCCTTTCGGAACCTGCATTTACAACACAGGATGTGATGATTTGGCTCAAGAAAAGAAAAATCAAACCATGCTCAACGGCGCGCTGATCCTCGCCGTGTCCACCATCATCGTAAAGCTCATCGGCGCGCTGTACAAAATCCCGCTGACGGGTCTCATCGGCGGTGTCGGCAGAGGCTACTTCAACGCGGCATACAATATCTACACGCCCATTTACGCCATCTCCATGGCAGGTCTGCCGGTGGCTGTGTCCCGTCTGGTTTCGGAGAGCGTTTCCCTGAACCGCTATGGAGAGGTGCGGCAGATCTACAAGGTCTCCAACAAGATCTTCCTCATCACCGGCGCCGTGGGCACCGCGCTAATGTTCCTGATCGCCTACCCCTATGTGCGCTACGCCTCCAGCGTCAACGCTCTGCCGTCCATCCTCGCCGTGGCGCCGTCCATCTTCTTCTGCTGCGCCATGTCCTCCTATCGAGGCTACTACGAGGGTCTGCGCAACATGACGCCCACCGCCGTTTCCCAAATCATCGAAGCCCTCGGCAAACTGCTGCTGGGCATCGGACTTGCGTCTGCGGTGATGAAGTTCGGCGTCTCCCAGTATGAAAAGACCGGCGTCGTTTTCGGGCACACCGCTGAAACCGCCGCCGACGCCTACAGCTACATCTATCCCTACACCGCTGCCGCCGCCATCATGGGCGTGACCATCGGCACCGTAGTGGGACTTGTCTATCTCATGATCCTGCACCGTGTCAAGGGCGATGGCATTACCCGCACCGATCTGATCAATTCGCCCTCCGACTCCACCGACCGGGACATTGCCAAGCGCATCATCACCTTCGCCATCCCCATGGTCATCGGCTCTCTGATCACCAATATCACCAATCTCATCGACACCGTCACCATTCAGGCGCGGCTGGAGGATGCGTTCCTTGCGGCGCCGCAGGTGATCAAGTCCATGTATGCATACTCGCTGAACCTTTCCGGCACGCTGGATCAGGATATTCCCACCTACCTGTACGGCAACTACGGTGCGGCGCTGGATTTCCGCAACCTGATCCCCACCATCACCATGTCTCTGGGCATCAGTGCCCTGCCCGTCCTGTCCGCCGCATGGGCGCTCAAGGACAAACAGCAGATCCGCACCAACGTGGAATCCGTCATCCGTGTCACCATGCTGGTCGCTCTGCCGGCGGGCTTTGGCATGGCGGTACTGGCAACGCCCATTCTCACCATTCTCTATGGCAGTAAACAGCCGGACATCATCCCCATTGCCGCCCCCATCATGGCAGTTTACGGCTACGCCACCGCACTGATGGCTGTCTCCACCCCTGTCACCAATATGCTTCAGGGCATCGGACGCACGGATATCCCTGTCAAGGCCGCTGTGGCCGGCGCCGTGGTCAAAATCGTCTGCAACTACATCCTCGTTGGCGATCCCCGCTTCAACATCAAGGGTGCCCCCGTGGGCTCCATTCTGTGCTATGTGGTCATCGTTTCCATAAATCTTTACTATCTGCTGCACATCAGCGGCGTGCGTATCAGCGCCGTCTCCGTGCTGATAAAACCCCTCGTCTGCGCCGCGCTTTGCGCCGCCTCTGCCAAGGGAACCTATGTGCTGGCGGATATGCTGCTCGCCGACAGACTGCCCCACTTTAACCTGATCGCCACCGTCGGTTCCATCGGTGTGGCGGCAATTGTCTACCTCGCATCCCTCCTTTTGCTCAAGGGACTGTCCAAAGATGATATTTCTATGCTTCCAAAGGGAGAAAAAATTGCAAAAGTACTTGCACATTACAAGCTTTTGAGTTAAAATATAAAGTACTGTCCCCTCAAGAAAGGCAGGAAGTTCCATGATCGACAATTTTGACTTTAAAGACAGATACACCATCGACGATCTTCTGCGCATCATGCAGCTTCTGCGCGCACCGGGCGGATGTCCGTGGGATGCGGCGCAGACCCATGAGAGCATCAAGAAGAATCTGATCGAGGAAACCTACGAAGTGATCGAAGCGATCAACAAGCAGGACAAGGAACTGCTGTTGGAGGAGCTGGGCGATCTGCTGTTGCAGGTCGTGTTCCACGCAGAGATGGAAAACGAAAAGGGCGCTTTCACCTTTGACGACGTCTGCAACGGCGTCGCGCAGAAGCTTGTGGAGCGGCATCCCCACGTTTTCGGCTCCGTGCAGGCAAAGGACGCTGAGGAGGCGCTTTCCAGCTGGGACAGCGTCAAGCGCCAAAAGAAGGGGCAGAAAAAGGGCAGTGTCCCCATGCTGTCCATTCCCCGGGAGCTTCCGGCGCTCATGCGCGCGGACAAGGTGCAGGGCAAGGCGAAAAAGGTCGGCTTCGACTGGCCGGACATCTCCGGCGCACTGGACAAGCTGGAGGAGGAAACCGCCGAATTGAAAGAAGCCATCGCCTCCGGCAACCGGGAGGACATCTCCATGGAGCTGGGCGATCTGCTGTTCAGCGCCGTCAACGTGTCCCGCTTCGTGGACTGTGACGCCGAAGAGGCGCTCACCGCTTCCACGGACAAGTTTATTGCCCGCTTCCAAAAGCTGGAAGCCCTTGCTGCTGAACGCGGACTGGATCTGGAAACAGCGTCCCTGTCCGAGATGGACAAGCTTTGGGATGAAATCAAGGCGAAATGATCTGCACCCTGTGCAGTCATCAAATAAATGGAAAATAATTTTTGGAGGAATTTAATTATGAACAAAGCAAAACTCATTCAGGCTGTTGCAGCCAAGGCCGAGATCGACAAGAAGACTGCCGACAAGGCTGTCAATGCTGTTCTCGATGCAATTACCGAAACCATGACCGCAGGTGAAAAAGTTCAGCTGATCGGCTTCGGCTCCTTTGAGGTGCGTGAGAGAGCCGAAAAGCAGGCACGCAACCCCAGAACCGGCGAGGTCGTTACCGCTCCCGCCTGCAAGGTTCCCGCCTTCAAGGCTGGCTCCGCGCTCAAGACCGTCATCAACGGCAAATAAGTTTTGCAACTCAGGGGCGTTCTTCGGAATGCCCCCTTTCTCTATCAGGTGAACATATGCGACTGGACAAATATCTCAAGGTTTCCCGCCTCATCAAGCGCCGCACCGTTGCCAACGAGGTATGCGACGCCAAGCACGTCACCGTCAACGGCAAAGTCGCCCGCGCCTCCTACGACGTGAAGGTCGGCGATGTGATCGAGATTCAAATGGGCGCCAATCTGCTGAAGGCGGAAGTGCTGAACGTATCGGAACACGCAACCAAGGAAAACGCTGTTCTGATGTACAAACTGCTGTAAAAAAAGACCTCACGTCCGTGGGGTCTTTTTGTCTGATCTGCTGCAAAACCGCATCCACTATCTATATGAAAAGGAGCTGACTGCATGGCACAGCTGAAAATGTACTGGCTTCCCGGTACGCAAATCCAGGAATACCCCCTCCCGCAGGGCTACAGCATTTCCAATTACAAAGACGAATCCGACAAGCCGGCATGGGTCGAGTGCTGCAAAAAGGGACTGGTGGACGACGACGCCACTGCCGAAGCCTTTGACCGGCGGATCACTGTGGATCCGAATATCCACCCGCAGGAGGATGTTTTCTTCCTCGACTACAACGGGGAGCATATCGGCACCGTCACCGCCTTTGTAAACCAAGAGACCAAACTGGGCGATATGCACATGGTGGGCATTCGTCCCGATTTTCGGGGCAAGGGGCTGAGCAAGTACCTCTGCCAGATCACCCTGAACCACCTCAAGGACAGGGATATCCGCGCCATATTCCTGACCACGGACGAGTGGCGCAAATCCGCCGTCAAGAGCTATCTGCGCGCAGGATTCTGCCCCGTGGAGTATGATTTGGGGATGCAGGATCGCTGGGAGGCGATGCTGGAGGAATTGGACGTGGAGAGCGCGCCGATGCTGTACGAGGACGGCACGCCTTTCCGAACTGTCTGCCGCAAGAGCAAAGCGAAAAAGTTCAAGATCGGCGTTTTGGGCGCCGGTCGCGGAAAGAGCATGATGGGCTACTGCGAACGCAACGACCATGCACAGCTGGTTGCTGTCTGCGATTCCTATGAACCGCAGCTGAACAAAATGCGTGACAAGTACGGCGACAGCGTTGCCTGCTACACGGACTTTGAAGAATTTTTGCAGCACGACATGGACGCAGTTGTCCTCGCCAACTACGCCAATGCCCATGCCCCCTTTGCCATCCGCTGTATGGAAGCCGGCAAACACGTTCTCAGCGAGGTTTTGCCGGTACAGAGCTTGCAGGAGGCGGTGGCGCTGATCGAAGCCGTTGAACGCACCGGCATGATCTACGCCTATGCCGAGAATTACTGCTATATGCCCGCCCCCAGAAAGATGAGGGAATTGTACCGCAAGGGCGTTCTCGGCACGTTTGAATACGGCGAAGGCGAATATATGCACAACTGTGAACCCGCTTGGGCGGAGCTCACCCGTGCCGACCCCAACCACTGGCGCAACAATATGTCCACTTTCTTCTACTGCACCCATTCCCTCGGTCCCCTGCTGCACATCACCGGCCTGCGTCCCGTGCGTGTGACCGGCTTCGAGGCGCCTTTCAACCGCCGTGTGTGGCGTATGGGCGCCAAAGCCGCACCCTTTGGAGTGGAGATGGTCACACTGGAAAACGGCGCCATTCTCAAGAGCATACACGGCTGCGGCCCCTCCAAGAACTCCATATGGTATTCGATCTACGGTTCCAAGGGACGCATGGAGAGCGCCCGTGAGGATGACGAAGAAATGCACGGTGTGCAGACGCTGTACGTCAACTGCGACAAAAACGAAGCAGACAACGATGCAAAGCCCGTCATCACCGACACCTCCGACGCCTTGAGCGCCGCCTTTGAGGGCGCAGGGCACGGCGGCTCGGACGATTACGTCATGTATCATTTCATTCAAAAACTGCGGGGCAACCGCAATGCGGAGACCATCAGCGTTTACGAAGCGCTGGACATGAGCCTGCCGGGGTTATTCGCCTACCGTTCCGTGCTGAACGGCGGTATCAGCATGGAGATCCCGAATCTGCGCGATCCCGCAGAACGGGACAAGTGGCGCAATGACGCCCTGTGCAACGACCCCGCCGCAGGGGTAAACTACATCGTCGGCTACTCCAAGGGCGAGCCGGATATCCCGGCGGAAAACTACGCGATCCATGCGGCAAAGCTTGCCGAGATGGAGGAAACATAAGGCAATATAGTGAAAAAACGGGCAACTTCCCGAATGTGGAAGTTACCCGGTTTTTAGATTTTTGCTGGATTAAAAGTTTCGCTCAAGCCTTTTTAAAGGCTTGCGGATTCCAAAGGCGGC
>JBJEQK010000176.1:0-27002 GCA_051881715.1 Acutalibacteraceae bacterium
TACCATAGTTCTTGGAGAGGAACTCTAAAAACTACTACTTTTATTATACGAGGAGAAAAACAGATGAAGAAATTTTCCAAGGTTCTCAGTATTTTTCTGGCCGCACTGACGGCGCTGTCCTTTTCCGCCCTTTGTGCGCCGGGTACGGACGCACCGCAGGCGGTTTCGCTTTCACAGTTTTTGACGGATGTCGGCACACTGCTGCAGGCGGACAAAAAACTCTTTGAAAAGCACGGGGAAGTGGCGGCGGCAGGCGAAGACGAACTGCTGCGGCTGATCGTGCGTGCCGACGGAGCTTTTGACCCCCGGGGCGCCGTTGCACAGGCGGGTCCCTTTGACGGCATTTCCGTCTTGCAGTACGAGACGGCTGCGGACATGAAACTCGCCAAGGAGGCGCTGGAAAAGACCGCCTGCGTGGAATGGGTCTGCGCAGATACGGCGGTGCAGGCGATGGGCAACCCCATTGCCGAGGCGATTCCCGGCATTGCGGCGGACGGCTCGAAGCACTTCTCCTGGGGCGCCGCCTATATGGGTGTGGACGACTACTATGACGCTGTCGGCACACAGGGCAGCACGGTCACGGTCGCCGTGATCGACACCGGCATCGACACCGACCACGAGCTGTTCGGCGGGTTCTATGATCCCCGAACCAATCCGCAAGGACGCATCCTGAACGGCACGTCTCTGATGGGCAACGGTTCCTTTGAGGACGACGAAGGTCACGGCACCCACACGGCCGGTACCGTTGTGGATTTGACCCCGTCCTATGTCAAGATCCTGCCCGTCAAGGTGATGGACAGCGTCGGCAACGGCAGTATGTCCGGGATGATGCTGGGTATGCTGTACGCCGTGGAACAGGGCGCGGATATTTTGAGCATGAGCCTTGGCGGTTCTCCCGAGCAGTACGATGTGATGGAGTATGTAGTGGACTACGCCTATGACCACGGTGCACTGTGTGTGGTGGCGGCGGGCAACGAACAGTTAAATGCGGACAATGTGAGCCCCGCCCGTCTGGAAAAGTGTATCACCGTTTCTGCGCTGGATAAGGATTTGCAGATGGCATACTACTCCAACTACGGCTCTATCGTGGACGTTTGTGCCCCCGGCAGTGATGTGTACTCTGCCAAAATGGGCGGCGGCTACATCGCCTACAGCGGCACCTCCATGGCAACGCCCCACGTTGCCGCAGTCGCCGCTGTGTACAAGGCGCAGGACACTTCCTTGCCCCCCGCCGCACTGGAGCAGAAGCTCAAGGCTACGGCGACCCCCATGGGCAAGGAACAGTTCTACGGCGCAGGTTTGGTTTCCCTGCGCAGCACGGACACGCCGACCTGTCTGCTGAACGCGAAGGTGAACGATGCGGATCGCCCGACGGTCACCCTGACCTGCGAGCAGGCGGCAGCGATCTACTACACCACCGACGGCACGGAGCCGACCACGGCGTCCCAAAAGTATACGAAGCCCTTTGAGGCGCAGCAGACCTGTCTGTTCCGTGCGGTGGGCTACACGGCAAACGGCAAAACTCTGCCCGTGTGCGTACCGCTGTATGTGGACGGCACACAGGCGAAATACACCCTGCTGATCGAGGGCAGCACCCTCACGGGTGCGCTGGGATATGTCGAGGAGGATGTGACGCTTCCCGCCGGCATCACGGAGATCGGCGCCTTTGCGCTGGACGGTACGCCGGTGCAGACACTGCACACGACCACGAAGCTGCGCACCATCGGGGACTGTGCCTTTGCGGGCACCTCTCTTTGGCAGATTGACCTGTCCGCCGTGGACACCGTCGGCGAAACGGCTTTTAACAATACTGCGCTGAACAGTCTGACACTTCCCGCAGCAAAAAGCATTGGCGGCAGTGCTTTCCGTGGGTGCACGGATTTGGTTACGCTTTCTGCACCGAACGCACGTACCATCGGCGATTATGCCTTCAGCGGCACCAGCCTTGTGCAGATCGACCTTGCCGGGGCTGAAACGATCGGCGCACACGTCTTTGAGACGGATGCCTTCGGATTCTGCACCTTTGAGGAGCTGAAGCTGCCGAATGTGCGCACCATCGGTGACTTTGCATTTCCCCTTATGCCGCTTCGTACCGTGTCCTGCCCCAAGCTGACCACTCTGGGCGCCTATGCGTTCGCTGCCTGTGATTTGGAAAGCGTGGAGTTTCCTGCTTTGACAGAGACCGGCGAAGGTGCATTATCCAACATCGGCATACAGGAGATCTCCCTGCCGAAGCTGGTCACGCTGGGCTTAGGCGGACTCTACGGCGCAAGCTACCTGCAAACGCTGTCGGTGCCTTCGCTGAAATATGTCGGCGACGTTGCGCTGTATGGGATCGGCTGCACAGAGATCGATCTGCCGCAGGCGGAAACCATCGGCTACGGCGCTTGTGCGGACACGATGGCGCAGACCATCCGTGCCCCGAAAGCCAAAGAGATCGGCGCCTATGCGTTCAGCGGTTCTGAGACGAAGGAGCTGGAGATTCCGGCCGCAGAGCATCTGGGCGAGGGCTTTGCGGCAGGTATGCAAAAATTCGTTGTCCCCGACAGCGTGCAGACGATGGATGCGGATGCGTTTTGGGGCATCCAGCTCGTGCTGGTCAAGAAGGATTCTCCCGCACACCGCTTCTGCGAGGACTATGGCGTGAGCTACGCCCTCATCGGCACCATTTTCACTGTGCGCTTCTACAGCGCCGGCGGCAGACTTCTGCGGGAAATGGCGGTCGAAGCCGGAGAAAGCGTGCAAGCGCCGAGAGCGCCCTTTAAATTCCTCAGGGTGTTCTCCCATTGGCAGGAGATTGACTACCAATGCGATACGGACTGCATCACCTGCGATGCGGAATTCTATCCCGTATACATTTCTGTCTTTGATGCCATTCGGAATGCAATGACGGAATCGAAAAATCTGCTGCTCTATATCCTGCTGATTATGCTTTTGGGTTTCTGAACCGAAAGTAATGCATAAAGAGGGGCTGTTGCATTTCGATGAAGACGCCGTTTTCTTCGCCCGATAGGCGTATATAGATACGTCGAGGGCGAAAAAACGGCGAAAAAAGAAATACATTTCCTTTTGTATTTCCTAATTAGAAATAAGCAGAAGTTTTTCCGAAACATTTTGTTCGAGAATAGCTTCTGCTTTTTCTTTTTGTTCTTCGCGAAATGCGACAGCCCCATTTTAAGAACTTACATATTTAAAAGGGACAGGGCATCGCCGATGGTTTTTTCCATGGCTTCCCGACCGTACTTGTCCACCTCTAATTTATTCTTTTCGCCGTGGGTGAGACAGCCGGCGCCGCCGATGCATCCGCCCACACACGCCATGCCTTCGATGAAGTTGGCGTTCAGGACGTTCTTGCTCTTTTTCAGCAGTGCGGTGCGGCACTCCTCAATGCCGTCACACACGCACGCTTTCAGCGCGAAGTCCTCCAGACCCTGCTCCTTGAGACCCTGCACCACGGCGTCGGACAGTCCACCGCTGCGGGCGAAAATGCGGCCGAAGTAGGAGGCGTTGTCCAGTACGCCCTCGGCGAGCGTCGTGATGTCGATGTCCTTGCTGTCGAACAGTGCCTGCAGCTCCTCAAAGGTGAGCACGGCGTCCACATAGGGCTTGACGGTGTCCAGCTGTGCCTCCGCTTTCTTGGCGGTGCAGGGACCGATGAACACGACCTTGGCGGTGGTGTCGGCGTTCTTGATGTATTTTGCCAGCGTTGCCATGGGGGACAGGTTGTGGGAAACGTACTCGAGCATCTGCGGGAATGCGGACTTGATGTACTGCACGAAGGCGGGACAGCAGGAGCTGGTCAAAAAGCCCTTTTCGGCAAGCTCTTTGGACTCGGCTTGGGCGACCATGTCGGCGCCGAGGGCAGCTTCGATCACGGTGTGGAAGCCGAGCTGTTTGATGCCGGTGATGACCTGACCGAGCTTGGCATAGGAGAACTGGCTGGAGATGGACGGCGCAACGATGGCGTAGACTTTATTTTTGGTGTTGCCCTCGCTTGCCTTGAGCATATCAATGACGGGCAGGATGTAGGACTTGTCGGAGATGGCGCCGAAGGGGCACTGGTACACGCAGGCGCCGCACTGAATGCACTTGGAGTTGTCAATCGAAGCCGCATTGTCCTCGTTGATGGTGATGGCCTTGACCTTGCAGGCATTTTGGCACGGACGCTTGCGGTTGATGATGGCGGTATAGGGGCAGACCTTGGCGCACTGTCCGCACTCCACGCACTTGCTTTTGTCGATGTGCGCCACATGGTTGTGGTCAAAGGAGATGGCGCCGCGCTTGCACACATCCTCACAGCGGTGCGCCAAACAGCCGCGGCAGGAGGCAGTGACCTCGTAGCCGGCGGCGGGACACTCGTCACAGGCGATGTCGATGACCTCGATGGTGTTGGGGTTATCCGTGTCACCGCCCATGGCAATGCGCACACGCTGGGCAAGGATCGCACGCTCCTTGTACACGCAGCAGCGCATGGTCGGCACCTTGCCGGGGACGATGGTCTTGGGGATGTTCCAGATGTTCTGCAAAAGGGTGCCGTTCCAGTGCTGGCGAGCCACTTCACGCAGGACTTTATATTTGAGATACTGTACTTTGGTATCGAATTTTCGCATACGGAACTCCTTCCTTAAAAGTAGCTGACTTTAATGCGTTTGCCCATCTGCCGAAGGCACTTGGAAAGCTCCTCGACCAGATTCATTTTGATGTTGAAATTGATGGGCAGGTCGGGGTTCTGATGGGCGGGATTGACCGCACGACCGACAAAGAAATTGATGTCGGTGGCCTCCTCGAACAGCAGACGGCAGATCTGTGAAGCGCCGTCCCGCTTGAGACTCCAATGCTCGTATTGTTCGTTGGCGCCGAGGTAATCCTTGGCATATTCCACGACCTTGTTGACGGTGATCACGCCCTCCGTGACCAGATCCACGCCCTCAAGCTCCGCAATGGGCGGCACGTCGGAGCGCTCGAAGTTGAGCGTGGCGCGCAGGGGCTTGCCGAGATATTTGGCGGCGATGGAGGAGGTGGTGCCGCCGCAGATGATGTGCTTGCCCTCCTTGGAAAAGAACAGCGACATCATGCGCTCGGCGTCATCCCGGTTGGCAGGGGGACCGAAGAGCATATTCATCGGCTCGCGCTTGCGGATGCGCACCACGCAGGCGGTGGCGTCATCCCCGGGTTTGCCGCCGTAGAGACGGTTGCATTCGTCCACCAGAATGGTGGACAGGGTCTTTGCCGTGTAGCCGACGGGCGCCAGAGACTGCATGAACTCCGCAATTTCCTCCCGCTTCCAGCCGAAGTTGTAGGAGATGCCGATGCCCGCATGGGGACAGCCGTCGCTCATGGCAATGAAGATGTCGTTTTCCTGCAATTTGATGACGGACTTGAAGATCTTTTTGCCGCCGATATGTACTTCGGTTTTGGGATAGTCGCAAATCTCCTCGTTGCGGATGAAGATGATGTGGGGATTGTCGTACTGAATCAGCTCGGCGTACTGGTTTTGCTGCAAATGGATGATGGTAAAGGTGGAGTACGCCGCACCGCGCACGGAGCAGACCGGCAAGGTGGCGGCGATGGTGTCCACGCATTCCTCTAATTTCAGTCCCTGCGCCATCATGGTGGAGATGATCTTGGCGGTGAGGGTGGAGAGAATGCTTGCCTTGACACCGCTGCCCAGACCGTCCGCCAGAACGATCACCGAGGAGTTTTCCCCCTGCTCCACCACATCCACATGATCGCCGCACAGCTGCTCGCCGTAGTGGTTGATGCTTTTGTACCCGATGTCTGCACACAGATCGTTCATTCTTGAATCGACTCCTTTAGTTTGGACAGAGCGATTTTGGTTTCGGCTGCCGTTTCACCCAGCAGGGAAGCGATCTCCTGCACGATGCGCATTTGCTTGTCCACGACCTTGTCGGCGACCTCAACGGTCTGACGGCTGATGCTCTCTTTCTTTTCCCGCTCGTTCTCCTCGTCCGTGACGTCCCGCATGATGCACACCAAAAGGCGGGATTCCCGGTCGTACACCACCGTCTGCTCCACGTAGCACTTGTACTCCGCCAGATATTCCCGCTGGTCGTACACGCCTCTGCCCGTGCGCAGAACCTCCATAAAGACGGAGGGGTCGAGAATGCGGATGACCTGATCGCCCAGCACGTCCGAAGCGGAGCGGATGTGCATGATCTTGCGGGCGGCGTTATTGATCTGCTGTACCTCTAACTTTTCGTTCAGCACGATCAGACCGTTGGGCGTATTTTTGACGATGGTGTCGGAGAAGCTCTCCGCCTTGTCCTTCAGGTACGGCAGACACATGGACACCTCCGCCTTGCCCTGATAGATGGCGATGGCTTTGTCACGGCAGGTGTTGTAGCCGCAGGAGCCGCAGTTCAGCTCATGCTCGGGGCGGAACTTGCCCATCTGATGCAAGATCTCGGTGATCTCCGTGTCGGAGGGCATGGGAGAGCGGCGCTCGATATGTTCAAAGTTTTTGTGCACATCGGCGGATTCCGGCTGTTCCACGGGGAAGTCCAGCTGACCGGCAAAGTTTGTGACCGCCACATAGTCCTTGACGGGGGAGTAGTGATATTTTTCCATGACGGGGCCGCAGATACAGCTGCCGGCGCAGGCGGACATCTCGATGAAACAGCGGTGGATCTTGCCCGCTTCGATGTCCCGCAGTGCGGCGATGCAGTTGTCCACGCCGTCCACCACCAGATAGGTGTAGCCGGGGGCGTCCTGCTTCATGGTCTTGAGAATGCCGCCGGAGGTGGGGAACAGGCGGGCGCGGCTTTCGATCTGGGCGTCCATCTGCTGGGGCAGGACGATGTTTTCCGCCTTGAACCAGTTGGTCAGCTCCTCAAAGGTGAGCACGGCGTCGGCATAGCCCTCGTAGTACTCCGCCTCGTCCTTTTTGGCGACGCAGGGACCGACGAAAACGCACTTGGCGCCGGGGGTACGGCGCTTGATGTCCCGGCAGTGCATCTGCATGGGCGAGAGCGTGTCCGCAAGATAGGGGAGCGCCGCAGGGAAATATTTCTGGATCAGCAAATTGACGGAGTGACAGCAGGAGGAGATGAGAATATCCCGCTCCCCGGACGCCAGCATTTTTTCGTACTCGGTCTTGACCATGGTGGCGCCGATGGCGGTTTCCTCCGCGTCGGCAAAGCCCAGCTGTTTGAGCGCTTCCCGCATGGCGCCGATGCCCACGCCGTCATAGTTGGCGACAAAGGACGGAGCAAGGCTGACGTAGACCGGGTCGCCCGACTGCAAAAGCACCTTGACCTTTTCCGTCTCGTCCACGATCTCCTTGGCGTTTTGCGGACAGACGACAAAGCACTGTCCGCAAAGAATGCACTCGTTGCCGATGATGTGCGCCTGATTGCCCGAAAAGCGGATGGACTTCACGGGGCAGTGGCGGATGCACTTGTAGCAGTTTTTGCAGTTGGACTTTTTGAGTGTCAGACAGTTCGGCATCGGGTTTACGCTCCTTCCTGAAGTTTTTTAAGGATCTTTTCCCTGAAGAAGGTGTCGAATGCGGCAGGGGTGACGCCGGTGTACACGTCGTCATCGACCTGAACCGTCACACCGACACGGTTACACTGACCGACACAAAAATTGCCGGCCAGTGTGATCTCAGATTCTAATTGATGTTCGGCGACAGCCTTTTGCAGAAGCTCCACGATCTCCTCCGAGCCTTTCAGGTGGCAGGAGCTTCCGACACAAATCTGAACGACCATGTTTACACCCTCGCTTTGATATAGCCTTCAAAGAACGGCTTGGTGTCGGCGGGGGTGACGGAGAAAAACTCATCGTCCACCATGACGCAGACGCCCTGCTGGCACTTGCCCATGCAGAAGGTGCCGCCCAGCTCCACCTTGTCGGAAAGACCGGCGTCACGGATCAGGGTCTGCAGCTGTTCCACGACTTGACGGGAACCTTTAATGTGGCAGGAAGAACCGATACATACTGTTACTTTCATGTTGTTGCTCCTTATTCATATTCCACAACGTCAACCCAGCTGAGCAGGAATTCACGTTCTTTTTCGTTGCCTTTGACGGATTGGGACGCCGCAACAATGGGCATCCACTTTTGGACGTACTGCTTGGCGGTGTCGCTCTTTTTGCAGAACAGGGAGAGATATTTTTCCGCCATGTCGATCTTGCCCTCCAGCCAAAAAAGCAGGTACGTTCTGGCGGCGTCGGCGGAGGCGTTGCCCTGCGTGGCATGGGACCAGTCGAGGATGTACGCCGTGCCGTCCTCGGTGAGGATGATGTTGGAGGGGTTGAAGTCGCCGTGGCAGACCTTGTTGTGCTTGGGCATACCCTCCAGACGGGTGTGCAGTTCATAGCGGGTGGTGGCGTCCAGCTTTGCTTCGCTGATCTTGCGGTTCATCTTGTCCTTGAGCTTGTTCAGTCCTGCGCAGGTCTTGGACTGCACCGTCAGCTGAATATCCACAAACTTTTCCAGATATTCGTCCGCTTTGTCGGGATTTTCCGCCATCAGCTGTGCCATCGTCTTGCCTTTGATGTATTCGGAAACGATCGCCCATTTGCCGTCGATCATGTTGACGCCGAGGATTTTCGGGATGGGCAGACCGGTTTCCTCGATGCGCGCCTGATTGAGCGCCTCGTTGAGCACGTCCGCCTTGGAGAAGTCCTCGTTGAACACCTTGATACACTGATCGCCGTCCCGATAGACGGTTTTGCTGTTGCGTACTGCGATTACTCTGTCCAGATTCATTTTCTTGTCCTCCTTACATATGGATGCCGTGCTGTGCTCTGCGGAACGCCTGCTTGATGTCGCCGTCGTCTGCGGCGGACAGCTGACGCTCGTCGGGGGTTTCCGTCTCGACGAAGGTCTTACCGTAGTAGGCGTTGAGGTACATCTGCTTGATTTCGGACATCAGCGGATAGCGGGGATTGGCGCCGGTGCACTGGTCGTCAAAGGCCTGCTCGGTCATCTCGTCCAGTCTGTCGAGGAAATCCTTTTCGTCAATGTTGTAGTCCTTGATGGTGGGCTTGATGCCGACCTTGGCTTTCAGCTCGTCGATAGCGGCGATGAGATTTTGCAGCTTCTCCGCATCGTTCTTGCCGCCCAGACCCAGATAATCCGCAATCTCTGCGTAGCGGGCAAGGGTGTGGGGATGGTCGTACTGGGGGAAGGTGCCCATCTTGGCGGGGGTCTCGGCGGCGTTGAAGCGCAGAACCTCGTCGATCATCAGGGCGTTGGCAACGCCGTGGGGCAGGTGGTGGAAGGCGCCAAGCTTGTGCGCCATGGAGTGGCAGACGCCCAGGAAGGCGTTGGCGAACGCCATACCCGCCATGGTGGCGGCATTGGCCATCTTTTCCCGCGCTTCGATGTCGGTCTGTCCGTTTTCGTAGGCACGGGGCAGATATTCAAAGATCGTTTTCAAACTGCGCAGGGCAAGCCCGTCGGTGTAGTCGGTCGCCATCATAGATGCATACGCCTCCAGTGCATGGGTCACGGCGTCGATGCCGGAAGCGGCCGTCAGACCCTTGGGGGCGGACATATGCAGGTCGGTGTCCACGATCGCCATCTTCGGCAGCAGCTCGTAGTCGGCAAGGGGATATTTGACGCCGGTCTTTTCATCGGTGATGACAGCGAAGGGCGTGACCTCCGAGCCGGTACCGGCGGAGGTGGGAATGGCGATGAAGTACGCCTTTTCGCCCATCTTCGGGAAGGTGTAGATACGCTTGCGGATGTCCACGAAGCGCATGGCCATATCCATGAAGTCCACCTCGGGATGTTCGTACAGCACCCACATGATCTTGCCGGCGTCCATGGCGGAACCGCCGCCGAGGGCGATGATGCAGTCGGGCTGGAACGCCTTCATCTGCTCTGCACCGGCCTTGGCACAGGCCAATGTGGGGTCGGGAGCGACGTCAAAGAAGCAGGTGTGCTGGATGCCCATTTCGTCCAGCTTATCGGTGATCGGCTTGGTGAAGCCGTTGTGATACAGGAAGCTGTCGGTGACGAGGAACGCCTTTTTCTTGCCCATGACGGTTTTCAGCTCATCCAGCGCAACGGGCAGACAGCCTTTCTTGATATAGACCTTTTCAGGCGCACGGAACCAAAGCATATTCTCTCTCCTCTCGGCAACGGTTTTGATGTTCAGCAGATGCTTGACGCCCACGTTTTCGGACACGCTGTTGCCGCCCCAGGAGCCGCAGCCCAGCGTCAGAGAGGGAGCCAATTTAAAGTTGTACAAGTCGCCGATGCCGCCGTGGGAGGAGGGGGTATTGACGAGGATGCGGCAGGTCTTCATGCGGGAGGCAAATTCGTCCAGCTTCGCCTTTTCGGTCACAACGTTGAGATAAATCGAGGAGGTGTGACCGTAGCCGCCGTCAGCGATGAGATGCTCCGCCTTGTCGAAAGCGTCCCCGATATCCTTGGCTCTGTACATGGCGAGGACGGGGGAAAGCTTTTCGTGGGCAAATTCCTCGGACAGCTCCACGCTGTCCACTTCGCCGATGAGGATCTTGGTGCCCTGCGGCACAGTGACGCCGGCGAGGGAAGCGATCTTCGCCGCCGCCTGACCGACGATCTTGGCGTTCAGAGCGCCGTTGATGAGGATGGTCTTGCGGACCTTTTCCGTCTCCTCCGGGTTCAGGAAGTAGCAGCCCCGGTTGGCGAACTCCCCACGCACCGCATCATACACGCCGTCCAGAACGATGACCGACTGCTCGGAAGCGCAGATCATGCCGTTGTCGAAGGTCTTGGAGTGGATGATGGAATTGACTGCCAGCAGAATATCCGCGGTATCGTCGATGATGGCGGGGGTGTTGCCTGCGCCGACGCCCAAAGCCGGCTTGCCGCTGGAGTACGCCGCCTTGACCATGCCGGGACCGCCGGTGGCAAGGATGATGTCGGACTCCTTCATGACGAGATTGGTCATGTCGAGGCTCGGTACGTCGATCCAGGCGATGATGTTTTCAGGTGCGCCCGCTTCCACAGCCGCTTCCAAAACGACCTTGGCGGCGGCGATGGTGGATTTTTTCGCTCTGGGATGGGGGCTGATGAGGATGCCGTTGCGGGTCTTGAGGGCGATCAGCGTTTTGAAGATCGCAGTGGAGGTGGGGTTTGTGGTGGGGATGACTGCGCCAACCACGCCGATGGGCTCGGCGATCTTTTGGATGCCGTAGGCCTTGTCCTCCTCGATCACGCCGCAGGTTTTGGTGTCTCTGTATGCGTTATAGATATATTCCGCCGCATAGTGGTTCTTGATGACCTTGTCCTCCACCACGCCCATGCCCGTCTCCTCCACGGCCATCTTGGCAAGGGGGATGCGTGCCTTGTCGGCGGCGCTGGCGGCGGCAAGAAAAATTTTGTCAACCTGTTCCTGTGTGTAGGCGGCGAAAGCTTTTTGTGCCGCACGCACACGCTCGATCGCTTTTTCCAGCGTTTCCACGCTGTCCACGATCTCATACGGTTTGTTGTTCATGATGATGAACCTCCTCTATTATAGTTGATTTGCCAAAAAATTCAAGTGTGCAAGGGAAAGTGCCAGATTTTCCTGACGAAGAATGACCTTTTCCGGGATCTTCAGCTTGACGGGCGCAAAGTTCCAAATGGCGGTGATGCCGTTGGCGACCATGGTGTCGCACACGTTTTGCGCCTGCTCCACAGGCACGGTGATGATGCCGATGCGGATGTCGTGCAGCTGACAGAAGCTGCGAAACTCTGTCATGGGCAGGATCGGTTTGCCGCAGACGGAACCGGTCACGGCGGTGTCAAAGGCGGCGATGATCTCCGGGGCGTCAAAGCCGTCGAAGCCCAAAAGGGCAGTGCCGAGCCGTCCGGCGCCGACGATGACAGCAGCGCTCTTTTTGGTGTGCCGCAGGGCGTTTTCCAGTGCGGCGATCAGTTCCACCTTGCAGTAGCCCACTTTCGGCTTGCCGCCGCCGCACACAGCGCCCAGATCCTTGCGCACCTGCACCTCGCCCAGTTCCAGCGCCTTGGCGATGGTCGTGGCGGAGATATGCGTGCCTGTATCGCAAGAGCGCAGATACTGCAAATAGTCCGGCAGCCGTCCGAGGGTGGCGCGGGTCAGGGGTGCTTGCGGCATAGGATCACCTCCGTGTATTTGTTCCTTGTACACATTGTATCATCTCGGAGAGAGGATGTGAATAATTAAAAAGTTATATCGGTAATATACATATCGATATAGCAAATATCGAAAGAAACAGGTGGGGGGATAGAACTGCCGTGCAAAAATTGTACGACCTACAAAAAACGTTAGCCGGCTAACGAATTTGTCCTTGCTCGGTGCCGAATGAGAGCCTTTTTGTGTAAAGGAGGGCGACAAGGGAACCCTTGGGCGATACCGTCAAATCGTCCTTTTGATTATTGCCGTGCAAAAAATTGCACGACTTGTAAAAAAACGTTAGCCGGCTAACAAATTATGTTCTCGCTCGTTGCCGAGTGACAGGCTTTTCTGCGTAAAGAAGCGTGACAAGGGAACCCTTGGGTGATACCGTCAAATCGTCCTTTTGATTATTGCCGTGCAAAAAATTGCACGACCTGTAAAAAAACGTTAGCCGGCTAACAAATTTTGTCCTGACTCGGTGCTGAACGACAGCTTTTTTGTGTAAAGGAGGGCGACAAGGGAGACATAGCAGATACCGTCAAATCGTCCTTTTGATTATTGCCGTGCAAAAAATGCACGACCTGTAAAAAAGTTAGCTGGCTAACAAATTTTGCCTTAACTCGGTGCCGAATGACAGCTTTTTTGTGTAAAGAAGTGTGACGAGGAAGACTTAGCAGATACCGTCAAATCGTCCTTTTGATTATTGCCGTGCAAAAAATTGCACGACCTGTAAAAAAACGTTAGCCGGCTAACGAATTTTGTCCTTGCTCGGTGCCGAATGACAGCTTTTTTGCGTAAAGAAGTCGATCGCATGAAAAAAGCCCGTGCAAATCCATGCACGAGCATAATGCGACCGAAGATTTACAGATATTTTCGTTTGGTCATACACAGCGATGTGATGAAATCGCTGTCTGTTTGCGTGAGCTTATAGTCGTTTTTGTAGATGAGTACATCCTTATATTTCTTTTGATTGTCGGCGCAGGTGCGCTGGACAAGGTCGTACCGACGAAGCGTGCTGTCGGGGATGGGGGATACCCACATGAAGGTCTGCGGATTTTCGCTCAGCAGATCGAACTGGCTGGCACGTTCAAAGACGAAGATGCGGCGGCTGATGTCGTCGGACAGCTCCTCCTTTTTGACCTGCGCGGCGGAGAGGGAGGGGACGTAGGGGTCGGCGTGGGCGATCTCGATCTGCTGTGTTAGGTCGGCATAGCGGATCTCGGGCAAATCGGTCAGCGGGCTGTCTTGGTGCATGAGCAGGACGTAGCGGAACTCCGACACCATTTCGTAATGCAGACCCTTTTCGTCAAACATGGATTTGAAGTATTTGTCGTAGCCCTCCGCATAGCGGACGATGCCCAGCTTGTACTCGCCGGACAGGACGTTTTTGATGGTGCGGGAGGAATTGGTCTCCTTGTAGAACAGCTCGGCAGAGTCGGCGCCGAGGCTCTTGGAAAACTGGGCAAACGCCTCGGAGATGTAGGTCGCACGGGGTGCGGAAACGGAAAAGCGCTGTTTGATGGGAATGCCGCTTTTGTACAGCTTTTCCACATTGTCGATCTGGCGCAGGATGGCTTTGGAGTAGCCGATGAATTCTTCCCCCTCGGGGGTGAGCGCCATTCCCTTGGCGGTGCGGTCGAAGATGGTGATCCCCAGATCCGCCTCCAGCTCCTTGATGGAGCGGCTCAGGTTGGGTTGGGCGATCAGCAGTGCCTCCGATGCTTTGTTGATGGAGCCGGCTTTTGCGACCTCCACGGCGTATTTCATGTGCAGAATATTCAAAACGGTCACCTCGATGCCAGAATCATACCACAAAACAGGCGGGATTACAAGGGCACAGATGCGGGAATCGGTTGCATTGGGACGGAAACTGTGCTATACTGTCTTTGTTGAAAAGGTTGCGCTTTGTGTGCAAAGGACGATATTTTCAGCGCTCTGCACTGACCATTTATATTATGTAAAAAGAATGGAGAGATACTATGGACAAATACGCAAGATTTCGTTTCCAGCCCTGCAAGCCCTTGGGCAAGGATGGCCGGTGTGTCACGGCGTCGCCTGCACACGCTCAGCTTTCCCGTGAGGCGGCCGCAGAGGGAACGGTGCTTTTGAAAAACCTGAACCGTGCGCTTCCTTTGAAAAAGGGCGCAAGGATCGCCCTGTTCGGCAAGGCGACCATCGAATACATCAAGGGCGGCGGCGGCAGCGGTGACGTGCACACGCCCTATATCCACGGCATCTACGAGGGCTTTGCGCACAAGGATGTGACGGTCTATGAGCCCCTGGTGGAGTTTTATCAGGACTATGTAAAGCGGGAAAGTGTCCACATCCCCACGCCCGCGCAGATCGACGCGACATGGAGCATCGTCAACAACATGGAATTCTGCCAGAAGCGGGACGACATGACCTACGACACCTTTGCCAGTATGCACGTCAAAGAACCTGCCGTGCCCGAGGATCTGATCGTGTCTGCCGCCAAGGAAGCGGACACCGCCATCGTCACCCTCAGCCGCTTCTCTGCGGAGGGTGTGGATCGCCGTCCCATCGGCGGGGACTACTATCTGTCCGATACGGAAAAGACACTGCTGGACAGCGTTTGTGCAAGCTTTGCCAAGGTGGTCGTGGTCATCAACTCCGGCGCACCGGTGGACTGCGAATATTTTGCGCAGAACGACAAGGTGCAGGCGGTTCTGTTCGCCTGGCAGGGCGGCATGGAGGGCGGTCTTGCGCTGGCGGATGTGATCATGGGCGACGTGAACCCCTCGGCGAAGCTGGCGGACACCATCACCACCACCTATGACTGCTACCCCAGCGTGGAGGAGTTCAACCGCTGTTTTGAATACCTCGACTACAGCGACGACATCTATGTCGGCTACCGCTATTTTGAAACCATCCCCGGCATGAAAAAATATGTCCGCTATCCCTTCGGCTTCGGACTGTCCTATACGAGCTTTTCCCTGAGCGGTGTGCTCTGCGGCGAAGCAGACGGACAGATCGCCTGCATGGTCACCGTGACCAACACCGGCGATGTTCCCGGCAAGGAGGTCGTACAGCTGTACTACAGCGCCCCGCAGGGCGTTCTCGGCAAGCCTGCACGGGAGCTGGCGGCATTCCGAAAGACGAAGCTTTTGGCGCCCGGCGAAAAGGAGACGATCGCCCTGAGCTTCCCCGTGTCCGAGATGGCGTCCTTTGACGATCTGGGCAAGGTGCAAAAGTCCGCCATGGTGCTGGAAAAGGGCGACTACCGCTTCTTTGTGGGCACCTCCGTGCGGGACGTGCAGGAAACCGCTTTTGTGTACAGCCTGTCCGATAATGTTATTGCCGCACAGCTGACCCAGTATTGCCGCCCGTTCAAGCTGGAGAAGAGACTGCTTGCCGACGGTACATATGAAACCCTGCCCATGGGCGAACCTGCATACAAAGCCGAGCATTCCGCACCGATAGAGGCACAGGCGCCCGAAAAGCCGGTGATGTTCGACGACGTGGGCGAGACGATATCCCTCGATGCCTTTGTGGGGCAGTTTACCGATGCGGAGCTGATGGACTTTGTCGGCGGCAAAGCGCCCACCGGCGTTGCCAATACGGGTTGCTTCGGCGGTCAGCAGCGGCTGAAGATCCCGCCCATCCCCACGGCGGATGGCCCTGCCGGTCTGCGGCTGAACCCGGAGACGGGGATTCCTACCACGGCGTGGCCCTGCGCCACACTGCTGGCGTGCACGTGGAACACAGACCTGATCGCACAGGTCGGCGCGGCAGCCGCGGCGGAGATTCGGGAGAACAATATCGGCATCTGGCTGGCGCCTGCCATGAACATCCACCGCAACCCGCTTTGCGGCCGCAACTTTGAGTATTACGCCGAGGATCCTGTGCTGGCAGGCAAATGTGCCGCCGCCATGACCCGGGGTGTGCAGTCGCAGAAGGTGGCAGTCTCCATCAAGCATTTTGCCTGCAACAACAAGGAGGCCAACCGTTTCGCCTGCGATTCCCGTCTGTCCGAGCGTGCTTTGCGTGAAATCTATCTGCGTGTGTTCGAGATCTGCGTCAAGGAGTCCGACCCGTGGACGCTCATGACCTCCTACAACCTTATCAACGGTCAGCACACCTCCGAGAGCTGGGAGCTGATCACCGGCATCCTGCGCGGGGAATGGGGCTTCAGGGGCATGGTCACCACGGACTGGGGCGTGAAAAACGACCCGGTGGCGGAGGTCATCGCCGGCAACGACATGAAAATGCACGTCGGCTACCCGGAGGATCTGCAAGCGGCATACGATGCCGGCAGACTGACCCGGGGCGATCTGCAGGCGTGTGTCAAGCGCATCCTGGAAATGGAGCTTCGCTTCGCTGACTAAGGCAACACCGCACGCCCGATTGCGCCGTGCACCCTAAAATTTTACAAACAAGACACAGTTCCTCTATTGAAAAAACACAGGGCAAATGCTATACTGTAGTTGTTCTCGAACAGAGAAAATAAATTTTTAGGAGGACTCGAATATGGCTCGTTTTACTTTACCCCGCGACCTGTACCACGGCAAGGGCGCTTTGGAAGCGCTGAAAACTTTTGAAGGCAAAAAGGCGATCATCTGCGTCGGCGGCGGCTCCATGAAGAAATTCGGTTTTTTGGATAAAGCTGTTGCGTATTTGCAGGAAGCCGGCATGGAAGTGAAGCTGTTTGAGGGCATCGAACCCGATCCCTCGGTGGAAACCGTGATGCGCGGCGCCGAGGAAATGCTGCGGTTTGAACCCGACTGGATCATCGCGATGGGCGGCGGTTCCCCCATCGACGCAGCCAAGGCCATGTGGATCAAGTACGAATATCCCGAGGTCACCTTTGAAGATATGTGCAAGGTTTTCGGTCTGCCGAAGCTGCGCCAAAAGGCGCACTTCTGCGCCATCTCCTCCACCTCCGGCACCGCCACGGAAGTGACCGCCTTCTCCATCATCACCGACTATCAGAAGGGCATCAAATATCCCATCGCCGACTTCGAGATCACGCCCGATGTGGCGATCGTGGATCCCGATTTGGCGGAGACAATGCCCAAGAAGCTGGTCGCCCACACCGGCATGGACGCCATGACCCACTCTGTGGAGGCGTTTGTCTCCACCGCCAACAATGACTACACCGATGCGCTGGCGATCTATGCGATCAAGATGATCCAGAACGATCTGATCGACTCCTACAACGGCGACATGGATAAGCGGGACAAGATGCACAATGCACAGTGCCTGGCCGGTATGTCCTTCTCCAACGCCCTTTTGGGCATCGTCCACTCCATGGCACACAAGACCGGCGCCGCCTTCGCAGACTACGGCGCACACATCATCCACGGCGCCGCTAACGCCATGTACCTGCCGAAGGTCATCGCCTTCAATGCCAAGGACGAGACGGCGGCCAAGCGCTACGCGATCATTGCAGACGAGATGAAGCTGGGCGGCGAGACCGTCGAGGAAAAGGTACAGCTTCTGATTGCCGCACTGCGCAAGATGTGCGACGATCTGAACATCCCGCACTGCATCAAGAACTACGGCGCAGACAGCTATCCCACCGAGCAGGGCTTTGTGCCGGAGGATGTGTTCCTCAGCAGACTGCACGACATTGCGGTCAATGCGATCGGCGACGCCTGCACCGGCTCCAACCCCCGTCAGCCCAGCGTGGAGGAGATGGAGAAGCTTCTCAAATGCTGCTACTACGACACGGAAGTCGATTTCTAAAATTTTTCCACATTTTTCCGAAGAGCACAGGTTTGCGCCTGTGCTCTTCTCAGTTTGTCGAAAAAGTGTTTTCGGCAGTCTGGGCGCCTCTGCAAGGGGAGCCTTGGGGTGCATCAGTCTTTCGCCATTTTGTGCTTCGCACCGGGAACCCCTCGCCGGAGGTTCCCCGGCGCAAAGCACAAATCCCACAAAAATCCGTGATGAACCTCTTTTTGCATACAAAAACCACCGCACAGGTTTACATCTGTGCGGTGGCTGTAATTTCTGTGAAACGGTTTAGCCGACGGAGTTGGACTGGGCGTTGATGGATTCAACGGTTGCGTCGATCAGCTTATAGGCGCGGGTGTAACCCTGTGCCATGCCGCTTTCGTTTCTGGTGACCTTCACGCTGTCCTTGGCCAGCTCATCTTCCAGCCATGCGGAGTAGTCTTCCTGCGTGTGGGAGGTGCGCAGTGTGCCGCGATAGCTCAGATCACGGTTGCCCACATAGTACATAATGTGGTAGCCGTATTCGCTCTCGATGACATCGTAGTCACCCTCCTTGCGGCTGTCGTCAAAGATCCACTGGTCAAAGGCATCGACCATCTGACCCTTGTTGACTCTCTCGTACAGACCGCCGGTGGAGGAGGAGCCGGTGTCCTCGGTGTATTCGGTGGCAAGCTCTGCGAAGGTGTCCTCCGTCTTGTCGGAAGCTTCCCACTGCGCGAGCACTTCGTCTTTCTTGGCTTCCTTTTCTGCGATCTCTTCGTCAGAAAGCTTTTCGCTGGTGGAGCTGTCCACGGTCATGAACAGGATGTGGCGCACGTCCACGCACTCTGCGGCGTAGTGTCCCTTGACCACATACAGGGCATAGGCGGTGCCGTTTTCGGCGGCAAACGCCTTCTTGGCGCCTGCCTTGGCGGCAAATGCCCATGTTGCGGCGTCCTCGGAGATGGAGGTCAGGGAGGACTTGGAGGTGGCATACGCCTTTGTGGTGGAATCGTGGTTATGTTCTTCCTCGGCGGCATCCGCAGTTTCAGCGGTTTCTGCCGTTTCGTCTGCGGTGTCTGCCGCATCGTCCGTAGCTTCTTCGGCGGGTTCCTCGGTCTTGACCTCTGCATCGACTGTGGTGTCGGTGGAGGATGCTTCGGCTTCTTCTTCCTCATCCTCGTGGATGTAGGGCTCAACGGCTTCCAGGAAGGACGCTTCATCGGTGACCTCTGCAAGCAGGGCATTGGCTTTTTCCAGTGCCTTTGCATTTTCGGCCTCCTGACGCTTGGCAAGGTCTTCCTCGCTCTCGCCGTCCTTGGCGGTCAGTTCATCGGGCTCGAAGCTGTAGATGCGCAGGTCGACCACGTCATACTCGGTGGTATCTTCTTTGTACTCCTTGTCGAGCACTTCGTTGGTGTACTTGTCCTCAAAGGAGGTCTGCTTGTCCTCGCTGTAGCGCTGGACGACCATTTCCTTTTCCATCAGATTGCGCAGGAAGTTCTCTGTGATGCCCTTGCCGTAGTACACCTTCAGCCAGGAGTTCAGGGACATGGAGATCTGGTTCTGGCTGGAGCCGTCGCCGGCGGCGGTGGCACGCATACTGTCGAGCTGTTCCTCGATATCGGCCTTTTCCTCGTCGTTTACGGTGTAGCCTGCGGCCATGGCGTTGTCATAGATGGCGTAGAATTCCTGCATATACTCGATGGTGTTGTCCTCGAGCTTTTCGGACCACTTGATGGTGTTGCCGTCGCTGTCGGTGGTTTCCTGCTCCTCGGGCGACAGATTATAGTCGAAGCCGTACATATTGTAGCCGTACTGGCTCTCCGACTGCTGTGCCTGATTGGCAGTGTTCTGGTACTGCATATAGTACATATAGCCGTATTCCGCAACACTGATCTTGTGCTCGCCGACCTTGAATGCGGTCTGGGCACGGGCGATGGTGCCTGTGGAATCCAGAATGCCGTAAGCCACGCCGCCTACGATGGCAATCGCCAGCACGATGCCGAACACACGGCCGATGATTTTGCCTGCACCGGGATGCTTTCTGCTCTTTTTCGCATTTTTCTTTGCAGCGCTGGAGATGCGGTCTTTTCGCTCCTGGCGGTAAAGCTCCGCTTTGCTTTTTTCGGTCTTAGCCAATTAAATCATCCTTTTCGTTATTGATTGCACCGGAAAAGGTTCCGGCATAACATACATATTCTATACTATTTTTGTGAATTCTGCAATAGGTATTGCGGAAAAAGTGGGGAAATTCACAATAAATTTTCGGATTCTGTGGGAAATATCGGTCATTTTTCCCACAAAGTGCGCGCCCGAAAGGCATCGGCGAACCAGACATCGGGCAGGGAGAAGGTTTTTTGGTGCAGATACTGCAAAGCGCCGTTGTCCTCGGTGAAGTCAAAAGTGAGGCTGTAGGCGCACAGAAACTGCTTTTTGTAGCCGTAGGAACGGTTGAGGGCGTTGGTGCCGTATTTGCCGTCGCCCAGCAAAGGACAGCCGACGGACGCCAAATGGGCACGGATCTGGTGGGTGCGTCCCGTGAGCAGTTCGATCTCCACAAGGCTGAGCCCTTTGTAAACGTCGAGAACTTTGTAGCGGGTGCGGATCTCCTTGGCGCCGGGGCGGGAAGCGTGCAGTACGGTGACCCGGTTGTTCTTCTCGTCCTTGACCAAAAAGCCGTGCAGGGTATCCTCCTTTTTGGGAAGCTTGCCGTGGACAACGCACAGGTACATTTTGTGCAGCTGCCGGGTCTTGACGATATGGTTCAAAAGCCGCAGCGCCTCGGCGTTTTTGGCGGCCATGACGATGCCGCAGGTGTTGCGGTCGATGCGGTTGACGAGGGACGGGGTAAAGGACTGCTCCCGGGCGGGGTCGTATTCGCCTTTTTCGTAAAGGTATCGTTTGACCCGACCGATGAGGGTGTCGCAGTATTCCGTCTCGTCGGGATGGGACAGCAGTCCGACCTTTTTGTTCAGCAACATCAGATTGTCGTCCTCGTACAGGATATCCAGTGAGCGGGAAGCGCGGAGGAAATCGTACTGCGCCTGCGGCTTTTCAAAAAATTCGTCGGCAATGTACAGCTCGATAACATCGCCGCTTTGCAGGCGGTCGGCGATCTGGGCACGTTTGCCGTTGCGCTTGATGCGCTTGAGACGGATATACTTGAACATCAGCGACTGCGGCAGATTCGGCAGGCTCTTTGTCAGAAATTTATCCAAACGCTGGTTGGCGTCGTTGGGCTGAACCGTGATCGTTTTCAAGGAGAATTACCCTTTCTTGAGCTTGGCAAAGAATGTGTTGTAGGAGGCGACCCACTTGCGCACATTCTGCACGGAATAGGTTTTGGGCATCATGGCGCAAAGGGCTGTGGCAGAAGCGATCTGGGAGGCGATGCGCAAAATCTTGGTCAGCAGAATTTTGTCCGTGCAGAGCTTCTTGGCGCGGTTGACCAGATCCTTGACGGACATACTGAGCATGGACTGCAAATTGGTGGTGTCGGCGGTGATGGTGATCTCATCCTCGGTGAGGATGCCCCGCTCGAAGAGGAAATCGACCTCGGCGGGCTCCAGCGTGAGCATGGCGTTTTTCAGGCAAGTCATGGCGGCAAATCCGGCGCCGAGAAGCTTGTAATACCCGACCTGATATTTCCACAGCGTCTCCGCTGTAAAGGCACAAGCCTTGTCGTCCGTAATGGCACGGGACAGGATGTGAGAAGCTTTCAGGGAGTTGGCAATGCCGGAACCGATCAGCGGGACGGTCATGAATGCGGCGTCCCCGATGGCGGCATAGCCGTCGGCGACCATCATGGACAGGGGCTGACGGACGGGAATCTTGGCAAATTGTCCGCCGCGCACGACGGTGTCGCCGATGTGCGGATTGGTTTTGCGCAGAGCAGACAGGGTGTCCTCAACGGTGTCCATGCCGAAGGGCGCAAAGCGGACGATCAGTACGTCGGCAAAGTCCTCCTCGGTGGCGACCCATGCGACCTCGGGTTTGCCCCGGTGCAGAACGTAGACTTCATAGGGATGTTCGGGGGTGAAATCGCCGGTGCGCTGATAGAACGCACGGTAGACAAAGGCGGTCTCTCCGTCCTGCGGTGTATTTTCCACGCCGCAGAATTCCGGCAGTGCGGCGCGCACAACAGAGTCCATGCCGCAGGCGTCAATGACCAGATCGGCGTAGAGCTTTTCCCCGCCGGCACACACGCCGCAGACACGGCTGCCCAAAAGCAGGGGCGCCGTCACGGGCGTCTCAAAGCGGAACTGCACGCCGCAGCGTTTGGCGTGGGCGATCAGGTGGGCGTAGATGTCCCTGCGCTCCATCTTGATCTCCAGCTCCTTTTCGGGGACGTGCTGTGTGAGCGCAATGTTCTGGGAAGGCGGAAAGAAGGTCATGTTTTCCTTGTAGCTGTACAGACTGCGGGACGGATAGGGTACGCCGGCGGCAATCAGGGCGCCGGGGGCAAAGATATCGGTCCAGTCGTAGCCGAGATCCTTTTCGGCTTTCTGCTCCAAAACCGTGACGTCGTAACCCTTTCTCGCAAGATCGGCCGCCACGGCAAGACCGCCATGACCTGCGCCTGCGACAAGAATCGTTTTACCCATAGAGAATCATCCTTTCAGTCGATTTTTATGCAAAAGCGTTTGCAGCGTTTCCTTGGGGATCAGCGTAAGCAAAATGGCAATGAACATCACGGCACAGCCGGTGATCTCCTGCGCAGAGAGATGCTGTCCGAGAATGATCCATGCAAACAGCACCGAGAAAACGGACTCCAGACACAGCAGCATGGACGCAAGGACGGGGTCGGTGTTTTTCTGCCCGACAAGCTGGAGGGTGAAAGCGCCGGCGGTGGAGAGCACGCCGACATACAGCAGCTCCCACTTGGCGGAGAGGATGGCGGTCATGCTTGGCTGTTCCAGCAGGAACATACACACGGCGGACAGCACGCCGCAGACGGCAAACTGCACACAGCACATGGCGATGCAGTCCACACGGTTGGCGTATTCGTCGGAGATGACGATCTGGATGGCGAAAAACAGGGAACACCCCAGCGCGTAAAGCTCCCCTTTGCCGAAGCCGCCGAAGGCGCCGGGCTTAAAGGAGATGAGAAAAATGCCGCAGCAGGCCAAAAGGACGCTGAACCAAACCGCCTTGGACACATTGCGCCGCAGGAAAACAAGTCCGATCAGCGGGACGAGGATCATATACAGCGCCGTCAAAAAGCCGACTTTACCCGCCTCGGTGTACGCGAAAGCGGACTGCTGGAGGTTGTGCCCGAAAAACAGACAGATGCCGCACAGCAGACCGGCTTTGTACAGATCTTTGCGGGCTTTCTTTTGCACTTGCGGGGGCTGCGGATTTTTCTTTTGCGCAAACCGTATGCTGAAAACGGACATGGGGATCAGCACCAGAACGCCAATCAGGGAGCGCAGGGTCGTGAAGGTGAAAATGTCGATTTTTTCCACGCCGGTGCTCTGGAATACGAAGGACATACCCCAGATCAATGCGGCAAGAAAACAGGGGAGCGCCCCTTTGAGCTGTTTTTTCATTTTCTGTATGTACCGCCTTTGGAGGATTTGTTGTGTTTACCGCCGTTTTTTCTCGGCGGATTTGCGGGGGTGGGACGGGAATTTTTTGGTTTGATCAGGCACTTTTCCCCGGTGCCGATGAGGTCACGCCGCCCTGCCTTGATCAAGGCTTCCCGCACAAGGTCGGCGTTCTTCGGCAGGCTCCACTGCAATAGCGCACGCTGAAGCTGTTTTTCGTGGGGGTCGGTGACGACGTAGATCTTTTTGCCCGTGAGCGGGTTGATGCCCGTGTAGTACATGACGGTGGAGGCCGTGCCGGGGGTGGGGTAGAAGTCCTGCACCTGCTCGGGACGGCACTTGTTTTTCTTGAGATAGGACGCCAGCGTCGCCGCATCCTGCAAGGTACTGCCCGGGTGGCTGGACATGAGGTAGGGCACGAGGTACTGCTCCTTGGCAAAGGATTTGGTCAGCTCGAAAAACCGCTTGCGGAAGGTGTCGTAGACCTGTATGCCGGGCTTGCCCATGAGGGTCAGCACGTTGTCACAGCAGTGCTCGGGAGCAACCTTGAGCTGACCGCTGACATGGTCGCGCACCAGCTTGCGGAAGAAAGCGTCGCTCTTGTCGTAGATCAGGTAGTCGAAGCGGATGCCCGAACGGATAAATACCTTTTTAACGCCGGGAATGCGTTCGACACGGCGAAGCAGCTCGATGTATTCGCTGTGATCGACCTTTAAGTTTTTGCACGGCGTGGGGGCAAGACATTTTCGCGAGGTGCAGACGCCCTTTTGCAGCTGCTGTTCGCAGGAGGGGTATCGGAAATTGGCGGTCGGTCCGCCGACGTCGTGGATAAAGCCCTTGAAGTCGGGCAGCTTTGTCAGCAGTTCCGCCTCCTGCACCACGGATTCGATGCTTCGCGAGCGCACGGAACGTCCCTGATGAAACGCCAGCGCACAGAAGTTGCACCCGCCGAAACAGCCCCGGTTGTGGGTGATGGAGAACTTGACCTCCTCAATGGCGGGAACGCCGCCGTCCTTTTTGTACATGGGATGGTAGTCACGCATAAACGGCAGGGCGCAGACAGCGTCCAGCTCCTCCCGCTCCAGCGGCGGCTGGGGTGGATTTTGAACAAGCATCCGCTCGCCGTACAGTTCGGTGATCGTATGACCGGAAATGCTGTCTTGCTCCCGGTACTGCAAGGCAAAGGCACGGGCGTACAGACGTTTGTCGTGCCGCAGCTGCTCGAAGCGGAAGCCGCCGACCGGATCAAAGTGCAGTTTGTCGTCCGGGGTCGTCAGGTAGACCGTCCCGCGGACGTCGTGAATTTTGTGGACGGGCGCACCCTTATCCAGCAGCTTGGCGATGCGCACGATGGCACGCTCCCCCATGCCGTAGGACAGCAGATCTGCGCCGGAATCCACCAAAATGCTGCGGCGCACACAGTCGTCCCAGTAGTCGTAGTGGGCGAAGCGGCGCAGGGAAGCCTCCAGTCCGCCGATGATGATGGGCACATCGCCGAAAGCCTGCCGAATCATCTGACAGTAGACGATCACGGCACGGTCGGGACGTTTGCCCGGTTTGCCGCCGGGGGAATAGTAGTCCGTGGAACGCTTTTGCTTGGCCACGGTGTAGTGCGCCACCATGGAGTCGATGTTGCCGGAACTGACGAGAAAACCGAGACGCGGGCGACCGAACCGCTCAAAGTCACGGGTGGAGTGCCAATCCGGCTGGGAAAGGATCGCCACGCGAAAGCCTTCGCTTTCCAGCAGACGGGACAGGATCGCCACACCGAAGGAGGGGTGATCCACATAGGCGTCGCCGGTGACATAGACAAAGTCCGGCTGATCCCAGCCGCGCGCTTGCATATCCGCACGGGAGACGGGGAGAAAATCAGTAGTCATAAATCTATCCTTAACTCTGTGTTACAAGTTCTTTTGCGGCCGGTTCTTCGGCGCAGGGCGGTTTGTCCTCAGCGTAGATGCGCAGGGCACACTCGGAGAGGGCGATCAGCATCAGGAAATAGCACAAAGGCTTCATGCCGTAGAAAAGGTAATCCGTCATGCCGCAGGCGCAGAAGCCGGCGAGACTGCCCAGCAGGGTGACCGCAATGCCGCGCCCTGTGTCGCCCCTTTGGGAAAGGCGGTACAGGTTACGCAAAAACAGGACAAGGATCGCCCCGAACAGCGCCAGACCGATCACGCCCTGTTCCAGCAGAATTTGCAGAAACAGATTGTGGGCATGGGGCTGACAGATGTGGTAGTTTTCATGGAGCATATTGCGCACGTTGCCCACGCCTGTGCCGTAGCCGAAAAGCCAGTGCCCGCGAAGCATCTCAAAACAGGCTTTCCAAATTTCGGAACGGGTGTTGACGGAGATATCCCTGCCGCTGAACAGGGTGAGCAGTCTGCGAAACACACCCCCCGCAAACAACGAAAGTCCCACCAACAGCGCACCGGCGGCGCAGAGAAGCTTCCATGCGTACTTTCTGCCGTAGAACAGCAGAACGAAAAAAACGATGCAAAGGGCGAGGTACGGTCCTCTCGAGTAGGAAACGGCGATGCCGCCGACACACAAAAGCAGGCACAGCGCCGCAAAAATACGTGTGGATCTGCGGTGAAAATAAAACAGGCAGTAGGTGCAGAATGGCACCATCATGCACAGAAAAACGGCAAGAAACAGGGGGTTGGTGAAGGTGCTGCTTGCCCGGTCGGCGATGGCGATAAACTGTGTGCGCGGCAGCAGATGTACCACGGACGGCGGCAGCAGACGCACGGTCAGGTCGGCGACCTGCATATCCAGCAGATGCCAAAAAGGATTGAACATTTTTTTGAGCGATCCGCCGAGGTGGAACAGTACCATTTGCAGGATCGCGATCCCGCCGGCGATCCCGCCGCTTGCGGCGCCGCACAGGAACAGGGCGTTTAATTTGCCGGCGTTGTCCACGGTGCACAGCAGCATCCGACTGCCGAAAAAGAACAGACACCACGGCAGAAGAATGGCGAGGGCAGACGACTTGGCACCCGAGTAGCTGACAGCCAGAGCTGACCACGCCATATAGACAAGCATGGCTTTTTCCGTGTCCCGCAAGGGAACGCGGCGGCGGACGGTGCAAAGATAGGCGGTGAAACACAGCAACGGGAAAATATACTCCGGGAGCAGTGCAGCCAAAAGAAAGATGGCGGCAGCCCAAAGCCAGCGTCCTTTATTCACTTGCAGAAATGCACGGACAGTTTCCATAGCACATACCTTTCCACATAATAATACACCTTACATTATACCGAAAAAGCGGCGCACTTGCAAGAGGTAAATGCGATTTTGTATGGCGATTCCATCGACAGCGCAAAAATAGAACGCATGGAAAAGGCGCGTGCAAATTTTTGCACGGCAACAGTTGTGCTTCATCTGTAAAATTCTTTGCCGAAAGTTTCCCCAAGGGAAAGTGACTGAGCACAGCAAGGACGGATGAAGAAACAGTTTCGGACATAGGACAAAATTCGTTAGCCGGCTAACGTTTTTATATTGGGTGTGCGGTCTCTGCAAGGGGGATTGTTCCGACCTTTTTGTGTTGCGCACAGGTCGTGCAAATTTTTGCACGGCAACTGTTGAGCTCCGTCTGAAAATCTTTGCTAAAAGTATCCCTCAAGAAAAAGTGACTGAGCACAGCAAGGACGGATGAAGAAACAGTTTCGGACATAGGACAA
>JBJEQK010000177.1:0-6518 GCA_051881715.1 Acutalibacteraceae bacterium
TTGGAATCCGCAAGCCTTTAAAAAGGCTTGACCGAAACTTTTAATCCCACAAAAAACCGTGATGAACCTTATTTTTGACCGGGTCGCCCCGGGCAGAATCCATGCGGCGGAGGTGCAGATCTTTGGAGCATCTATTGCTGACCGGTCGAACCAATGAGCGCATCAAGCTCTGTTTGGCTGTACGAAAAACTGCAAAAGCCCGTCGGGAGAATGGCTTGTTCTTTCTGGAGGGGGCGCGACTGTGTGCGGATGCGGCGGCATACGGCACGGTCATTTCGTTGTGTCTGTACACCGACAGGGCGGCGAAAAAATACCCGGACAGGCTGGAAACCGTCCTTGCCTGCGCCGCTCAGGCGTTCCGCATCACCGACGACCTCGCAGAGTACCTTTCGGAAACCCAGTCTCCCCAAGGCGTTTTCTGCCTGTGTGCCATGCGCGAAGCACAGACGCAGATCGACCCCCACGGCAAATACCTCGCCTTGAGCTTCGTGCAGAACCCGGACAACTTGGGTGCAGTCAGCCGCACGGCGGAGGCGCTGGGCATTGCGGGGCTGATCGTGGAAAACGGCTGCGACATCTACAACCCCAAGGCACAGCGTGCGGCGATGGGTTCCCTTTTGCGCCTGCCCGTGGTGCAGACGCAGGATCTGTGCGCCCTGCTGGCGGACTGCCGCTCCAAGGGGATGCACGTCTACGCCTCCACCCCCGACAGCACCGCCGCCAAGGTCACTGAGACGAACTTTTCCGGCGGCGTGGTCTGCGTCGTCGGCAATGAGGGAGCCGGTGTGCGGGACGAAATTATGCAGTCCTGCGACAGGGTGACGATCCCCATGGCAGGTCGTGCGGAAAGCTTCAATGCAGCGGCGGCGGCATCCATCCTTTTGTGGGAAATGGTACGGGGGGAAACATCGTGACGCAGAACACAGTCTACTGGATCTGGATGCAGCTGTCCCTCGGCGCTGGCGCCAAGACGGAGCGCATCCTGATGGATTTTCACACGGCACGGGAGCTGTACGAGTGCGACAGCCGGACGCGGCGGATGTCCGGCTTGCTGACCCATGCCCAGGCGGACAGGCTGGACAGCACAAAGCTTTCCGAGGCGGAGGCGATTTTGGAGCGCTGTATGCGGCTGGGACAGACGGTGCTGACCCCGGAGGACGAGGATTACCCTGCACCCTTGCGCAGTCTGCCGGATCTGCCGGCGGTGCTGTATGTGCGGGGCGACATGACCTGTATCCGTGAAAAGCTGGTGCTTTCGGTGGTCGGTTCCCGCAGTGCCTCCCTGTATTCTCTGGACGTGGCGCGGCAGATCGCCCGCGACTTGGCGCTGGCAGGGGCTGTGGTCGTCAGCGGCGGCGCCATCGGCGTGGACAGTGCGGCGCATACGGGCGCTTTGTACGCAAAGGGTCAGACCATCGGCGTTTTGGGGTGCGGGCTGAATACACCCTATCTCATGAAGAACGCCGCCCTGCGCGAGGAGATCGCACGCAGCGGCGCCCTGCTTTCGGAGTACCCGCCCGATACACCGGCAAGACCTGCCAACTTTCCCCTGCGCAACCGCATTATTTCCGGCTTGTCCTCCGGCGTTTTGGTCATCGAGGCCGGCGAAAAGAGCGGCTCTCTCATCACGGCTCGACTGGCCTCGGAGCAGGGACGGGACGTGTTCGGCGTGCCGGGTGACCTGACGAGCGTGGACTATACGGGGGTGAACCGTCTGATTCGCGACGGTGCCAAGCCCGTCTTTTCGGCACGGGACGTGCTGGAGGAGTATATGTGGGTCTACGACGAGATGCCGCTGGAAACACTGGCCGAACAGCCGAAAAAACCGGCGCCTGCACCGAGACGGACGGCGGATGTGTCCCTCTCCGAAGCGGCGAGGGCGGTCTATCAGGCGTTCGGCGATACCCCGATGTATGCAGACGATTTGGTGCGCAAGACAGATTTCGAGCCAAATCGTGTGTTTACAGCATTGACAGAATTAGAAATTTGTGGTTTTATTAAAATGATCGAAGGAAAACGATATACTATTGTATAACGAATAGGAGCAGAACATGGCAAAGTTAGTCATTGTGGAGTCCCCGGCAAAAGCAAAAAGCATACAGAAATATCTCGGCAGCGGGTACGAAGTCACGTCCTCCATGGGACATGTGCGTGACCTGCCTGCCGCCAAGCTGAGCGTGGATGTCAAGAAAGACTTCCAGCCCAAGTACGCCATCATCAAGGGCAAGGAAAAGCTGGTCAAGGAGCTCAAGCAGCGTGCCGCTGAAAGCGAGCAGGTCTATCTGGCGACGGACCCTGACCGTGAGGGAGAGGCGATTTCGTGGCACTTAGCGACGATTCTCGGTCTGGATCTCACCGAAAACAACCGTGTGACCTTCAACGAGATCACCAAGACGGGAGTGCGTACCGGCATGGAAAATCCCCGCGCAGTGGACATGGATCTGGTCAATGCCCAGCAGGCACGGCGTATTCTGGATCGTTTGGTGGGCTACAGGCTCAGTCCCTTTGTGTCCCAGAAGATCCGCAGAGGTCTTTCCGCAGGCCGCGTCCAGAGCGTGGCGGTGCGCCTTGTGGTGGATCGGGAGGAGGAGATCAACGCCTTCGTGCCCGAGGAGTACTGGACGCTGGACGCAAAGTTCATCAACTCCCAGCGCAAGGTCATCTCCGCCGTCTTTACGGGAGATGAGACCGGCAAGGTAAAGATCACCGACAGCGCACAGGCACAGAGCTACCTGGATCGTCTGGAAAACGCCGTCTTTACGGTGGAATCCGTCAAAAAGGGTACCCGCAAAAAATCGCCCGCACCGCCTTTCAATACCTCCACCCTCCAGCAGGCGGCATCCACCCGTCTGGGCTTTCAGGCACAGCGCACCATGCGCACGGCGCAGGAGCTGTACGAAGGTATCGAGGTACAGGGCGTGGGCGCAACCGGTTTGATCACCTACATGAGAACCGACTCCCTGCGCATCTCCGACGATGCCCGAGCGCAGGCCAATGCGTTTATCGAGGAGACCTACGGCAGCAAATATCTCCCCGAAAAGCCCCGTATTTTCAAGTCCCGTGCCAATGCCCAGGACGGTCACGAGTCGATTCGTCCCACTGTGCCGTCCCTGACGCCCGAAAAGGTCAAGGGGAGCCTGACGGCGGATCAGTACAAGCTGTACAGCCTGATTTGGAAGCGCTTCATGGCCAGCCAGATGGCGGTCTGCGTGCAGAACACCGTCAAGGCGGAGATCCGCGGCGCGGACGAAAAGGACGCCGCCGCAGGCAGATACTGCACCTTCAGCGCATCGGGCTACTCCGTGAAATTCGACGGCTTCACCGCCCTGTACGACGACACGGGCGATGAGGAAAAGGAGGGCAAGATTCCCGAGCTTGCCGCCGGGGAAAATGTCAAAAAGAAGGAGCTGAACGGCAACCAGCACTTCACCCAGCCCCCTGCAAGATATACCGAAGCCACGCTCATCAAGGCGATGGAGGAGGAGGGCATCGGCCGTCCGAGCACGTATGCCACCATTCTGACCACCATCACCAAGCGCGGCTACATTACCCGCAGTTCCAAAATGCTCAAGCCCACGGAGCTGGGCGAGGCGATCACCAAGCTGCTGAAAGAAAAATTTCCCCGCATTGTGGGCGTCAAGTTCACTGCCCAGATGGAGTCCTCCCTGGACGATGTGGGCGCCGGCAAGGCGGACTATATCAAGATTTTGCACACCTTCTACGACGACTTTGAAAAGACCCTTTCCAAGGCGAAGGAGGACATGAAGGACGTCAAGATCACCTTGGCGGAGGACGTCACCGACATCCCCTGCGAAAAGTGCGGACGCATGATGGTCATCAAGACCGGCCGCTACGGCAGGTTCCTCGCCTGCCCCGGCTACCCTGAGTGCAAGAACGCCAAGCCCCTCGTCACCGAGACCAACGCGACCTGCCCGAAGTGCGGCAAAAAGGTGATCGAAAAGAAGTCCCACCGGGGCTTCGTGTTCTACGGCTGTGAGGGCTGGCCGGCGTGCGATTTCAGCACGTGGGATAAGCCCACCGAGGAAAAGTGTCCGCAGTGCGGCAAGTCTTTGTTTAAGAAAAAGGGCGGCATCCTTGCCTGCCTTGACGAAAACTGCGGCTTCGAGAAAAAGGCGGAACGCAAGCGTAAGGAAGAAAAAACGGATGAATGATTGTCTTGTGATCGGCGGCGGACTTGCCGGCGTGGAGGCGGCGGCACAGCTGTCCAAGGCGGGGTATAAGGTTACCCTTGCCGAGATGAAGCCCGTGCGGTTTTCCCCCGCCCATAAATCCGAAAATCTGGCGGAGCTGGTCTGTTCCAATTCGCTCAAGGCGGAGCGGCTTGCCTCTGCCGCCGGACTTTTGAAGCACGAGATGTCCATGCTCGGCTCCGTCTGCGTGGAAGCGGCGATGCAGTGCCGTGTCCCGGCGGGCGGCGCACTGGCGGTGGACAGAGACATTTTTTCACAGATCATCACCGACCGCATGGAAAATGACCCCAACATCACCGTTCGTCGCGAGGAAATCACCGAGATCCCGATGGATCGTCCCGTGGTCGTGGCGGCAGGTCCGCTGGCGTCCGAGGCGCTCAGCGAAAGCATCCGAGCGCTGTGCGGTGGATTTCTGAGCTTTTTTGATGCGGCGGCGCCCATCGTCACCGCAGAGAGTATCGACATGGACAGCGCCTTCGGCGCCTCCCGCTACGACCGGGGCGGCGACGAGGACTACATAAACTGCCCGATGAACAAAGTGGAGTATGAGGCTTTCTACGAGGCGCTGGTTTCCGCCGAGCGTGCACAGCTGCATGAGTTTGAAAAGGGCAGGGACATTTACGAGGGCTGTATGCCCATTGAAGTGATGGCACAGCGTGGCGCGGACACCATCCGTTACGGTCCGCTGAAACCCGTGGGACTGCGTGACCCGCACACGGGACACCGGCCGTGGGCAGTTTTGCAGCTGCGGCGGGAGAATGCCGCCGGGACGCTGTACAATTTAGTGGGCTTTCAGACCAACCTGAAATTCAGTGAGCAAAAGCGGGTATTCTCCATGATTCCCGCTTTGCGCAATGCGGAGTTTGTGCGCTACGGCGTCATGCACCGCAACACCTTCATCCAATCCCCCGGCATCCTCGATGCCGACTTTTCCATGAAGGCGCACCCGCACATCTTTTGTGCCGGACAGATCACCGGCGTGGAGGGCTATATGGAGTCCGCCGCATCGGGGCTTTTGGCAGGACTGAATCTTTCCCGCCGCCTTGCGGGACAGGCGCCGTTCGTGCCGCCCGAGCAGACCATGCTCGGTGCCCTGTGCCGCCATGTGTCCGCGTCGCAGAGCAAAAATTTTCAGCCCATGGGTGCAAACCTCGGCATTCTGCCGGAGCTGCCGCAAAAGATCCGGGACAAAAAGCTGCGTTACAAAGCCATCGCCGCACGTGGGGTGCAGGCGATGGAGCAGGCGATCACGGAAATCTAAAGGAGAAAAAAGATATGGTACTGGATAAGATCATTGCGCTGGTTGCGCAGCAGTTCACCGTGGACGAGGACGAGATCACCGAGGACACCGCCTTTGCAGATCTCGATGCCGAGGAGCTGGACATCACCGACCTTGTCTATGCGGTGGAGGACGAATTTGAAATCGACATCAGCGAGGAGCAAGCCAATGCGTTGGAAACCATCGCCGACCTTGCTGATCTGGTCGAGGCGGCCATGAACGCCGACTGATCCTAAGAGAAAGAGCGTGCGCAGAGCGCACAGTGGTGAAGCGTATGACACCGGAAATGAAAACTTTACAGGAAAAAATTCAATATACATTTAAAAACCCGGCGCTGCTGCATCGGGCGCTGTCCCACTCCTCCTATGTCAACGAGCGGCAGGACGAGCACCAGAGCAACGAGCGGCTGGAATTTCTGGGCGACTCCGTGCTGGGCTTTATCACGGCGGAGTATTACTACACCCACTTCAAAGCCTACCCCGAAGGGGATCTGACCAAGCTGCGGGCGGCAACGGTGTGCGAAAAATCGCTGTGCGTGTTCGCCCGGGAGCTGAAGCTGGGAGACTACCTGCTTTTGGGCAAGGGCGAGATCTGCACCGGCGGACGGGAACGTCCGTCCATTTTGGCGGATGCTTTTGAAGCGCTGATCGCCGCCATCTATCTCGACGGCGGCATACAGGAAGCGAAGCGGTTCGTCCTGCGCTACATCCGCAAGGCGGCCGAAGCGCCCGGCCCCTTCCACGACTACAAGACGAAGCTGCAGGAGATCATCCAGAAAAACCCCGAGGAAAGCGTGGAATACGTCCATGTGGGCGAGAGCGGTCCCGACCACGACAAGTGCTTCACCGTGGAGGTGCACCTCAACAGCAACGTCATCGGTCGCGGCACCGGCAAGAGCAAAAAGCTTGCCGAGCAGGAGGCGGCGAAGGAAGCGCTGATGCTGATGGGCATCAAGCTTTAACGATCAGGAAACAGGTTCATCACGGATTTTGTGGGATTAAAAGTTTCGCTCAAGCCTTTTTAAAGGC
>JBJEQK010000178.1:0-6518 GCA_051881715.1 Acutalibacteraceae bacterium
GAATCCGCAAGCCTTTAAAAAGGCTTGAGCGAAACTTTTAATCCCACAAAAATCGGTGATGAACCAAAAAACAGAGACTTTCCCGCACAAAATGTACAAGAAAGTCTCTGTGAATCTGTAACGGAAATCACATCCCGCCGCTTGCCGGTTTACTTTTTCTTTTTTCCGAAAAAGCCCCCGTGGCGGTTGTCGCTGTCGGCATCCGAATGGACAGGCGTACCCATCTCCTCGGACAGCTTGCGAATCAGTTCTTTCTGAGAATCGGTCAGTTTCTTGGGCACATCCACGATCACACGCAAAAGCTGGTTGCCCTTGTCACGGCTGTTGAGCTTTTGGATGCCCTTGCCGCGAAGCATGAACACTTCGCCCGGCTGTGTGCCTGCGGGCAGATCCCACTTGACCTTGCCGTCCAGCGTCGGGATCTCCAGCGATGCACCCAGCGCCGCCTGGGCAAAGTTGACCGTCACATTGTACCAAACATCGTAGCCCTCCCGCTCAAAGAACGGATGGGGACGCACAAACACGACCACGTGCAGATCGCCTGCGGGACCGCCGTTGGGACCTTTGCTGCCCTCGCCGCGGACATTGATGATCTGCTGGTCGTCGATGCCTGCGGGGATATTGACCTCCACCGACGCCCGTCTGCGCACACGTCCGCCGCCGCGGCACTTGGTACAGGGATTGTCCACGATCTTGCCCTTGCCGCCGCACTTGGGGCAGGCCTTGGAGGTGGAGATGACGCCGAAAGGCGTTCTCTGCTGTGTCTGCACTTGACCTCTGCCGCCGCATTCGGGGCAGGTCTTGGGCATGGAACCCTTGGCCGCACCACTGCCGCCGCATTCGGAGCAGTTCTCGATGCGGGTGGTTTCCACCGTGCGCTTGCAGCCCTTCGCCGCTTCCTCAAAGGAGATGGTGACGCGCTCCTGCACATCGTCTCCCCTGCGGGGCGCATTGGGATTTGCCTGACGTCCGCCGCCGAATCCACCGCCGAAAAAGCTGCCGAACAAATCACCCAGATCGCCCAAATCGAAGTCCATTCCGCCGCCCGCACCGCCGGCGCCGTAGTTCGGATCCACACCGGCATGACCGAACTGGTCATAGCGGGCTTTTTTCTGCGCATCCGACAGCACCTCGTACGCTTCGTTGGCTTCCTTGAACTTCGCCTCCGCCTCCGGGTTGTTGGGGTTCAGGTCAGGGTGGTACTGCTTCGCCTTTTTTCTGTATGCTTTTTTGATCTCGTCGTCGCTGGCATTTTTATCGACACCGAGCACTTCATAGTAATCGCGTTTATCCGCCATATAGGTTTCCTCTTTTTAAATCCTCCCCTGGGAAAGGGGAGGGAATGCGCCGAAATGCAGTGTTGCCTTAGGTGTTGTCGTCAGGGATATCGGTGTAGTCCGCTTCCTGATAGCCGCCGGACGCCGCATTGGGATCTGCCTGTGCGCCTGCGGCACCCTGCGCAGCCTGCGCCGCCTGATAGATCTTTTCGGACACTTCGTAGAACTTCTGGGTCAGCTCCTCCTGACGGGTCTTGATGAGGTTGATATCCTCGCCCTTGAGTGCTTCTTTCAGCGCGTCGACCTTTTCGGAAAGGACTGCCTTGTCCTCTGCCGGGAACTTGTCGCCGTCCTCGTTCATCATCTTTTCACACTGATAGACCATCTGGTCGGCGTTGTTGCGGATGTCCACCGCTTCTCTGCGTTCCTTGTCCTCCTGGGCAAAACGCTCCGCTTCCTGCACCGCCTTTTCAATGTCCTCCTTGGACATATTGGTGGAGGAGGTGATGGAGATGGACTGCTCCTTCTGGGTGCCGAGATCCTTTGCGGAAACGTGGACGATACCGTTGGCATCGATGTCGAAGGTGACCTCGATCTGCGGAACGCCTCTGCGGGCGGGCATAATGCCGTCCAGATGGAACACGCCGAGGGTCTTGTTGTCCTTGGCAAATTCACGTTCGCCCTGCAGGACGTGTACCTCCACGGAGGGCTGATTGTCCACAGCAGTGGAGAAGATCTGGCTCTTCTTGACAGGGATGGTGGTGTTGCGGTCGATGATCTTGGTATTGATGCCGCCCATGGTCTCGATGCCCAGAGACAGCGGGGTCACGTCCAGAAGCAGCAGACCCTGTACCTCGCCGCCGAGGACGCCTGCCTGCAAAGCCGCACCCATGGCGACACATTCATCGGGGTTGATGCCCTTGAAGGGCTCCTTGCCGAGGTACTTCTGCACAGCTTCCTGCACGGCGGGGATTCTGGAGGAACCGCCGACCATGAGAACCTTGTCGATCTCGCTGATCTTCAAGCCGCTGTCGGAGATGGCCTGACGGACAGGACCCATGGTTGCTTCCACCAAGGAAGCCGTCATTTCGTTGAACTTCGCACGGGTCAGTGTGGTTTCCAGATGCTTGGGACCTGTGGCGTCCGCCGTGATGAAGGGCAGGCTGATGGCGGAGGTGGTCACGCCGGACAGCTCGATCTTTGCTTTCTCGGCCGCTTCCTTCAGTCTCTGCATCGCCATCTTGTCGCCGCGCAGGTCGATGCCGTTTTCTCTCTTGAATTCGTCGGCCAGCCAGTCGATGATCTTCTGGTCAAAGTCGTCGCCGCCGAGGCGGTTGTTGCCGGCAGTGGCAAGAACTTCCTGCACGCCGTCGCCCATCTCGATGATGGACACGTCGAAGGTTCCGCCGCCCAAGTCAAAGACCATGACCTTCTGGTCGGTCTCCTTGTCGATGCCGTAGGCCAGCGCAGCCGCCGTCGGCTCGTTGATGATACGCTTGACCTCCAGACCGGCGATCTTGCCCGCGTCCTTGGTTGCCTGACGCTGTGCGTCGGTGAAGTAGGCGGGAACGGTGATGACCGCTTCGGAGACTTTCTCGCCCAGGTAGCTCTCTGCATCCAGCTTCAGCTTTTGCAGGATCATGGCGGAGATCTCCTGGGGCGTATACTTTTTGTCGTCGATGGTCACATGATAATCACTGCCCATCTGGCGCTTGATGGAAGAGACCGTGCGGTCGGGATTGGTGATGGCCTGACGCTTGGCGACCTGACCGACCATTCTTTCGCCGTTCTTGCCGAACGCAACAACGGAGGGTGTGGTTCTGGCGCCTTCCGCATTGGCGATGACGACAGCTTCGCCGCCCTCAATGACGGAAACGCAGGAGTTGGTTGTTCCGAGGTCGATACCGATAACTTTTGACATAATCTTTTCCTCCAAATATTTGAAATATTATTTACTTAGTTGGCTACCTGCACCATGGCAGGACGGATCACTTTTTCGCCGAGCTTGTAACCTTTGTTGAATACGGCGGCGATCACGTTTTCTCCGAGATTTTCATCCTCGATGTGCATGACGGCGTTGTGCAGATTGGGATCGAAGGGATCGCCCACGGCGCCAAAGTCCTCAACGCCCAGCTTTTTGAGGGTCTCATAGAACTGCTTGCCGATCATCTCGACGCCCTTTTTGTATTCCTCCAGATTGTCGGTCTGATTGCTCAGGGCGCGGTCGAGATTGTCGATCACGGGCAGGATGTCGGTGACAACGGCGCATTTGCACACGCTGTTCAGCTCTTCCTTTTCCCTGGTCGTACGCTTGCGGTAGTTGTCGTACTCCGCCGCAAGGCGCAATAAACTTTCCTTCTGCGCATCCAGCTCCGCCTGCAGCTTTTCTTCCGCCGTCGGTGCCTGAACCTCTTCGGTCTCGGCAGCCGCTTCCGGCTCGGTCTCGGTCTGCTCGGACTGCTCGGGTGCGGTCGTTTTTTCTTTCTTTGACACGTATATCTTCCTTTGCAAATTTTATTCTTCGTCAATAGACTGGGTCAGGAGCCTGCCCACCAGATCCGTCAAATACCGAACGCTGGGGATCAGCTTTGCGTAGTCCAGCCTTGTCGGTCCGATGACGCCGATGGTACCGCTCTCCTGCGGGCCGACGTTGTACCGGGCGAGGATCAGGGAGCTGTGCTCCAGCTGACGGTATTTGTTTTCCTTGCCGATGAGCACGTGCACGCCGTCCTTGCTGGAGGACAACAGTGCATTCAACGGCTCACCGTTGCGCAGGAATTCCATCAGCTCGTAGGCGTTTTCCTCCAGTTCCCGGTAGCCCAGCAGATTGGTCTGTCCGTCCAGACGGATGTCCGTCTGGGAAGCGTCTCTGGCCAGCTCTGCGATGGCCGCCAAAAACGGAAGCATGGCAAACGCCTCTGCACCCACCGACGCCGCCAACGTCTGCATGGTGGTGATGTTCACCTCGCTCAGAGGCTTTCCCACCAGATCCGACGAGGTCACGTTGTAAAAATGCTCCAGCATGGGCACGGTGATGGGAAAATCCGAGCGGCAGAACCGGCTTTTCAGGATTCCGGTGGAGGTCAGCAGAACCAGCATGGCGGTGCGTGTGCCGACGGGAACCATCTCGATGCGGCGGATGCGCGTACTCTCTCCGGCAGGTGTGGTGGAAACGGCGGCACAGTTCGTCAGCTCCGCCAAAACCTCCCCCGCCTTGGAAAGCAGCTGTTCGGGATCGCCGCTGCCCTGCATGGCGGACTCGATCTTGCGCCGGGACTCCTCGTCCAGCTCCCGGGTGCCCATCAGGTGGTCGATGTAGTACCGATAGCCGGCATGGGAGGGGATGCGTCCCGCAGAGGTGTGGGGCTGCTCGAGCAAGCCCATAGAAGAAAGCTCCGCCATTTCGTTGCGAATGGTCGCCGAGGACACCTTCATCGGCAGGATCTCCATCAGGCTTTTGGAGCCGATGGGTTCGCCTGTGCGGATGTACTGCTCCACAACTGCCGCAAGAATCTTTTGCTTGCGGTCACTGAGTTCCACATACTCACCTCCATCTTCCGAGTGTATATCGTTTTAGCAGAATTAGCACTCCATTCGCCTGAGTGCTAACTCTGCTAATATATTACATCCAAAACCCGGTTTTGTCAATATGTAATTGTAAATACTTTATGAATTGTTTATGAAAGAAGTGTGCAAGTCAGACTATTGGAGAGCAAAAAACCCTCTGCGGTCAAGCGAATGCCCTCCCGGTCGGCGATACACAGACGGTTTGGCAGTGTTCGCGCTCGATCGTACAGCGATCGGGGTATGGGATGCCCGAACCGCTTTTGTGTGCCGTGCTCGGTCAAACCTTCGTTCAGACGCAGACGGAGCATGGCGTACTCCGCAAAGTCGCCGCCCTCTCCGTCGGGTACAGGCTCTGTCCCCCGCAAAAATGCTTCGGTGTCCCGTTCATAAAAAAAGCGTTTGCCGCCGAAAAAGGAATGCGCCGCCGGACCGATGCCGACATATGCTTCATCGTTCCAGTATTTCAAGTTGTGCTGTCCCGCAAAGCTTTTTCGGGCAAAGTTGGAGATTTCGTACTGGTCAAAGCCCCGCTGTTCTAATCCGTGCACCGTTTGCAAATACAGATCGCAGACCGCCTCCTCGCCGGGCAGGTCGAGTTTATCCCGCACAGAATAAAAGTGCGTCCCCTGCTCGATCTTCAGCAGATATGCGCTGACGTGGGTCACCTCCGGGCGGGCGCAGAAATCCAGCGAGGTTTCCAGCGACTGCGTCGTCTGCCCGGGGATGCCCAGCATCAGATCGAGGGATATGTTGCGGAACCCTGCCCGATACGCTTCCCGAATCCGTCTGTCCACCATTTGCGCCGAAGCCGTCCGACCCAAGGTGCGGCGTTCGCTGTCCACGGCAGACTGCAATCCCATGGAGATGCGGTTGACGCCGCTTGCGAGCAGCCGGTCAAACAGACCGTCCCCAATTTGCGAGGGATTGCATTCCACCGTAAATTCCCGAACGGGTTCCCCTTTCAGTGCATCGGCAATGCGGCAAAGCCGCTCCCCCAGCAGGGACGGTGTGCCGCCGCCGAAGTAGACGGTGTCGAAGTGCACATCCTTATTTTGCCACACGCGCAGGGCATTTATGACTGCTTCGGTATATTTATCCATACAAGCACCGTCCCCACGGGCGGAGTAAAAGTCACAGTAGGGGCACTTGGATGCGCAAAAGGGAAAATGCATATACAGTCCGACCGGCATAGTCCTCTCTCCTAACAATGTTCTGCTTTATCCCACCTTTTTATCTGGTGGGTTTTTATCCTACCTTTTCCGTTGGGCGGATTATCCTATTTTATCACACCGTTTTTATCAGGTGGGATTTTATCCTACTTTATCCTACCGCTTTCATTGGGTGGGAGTTTATCCTACTCTATCCAACTTTTCTGTTGGTAGGATTGTCCGGCTTTATCCTACCGCTTTCATCTGGTGGGATTTTATCCGGCTTTATCCTACCTTTTTGTCGGGTGGGTTTTTATCCTACTTTATCCCACCGTTTTGTCTGGTGAGATTTTATCCTACTTTATCCTACCGTTTTGTCTGGTGAGATTTTATCCTACTTTATCCTACCTTTTCCGTTGGGCGGATTATCCTACTTTATCCTACCGCTTTTATCAGGCGGAAATTTATCCCACTTTATCCTACCGCTTTTATCGGGCGGGTTTTTATCCTACTTTATCCTACCGCT
>JBJEQK010000179.1:0-6503 GCA_051881715.1 Acutalibacteraceae bacterium
TCGTGGAGCTGAAACCCTCCGAGGACGGCACGACCTGCGAGGTCATCTCCGAAAAATCCGGCACCGTAAACATCACGGTCAAGGTCGTCGATGCCGACGGCAACGAGATCGAAGGCAGCGGCAGCGACACAGAAAACATCCGATCCAAAGCCGGCTTCTTCCAAAAGCTCCTCGCTTTCTTCCGCCTTCTTTTCGGCATCCAAATCAAAACCGAGCAAAGCCGAAAATACAACTAAACAAAAGAACCGGCGCCTTTCTCGAAAAACGGGAAAGGCGCTGATTTTTTATAATTTGATATGAGGAATTCCGGCGCACACTTTGCTCAAATCTTATTCCGTCAGCCTGCACAAAAATCCCTTAACTTGCGTCAGCAAGTCCGCAATCTTTCTGTACAACCTGACGAAAAATCTCGCTTCGCAATCCGCACACCTCAATTATGCGGTGTTGCCTTAAAATCATGCTGTTTACATTAAAAACGGATGAAGCAACGAACCCCTTTTTTATTTCTCCCCAAAGTCTCCATATTTTGCCAACGAAGCATTTTTGAAAGAATCGTCATCGGTTACTTCCTTAAGAACTTTAATTTGCTTCGGAAAAACGATTTTCGCATTCTCGTCGCTCAGCTCAATTTCCGCAATAGCCTTGTCGTGCCAAAACGGATAAATGTCAATTTCAAAATATTGGTTTTCATAGGTGAGGCAATATCTTGTTTTTCGGATTTGTCTTTTCGTCGTGTCCGCATCCATCAACAGTTTCAAATACTCGGATTGTGAGAGACGGTGTTCGATCTCAATGCGTTTTAAAGCAGACACCTTGCGCTTGATCGTCTGAAAGTATATGTAGCTGCCATCCACTCCACGCTGGCGAATGCGCACCTCCTCATCGTCCGTGCTGTGCAGGTAAGTCTGAATAATTTCAACACGTTGGCAATTCGGATTACTTTCCAGCCACTTGATATCCGGGTATTCGATCAGATACTTTCTTTCTGTCTCGTAAGGTTCCGGCTCCCCGAGGAACGATGCGATCTCTGCCACAAGTTTTTTCATTTTTTCTTCAAAAGTCGTTGTATTGTCAACCACCCGCAGATGCGGATGACCTGTCCATGCCGAAATCAGCCTGTCATCCAAAGCGGCCGCTTCCTCCACTGTCTCTGTTCTGGCTGTGTTGTTGGCAGTGGTGTAAAATTCTTCTGCTCCTTTTGCCGCAGTAACCAGATGAAATACCGCATCGTATTGGTCACGAAGTTCAACTTCATTGGATCCGACAGAGCGAATCGCCTCCGCAAACTCCGCTTCACGCATATAGGCTTTATTATCCAGAACGCCTCGATCGCAAACGATTAGTACCTTATCGGTTTGCATAGTTCCTGCCGCCTGCTCAAACACTTTCTCCTTTTCGATCTGTAATTTCATCTGACATTTCTGAAATTCGGTGTTTGACCCGCACGTCCACGGCGCCACTCCGCCGGTAATCAACTCCGTAGCCGTCTCCGGCACAAACAGAACCATGTACCCCATCTGTGTAAACGCTTTCTGCACCCAGCTCATCGCCGTAGATTTGCCTGCGCAGGGTCCGCCGGTGATAACAATCTTGGATATATCTATCTTTTTTTCTTGATCTCTCATGCGCAGCATTTCCTCCACATCCATATTGAAAATCGCCGCCAGTTTTCGGATAACATTCGTTGTAGGTTTGGATTTCCCTGTCTCCCATTTTGAAACAGCTTTGTTGCTCACTCCGACTTTTTCAGCGAGTTCCGCCTGAGAAAGATTAAGCTCGGTTCTCCTTTCCAAAATCTTGTTTCCGAAAGTGTAATCATGCATGATATATTCCCTCTTTTCTATATCCATATTATAAACTAAAGGACACCGCAGGACAAGTCCCACCGTGTCGAATATCGGTAGAAATTATATCTCTTCCCGGAAAATTGCGGGATTTGTGCTTCGCACCGGGGAACCCCCGGCGAAGGTTTCTCACGTCTCTTCTTTGTTTGGATTTCGCCGACTGCGGTCGGCGACCAAAGGCGCCGCCTTTGGAATCCGCAAGCCTTTAAAAAGGCTTGAGCGAAACTTTTAAGGCACAAAAACTGTGATGAACCTACAAAAAAGGACAGGCAGAAAAATCTATCTGTCCGAAAAAAATTATTCTTATTCTTCTTCTTTTTTCTGTACGTTCTGCGGCTCGATTTTGCCGTAGAGGGAGAAAGCTGCGTTGTCCGAACGGGGCGGACGGGAGGGCTGGGAGGGAGCGCTCTTTTGACCGCCTCGACCACCTCTGCCGCCGCGATATCCGCCGCGGCCGCCGTCTCTTCTGGGTGCGGAACCGTTCTCCGCCGTGAAGCCCTCCGCAAGGGTGATGACCACTCTGCGTTCGCTGTCGGAGCCGACGGAATGGGAATCCACACCTTCGATCTCCTGAATGGCTGTATGCACCACTCTGCGCTCATAGGGGTTCATGGGATCGAGCACGACGTTTCTGCCGTACTTGCGCACACGGGCGGCATTCTTCTTGGCGAGCTCGCGCAAGGTCTCCTCGCGCTTTTCACGATAGCTGCCCACGTTGATGGACACACGCTTATAGGCATCGGACTGCTTGTTGACAATCAGGCGGACAAGGTACTGGATCGCATCCAGTGTCTCTCCCCGGCGACCGATCACGGTGCCCTGGTTGTTGCCGCAGTCCAGACGGATCTGCACGGTATCCTCCTCGACGGAGAATTCGATTTTGGCTTCCTCGACGCCCATGCCGGTCAGAATACCGCGCAGGTATGCCTCCGCCTTGGCAAAGGGCGACTCCTCATATTCATAGAATGCTTTGACTTTTGCGGGACTGCCGCCGAACAAACCCAGTGTCTTTTTCTTCGGCAGCTCTACGACTTCCTGTTGAATCTCGGCATCCTCCGGGGCGTTCAGCAGAAGCTTTGCATTTTCAAAAGCTTCCTCGATGGTTGCGCCGGTACCGATTGCTTCTTTAATCAAAAGTGACACCACCTATAATATTCAATCTTGTTTGTTTTTGATCTCGGCAACTTTTTTGAGATTTTCCTCTTTGGAGCGGCGTTCGATGGTTTCTTCGATCAGCAGCTTGGTCGTTGCCTTTTTGGGGCTGAAAACAGAGTTCAAAACCACGGTCTGCACAAAAGCGATCACGCTGGAGGCGATCCAGTACACGCCGATACCGACGGGGAACTGGAAGGTAAAGTACAGCGAGAACAGGGGCATACCGAAGGTCATGCAGCCCATGGACGGATTTTTTGCCATTTCGGGGTTGCTTTCCTTTTGGCGCACATACATAAAAAGACTGGTCGCCAGCTGCGAGACAAAGGAAAGGATGGGAATCAGCCAAAGGACGCTGGGCTGTTTGATGGAGGGAACTTGTCCCAAAGACAGCCCGAGGAAAGAAAAATCAAAGCTGCTGATTTTGTTAATAACGTCGGGGGACACAACGCCGGTCAACTCGCCGATGTGTTCGATGATCTGCATCTCTACGAGGCGGCTGTTTTTGCTGGAGATCTCCACGATATTTTTGAGTGCTTCGGTCAGGGCGTTGACATCCTGAGAGGAGATGTTGAGCACATATTGAAGCGGATGGTAAATCGCACCGAGCAAGCCGTAGATGATCGGCAGCTGCAAAAGCAGCGGCAGACAACCCATATTCATCGGGTTTGTGCCTTCCTGCGCATAGAGAGCCTGCGTTTCTTCCTGAATCTTTTTCTGGTCTCCTGCATACTGCTGCTGGATCTTGCGCACCTTGCTTTGCAGGCGCTGCATTTTTGCGGAGCTTTTTTGCTGCTTGACGGACATGGGGAGCATGACGAGACGGGCGATCAATGTCAGCAGGATCAGCGCCAGACCGTAGTTATCGACCAGCAGGCAAAGCTCACGCAGCAGGAAGCCGAAAAATTGGTATAAAAATGACATTTGTAGTCCTCCGCGGAAAGGTAGGGTAAACGCTTATCTTTTCGTTTTCGGGATTTTTTTTTGCTTCTTTTCCCGCTTCGGCGGAACCGGATCGTAACCGCCGGGGAACAGCACGTTGCACCGCAGAAGGCGTCCTACCGCGAGGAAGAAGCCTTTGCAGGCGCCGTGCACCTCGATCGCCTCCAGGGCGTACTGCGAACAGGTAGGGTAGTACCTGCACATGGGCGGGAAAAGGGGAGAGATACGTTTTCGGTAAAATCGGATCAATGCCGTTAAAAACCGTTTCATACCGGGATCACACCAAGCTGCCGCAGCTGCGCACGCATGGATCTTTCCACGTCGGTGCTTTTCAGGTGCAGTGTTTTGAACCTTGCGACAAAAACGATATCCCAGCCGCCGGTGCATTCCGGGGCCAAGTGCCGGTAGGCTTCTTTGATGACCCGGCGGCAGCGGTTGCGTTCCACGGCGCCGCCGAGCTTTTTGCTCGTTGTGATACCGATACGACAAATGCCCGCGCGGTTTTTCAGCGAGTAGATAACCAGCGCAGGACTTTTACAGGACTTGCCGCGTCCGTAGACGCGGCGGAAGTCGGTATTTTGATGGATCGTTATAACTGCTTTGGACAATCGGATCACCTGTCCTTAATTTGCCGAAACAAATCAATAGGTCAGCTGCTTTCTGCCCTTCGCTCTGCGGCGTGCAAGAACCTTGCGGCCGTTGCGGTCGGCCATTCTCTTGCGGAAGCCGTGCTCCATCTTGCGATGACGCTTTTTAGGCTGGTACGTTCTTTTCATTTTCGCAATCCTCCTTGTTAATCGTTGACATAGGGCAGGAGAGCGACCTGACGCGCACGCTTGATTGCCGTGGTAAGCTCACGCTGATGCGCCGCGCAAGTGCCGGTCACACGGCGGGGCAAAATTTTCGCTCTGTCCGAAATAAACTTGTGAAGCTTGTTGACATCTTTGTAGTCAATGCATTCTACTTTATCGACGCAGAAAGAGCAGACCTTTTTGCGGCCTTTTCTGTTCTGTCTCTTGTCGGATTTCTCATAAGCCATGAAAGTGAACCTCCTTATCGAAAATTAAAAGGGAAGCTCGTCATCGTCCTGGATGTCACTGAAGTCACCCATACCGCCGCTGGCAAAGGCGGGGGTACTCTGGGGACGAGCGGGCTCATCGTAGCGGGCGGTGCTGCCGCCCGTGGTACCGGATTCGCTCTTGCTGCCGCAGAAGCTGACGTTGTCCGCCACGATCTCTACTGCGGTGCGCTTGTTTCCGTTGCGATCCTCATAGTTGCGGGTCTGGATGGATCCCTGAACGGCGATCATCGAACCCTTGCGGAAGAAACGGCTCACAAATTCCGCTGTCTGTCTCCAGGCAACGACATCAATGAAATCCGCCTGCCGCTCCTCGCCCTGACGGACGAAGTTGCGGTCTACCGCCACGCGGAAGGACGTCACGGAGATTCCGGATGTGGTTGTGCGCAGTTCGGGGTCTGCAACCAGTCTGCCCATAATCACTGCACAGTTCAGCATAGTGTCCTTCCTCCTTTACTTTCTTACAACGAGACAACGCAGAACACCTTCGGTGATCTTTGCGATACGCTCGAGCTCAGCAGGAAATTCGGGACCGCTCGTGTAGTTGTACAGAGCATAGTAGCCGTTGGGCTCGTCGTTGATGGGATACGCAAGCTTGCGCTCGCCCCATGCGTCGATGCTCTCCAGCGTACCGTTTTCTTCGACAAGAGCCTTGAACTTTTCGACAAGGGTCTGCGTCGCTTCTTCGCCGTTGGCGACGGAGAAGATCAACATGGTCTCATAGCTGTTTACTGCCATTCTGAAGCACCTCCTTCTGGTCATTCGGCCACAGATCGCCTGTGGCAAGGATCGCAGACCTTCGCTCGGGTCTGCCATGCCGCGCGAAAAAAATTACACGGCAAGATATTATTATAACAATTTTTGCATATTTGTCAAGGGTTTTTTCGCAATATGGCATTTTTATTCGGCATATACAAGATGTAGTGTCCGGCGGCATCGGAATAGGGCAAAGGTGGGTTTTGCCGTTTTGTTCTTGCTTGCATGAATTACCGTGCGTGCGATTTTTGGGTTCATCACGGAAAGTATGAAAATAAAAAGTTTCGGTCAAGCCTTTTTAAAGGCTTGCGGATTCCAAAGGCGGCGCCTTTGGTCGCCGACCGCAGTCGGCGAAATCCCAACAACACCAAAAGCGCAGGAGGGGAGCCAAAACAGTCCGGTGGACTGTTTCGGCGTGGGGAACCCTCGCCGGGGGTTCCCCGGTGACCGGCACAAATCCCCCCAATTTTCTGTGAGAGCTATTTTTTGCACGGGTCTTGTTTCGCCGTCCCTTTCTTGCTTCGCTCACGGCTCGTGCGATATTTTGCATGACCTACGAAAAACGTTAGCCGGCTAACGAATTTTTGCAAGCTGCATTTCCTGTTTCGTTTTCTCTTGCTTACACAAATTATCGTGCGTGCATTTTTTGCACGGGTCTTGTTTCGTCGTCCCTCTTTGCTTCATTTGTAATGCGTGCAATATTTTGCACGACCTGCGAAAAACGTTAGCCG
>JBJEQK010000180.1:0-6501 GCA_051881715.1 Acutalibacteraceae bacterium
TTAAAAAGGCTTGAGCGAAACTTTTAATCCCACAAAAATCCGTGATGAACCATAAAATTCTATCAGAGTACAAAAAGAAAAGACCCCATCGTTCCCGACAGGATCCTGTGTGCAAAAATCCTATCGGTCAAGCGTTACCACCTTGCCCCGCAGGGTAGGTTGGTGTACGGTCATCGGGCTTGTCCCTCGCGTACTCTGGATAGTAAAGTCAGTATAGCAGATGAAAACGGCGTTGTCAAGTTCAGACTGTCAAACCGAAAGGCACCCTTAAATCGAAAAGACCTTTGCCCATCGGACAAAGGTCTTTTTCGTGGCTGGGGAATAGGGATTCGAACCCCAACAAACAGAGTCAGAGTCTGTCGTGCTACCGTTACACTATTCCCCAATACTCTGCAAACGAAGTGCTGTTTCGTTTGACTACTCGACTATTATACATCTTTTTTGTGAAAAGTCAATACCTTTTTGCAATTTTTTCAAAAATTTATGTGAGGATCCAGTACACAAGAAATCCAACGGACAAGAACCACGTCACGCAGTATTTCTCAAGATAGGCGCCCACAGTGAGAATGCAAGAAGGCAGGAATGCAAAAACTTTTCCAAGGACACCGACTTGACTGTCCTTGCCATAGAGGGACGTCCATGCGTGGCGGATATCCTCTGTATACGGGAACAGACTGCACATAAAGGAGGCGCCGAACAGATACAGCAGACAGTACAGCACAAACAGCGGGCAAAAACTGCCGGACAGCGGGTCGATCACATCCACGCCCAAAAAGCCCAAGGTTACGGTGCCTGCGGCAAATGCAGGAAACCCGACGATGCAATTCATCACAGTCGGCAGCAGGCAGACAAAGAAGGCTTTGGCGGGGGTTTGCGCCGGTGTCATGGAGACATGGCCGGAAAGGACGTTGCGGGAGACGTATCGGTCGGCGGCGTAGATGGGGATATGCAGTACGCGGCAGGTCAGATGCTCCCAAAAGCCTTTCATAAACGTGCCGGGGAAATACATCGCCTTTGTGAGCACATAAATCCATTTCATTGGATCTCACCTCCGTTGGAAAGGAAGATGTCCTCCAGCGTAATTTCGCCTGCGGCAAACAGATCCACCTGCGCATAGGGGACGTAGCTGTCCAGAAGCGCTTTATACTCCCGATACACAGCCGTATCTGCGTTCCTATGGGCGCAGACTGCGATGGTCGCAACGTGCTCCAGTGTCGCAGTCGAGGGACTGTAGGAGGCAACGAGGATGTCCTGTGCAGTTTTGCTATCACCCTGCAGCATGAGGATGATGGCACGCTGACGTTCCATTTCACTGCTGGGTGCAGTCAGCGCGAGGGCACGGTCATAGACGGTCAGCGCCTCGTCATACTTTTGCAGCAGCCGCAATTCCGCCATGGTATAGGCGATGGAGGACGGCGCCGAGGCGTCCAGCTTCATCAGGCGGTTGCACAGCACCAACGCTTTTTCGTACTCTTCAGCCAGATTATAGGCACGGATGCCTTCGCTGGCATACAGCCACAGACTGTCGGGCGCCATTTGGACGAGGGTATCGAGATGGGCGCAGGTACGCTCCGGGTCGTCTCCCAAGGAGTAGGACACGGAGAAACGGTAATACTCTGCCATATAATCCGGGGTGTCGGGGCACTTTTGCAGTGCATCCTCCACCAGAGCGACCATCTCGTCGTAGCTGCCGGTGTCGCCGGCGGGCAGGGTGTCCTTATAGGCACTGACGTTTTTCTGCATCTGCTCCACGAAAGCGGCGATGCGGCTGTATTCCCCATAGATATCCTGCAAGGAGCGGGGAACATTTCCGGCAAAGTAACTGTCGATGGCAAGACCTGCCTGATAGGGACCGTTGAGCCGGTACAGAGCACGGATCTGCTTTTGCAGTGTGGCGGAGCCGTTGGTGAAATATTTGCCGGAACTGTCCGCAAATAACAGCTCGTTCAGCTTTTTTGCGACGTTGTACGAGTTTTCATAGGCGGTGTAGCAGCCTTTCAGATCGCCGCTTTCCAGCGCCTTATCGCCTTGAACGACTTGACGGGCGATCAGCAGGTTGACCCCCAGCACGAACACAGAGAACAGCATGACCAGCGCCGCCAGCGCGGCACCGATTACGGCGCCGGCCGGGATGGGATAGTGATGCATCTGTTCCAAGCACTGCGCGCAGTAAGTCTCGCCGTGTTCCACGGGGGCATCACAGCGTTCGCACACGCAGGGCTTTTCGTCGCCGTTCGGCTCCGAAGGTGTTTCGGGGATGTCCTCCAAATCCTGAATGAGGATATCCTGTTCCTCGGGCACGGGGTTCGGTACAGGCTGATCGCTCACGTCGTTCACTCCAAATCAGTCGAAAATAACGGGCTTGCCGGTCTTGGCGGACTCATAGACAGCGTTGACGATGCGGACGCTCTTGATGGCTTCCATGGGCAGGATCTGCGGGTCACGGTCGTCCAGCACTGCCGCAATCATATCCTCCACCATGGAGGCATGACCGGTGCAGAGCGTGGGATCGAGGGCAGCTGCGGCGCTGTTGCCGGCGTAGGTTTCCAGCATCTTCGCTTCTTCGCCCTCTTCGGCGCCTTCGATCTTCCACAGGAGCATGGTGTCGCCGTTGGCTTCGATAGAGCCCTTGGTGCCGTAGACCTTGATGCCGGTGTTCAGACCCGGGTACGCACAGGTGGTGCTGACAAAGGTCGCCACAGCGCCGGACTTGAACTCGATCAGGGAAGCGGTGAAGTCCTCGGTCTCGATCTTGTGGTTGTAGATGCCGACCTTGGAGGTGACGGACTTGACATCGCCCATGATCCACTGCATGAGATCCACGGTATGTACGGCCTGGTTCATCAAAGAGCCGCCGCCGTCCATCTCCCAAGTGCCTCTCCAGCCGCCGTTGTCATAGTATTCCTGGGTGCGGAACCACTTGACTTCAAAGTCGCCGTAGAACAGATCGCCGAGACGACCGCTGCGAACAGCGTCCAGGATGGGCGCCATATCCGCATTGTTGCGGTTCTGGTGGATAACGCCGGCTTTCTTGCCGGTGCGCACACGGGCTTCTTCAATGCGCATGGCGGCTTCGACGGTGATGTCGATGGGCTTTTCCACAAGGACATTCTTGCCCGCCTCCAGCGCACGGACAGCAAGGTCAGCGTGCATACCGCTGGGAACACAGATGCTGACGATGTCGATGTCGGGGTTCTTGAGCATCTCGTCAAAGTCGAGATAGGTCAGTGTGCCGGGGAACTCCGCCGAGACCTTATCCAGCTTTTCCTGAATGAGGTCGCACACGGCGATCAGATCGGCACGTTCGGAATTGGCTGCGGCCCTGACGTGGTTGACACCAACGCCCAGACCGACTACTGCATAGCCTGCTTTTTTCATGGTTTATTCCTCCGTTTTATGTTTCTGAAAATCTACGCCCATTTTGGCACGGGCGAGATCTGTGACAGCTAAGGAAAGGTCGGTCACACAGCGGAAAGGCGCCGCCGATGCGCCGTCGATACAGGAAAGAAAATCACGCAGTTCATAGTACATATCCGTATGCGCATTTTCCGTTTCGTAGACCTCCTGCGAACCGTCCCGGCGCAAAAGGCGAACCTTGCGCGGGCGGGACATACAGTCGATGTGGATGCATCCCTTTTCTCCTTGGATCTCACACGGCAGCTTGCCGTCCGTGATTTTGGAGTAGGTGAGCTTTGCGAGGTGGTGCGGGTATTTGGCCGTAATGGTGCCGCAGCCGTCGATACTGCCATCGAGAAACAGACAGCTGCCGTCCACCTCCTGCGGCATACCGAACAGGTGCGTGAGCATATGCACACAGTAGATGCCGATATCCATCAGCGCACCGTTGCCGAGAGTGGGGTCAAAGGCGTTTTCCACAATGCCGTTTTTGAATTTATCGTATCGGGAAGAGTATTGACAGTAAGAGAAGTCCGCAAACCGAACCGGTGAAATTTCCTGCAAAAAAGTGCGGATAATGCCCAGTGCGGGCAGATGTGCCGGCATCATCGCCTCCATCAGCACGCGGTGATTTTTGTCGGCGGCGGCGCACATACGGGCAAAGCCCTCCCGATCGGGGGCGGCAGGCTTTTCCACAAGAACGTGCTTTCCGCCCTCCAGCAGGGCGACTGCCTGTGCTTCATGGCAGGCATTGGGGCTGGCAATGTAAACAAAATCTATGTCGGGGTCTGCGGCAAGCGCCGACAGATCTGTGTAGATGCGTTCGGCGCCATGCTTGTCGGCGTATGCTCGGGCGGTGTCCTCCCGGCGGGAATAGACGCCCAGCAGATGTACGTCCGCACATTCTGCGCAGCTTTCCAAAAAAGAGTCCACAACGAAGTTGCGTCCGATGACTGCGAAATTTTTCATGAATGCACATCCAGTTTCAGGTCATTTTCACGGATAAGCCCGGCTTTGCGCATGGGCTCGGCGATCAGGAGCGTCAGAAGCGCAGGCGCAACAAAATACAGCCCGATGATCTCAACGAGAATCACCGTCGGCTTGGCGCCGGCGTCGAGCATGGTCTGGTATGTCATAATGGGACCGATCAGCCCGGAGGTGCCCATACCGGCGCCGGTGGAATTGCACTGCATGGAAAGCAATGTGGACACAGGTCCGAGAATGGCGGAGGCGAGTATGGGCGGCAGCCAGATCAGCGGTCGCTTGACGATATTGGGCATTTGGAGCATGGAAGTGCCGATGCCTTGGGCGATCAGACCACCAAAGCGGTTTTCACGGTAGCTCATGACGGCAAAGCCGATCATCTGCGTACAGCATCCGATACAGGCTGCGCCGGCCGCTGTGCCGGAAAGGCTGAGGATCACCCCGATGGCGGCGGAGCTGATGGGAAGCGTCAGTGCCATACCCATGAGCACGGAGACGACCACGCCCATGAGGATCGGTTTTTGCACGGTGCCCCAGTTGATCAGTGCGCCGAAAGAAGTCATCAGGTTGGAGATGGGGGTGCCGATCAGCAGTCCCACGGCAGAGCCGGAACCGATGGCGACAAGGGGGGTGAGGAGAATATCCAGCTTGGTTTTGCCGGAAACCAGTGCGCCCAGCTCTGCAGCGGTAAAGGCGGCAAGGAATGCGCCCAGCGGTTCCCCGGGACCGGAGAGCACCACGGCGCCGTCCACAAGAACCGTACCGGCGGTGAGCTTGGCGGCGAAGGCGCCCACAAGACCTGCGACGCCGCAGGATACGGTGACCAGCGGAGAACGCTCGTATTTGCGGGCGATGCCGACACCGATTCCGGCGCCGGTCAGCGCTTTGGCAAGGGAAGCAACGGAGCCGATGTAAAAGGCGACACTGCCGCTCAGAAAAGCGGCAACTTGGGAGAGAATGGTGCCGACGATCAGCGTGGAAAACAAACCCAGAGCCATGCCGGAAAGCCCGTCGATAAAAACATGGCGCAAATATTGAACGATACGGGACACGATCCCCGTTTGCTCTTTCAAATCAATCTTCCCCTTATACAAGCATAAAGAAATTATAGCACAATATTTTTGCTATGTCAAATTTTGTATAGGGCAATACCGCACGTTTTTCAAAAGACGCTCTTTACGGAAAATTGTGAGGAGCGAAAGAAGATTTCCTACGATGCCCGTGCAAAATTTTGCACGCATCAAAAACATTAGCCGGCTAACGAATTGCGTGGTGTCGCCTTAATGAATAATGAAGTCGCTTCGCTGATGAACAATGCATAATTTCGGTGGCTTTGCAAGCAAAATATTATAATCGTGATACGACCATTCCGCATAGATCTTATACATCACATCTCGTGCAAATTTTTGCACGGTCGCTTTTTTATATCAGCCAAAGGTTTGCGGTAAACGCCTTCCCTCGGGGGAAGGTGGGCGAGCGAAGCGAGGTCGGATGAGGGAAGAGTTTGCCATTTTATGCCAACCGTGGGGGACATCAAGCAACACCGTTTTCTCCCATCCATCACGGTTTGCGCTGTGCCGGCTTCCCCCGAGGGAAGCCTTGGTGCGGCAAAAGTAGGATAAAGTAGGATAAAATCCTACCCGAAGAAAAGCTGAAATATCCTTGCGGTAGGATAAAACAACACAACATCACCCCGTGCAAAATTTTGCACGCACCACAAAAAACGTTAGCCGGCTAACAAATTTTGTTCTATATCCGAAGCAGTCATTCTTCCTATTCTGCGGGGGTGCGACACTGCATACCGTGAATTTTTGCACAGCAACGGATGAGGAGGTTTTGCCGCCAAGTGCCAACCGTGGGGGACATCAAGCAACACCGTTTTCTCCCATCCATCACGGCTTGCGCTGTGCCGGCTTCTCCCAAGAGAAGCCTTGGTGCGGCAAAAGTAGGATAAAGTAGGATGCGGTAGGATAAAGTAGGATAAAATCCTACCCGAAGAAAAAGTAGGATAATCCTTGCGGTAGGATAAAACAACACAACATCACTCCGTGCAAAATTTTGTACGCACCACAAAAAACGTTAGCCGGCAAACAAATTTTGTTCTATATCCGAAGCAGTCAT
>JBJEQK010000181.1:0-26698 GCA_051881715.1 Acutalibacteraceae bacterium
GAGGCAAGCTCCGCCGTGATGTCGTCCACGGAAATGCCCATCTCCGCCATCAGCACCATGACGTGGTAGGCAAGGTCTGCAATTTCGTAGATGGTTTCCTTTTTGTCGTTGTTTTTGGCGGCGACGATGACTTCAGTGGATTCCTCGCCGACCTTTTTGAGAATTTTGTCCAGACCTTTTTCAAAGAGGTAGGTGGTGTAGGAGCCTTCCTTTTTCTCCGTTTTTCTGCCGAGGATCAGCTGCATCAGCCCCTCGTAGGAAAAAGAGGGCGATAGTGCGTCGTTTTCAAAGACCGGCTCAAAGAAGCAGGATTCGGCGCCGGTATGGCAGGCGGGACCCTCCTTCTGCACATAGACTGCCAAAGCGTCCCTGTCGCAGTCGGCAACGATCTTTTCAATGTGCTGGACATTGCCGGAGGTCTCCCCCTTGCGCCACAGCTCCTGACGGGAGCGGGACCAGAAGCAGGTGCGGCCCTCGCGGATGCTGATCTCCAGACTTTCCCGGTTCATGTAGGCTACGGTCAAGATCTTGCCGCTCTGTGCATCCAGCACCACGGCAGGAATGAGACCTTTTTCATCAAATTTCAGTGTATCGAGGTTCATGCTGTTTCTCCTTTATCTTCTGACGGGTATTTGATTGTCGGCGAGCATGGCTTTTAGGTCGCTGATCTGCACCTCGCCGAAGTGGAATATGGAAGCGGCCAGACCGGCGTCCACGCCGGGCAAAGCTTGGAACAGCCGGACAAAGTCCTCTGCACAGCCTGCGCCGCCGGAGGCAATGACGGGCACATCGGAAATGGCACAGACGGCATCGAGCATTTCCAGGTCGAAGCCCTCCTTCACGCCGTCGGTGTCGATGCTGTTGACCACCAGCTCACCGGCGCCCTCCGACAGACCGAAGCGGATCCACTCGAGGGCATCCCGACCGGTATCCTCCCGACCGCCCTTGGCAAATACATGGAATGTGCCGTCCACCCGCTTGACGTCCACGGACAGCACCACGCACTGACTGCCGTAGCGCTTGGCGGCTTCACGGATGAGGGCAGGATTGCGCAGTGCGCCGGAGTTGACGCTGACCTTGTCGGCGCCGCACTTGAGCACACGGTCAAAGTCCTCTAAGGAGCTGATGCCGCCGCCGACGGTCAGGGGAATGAATACGTTGGAGGCAGTCTCGGTCAGAATCTGTGTGAACAGTTTGCGGCCGTCGCTGGAAGCGGTGATGTCGTAAAAGACCAGCTCATCCGCCCCGTTTTCACTGTAGAATTTTGCCAGGTCAACGGGAGAGGAAACGTCCCGCAGGCCTAAAAAGTTTGTACCCTTGACCACGCGTCCGTCACGGACGTCGAGGCAGGGGATAATGCGTTTTGTAATCATGCGTCCCCCTTCGCCAGTTTCACGGCTTCTTTCAGATCGAGGTTTCCGGTGTACAAGGCTTTGCCGAGAATGGCACCGTAGATATCCATTTCTCGCAGGGCGAGGATATCCTCTGCCGTACTGATGCCGCCGGAAGCGACGATCTGCATGGAGTATTTTTCGGACAGGTCGCGGTACAGCTGCAAATTGGTGCCGGACAGTGCGCCGTCCTTGGAGATATCGGTGCAGATCACGGTGGAAACGCCGATCTGTTGCAGCTTCTCAAAGAATGCGTCGCAGGTGACCTCGGACTTTTCCGTCCATCCCTTGATGGCAACGAAGCCGTCCTTGATGTCCACGCCAACGGCAATGCGCTCCCCGTAGAGAGCGACCATCTTCTTTAAAAACACGGGATCGGTGACTGCCGCTGTGCCGAGGATAACACGGGCAACACCCATGTCCATGTAGGTTTTGACGGTGTCCTCCGTGCGGATGCCGCCGCCGATTTCCACGAGCAAACCGCTCTCTTTGACCAGCGCACGGACAACATCGCTGTTGGGCGTGGTGCCGTCGCGGGCGCCCTCCAGATCGACCACGTGCAGATATTCTGCGCCGCAGGCCGCAAAGGATCGGGCGATCTCGACGGGATTGTCGCTGTAAACGGTCATTTGGTCGTAGTCGCCCTTGTACAGGCGGACGACCTTGCCGTCATAAATATCTGTTGCAGGAAAAATCAGCATACCGTAGCCTCCTTTATCGCAGATCGCAGAATGCGCGCAGGATCGACAGACCGACCTTGCCGCTCTTTTCGGGGTGGAACTGGGTGCCCATCACATTGTCTTTGCCGGCAGCGGCAGTCAGTTCGGCGCCGTATTCGGTGGTGGCGAGCACGGAATCCGCACAGTCGGCGGCGTAGTAGGAATGGACAAAATAGACGCACTCGCCCTCGTTCACGTCACGGAACAGGGGGCTTTTTTCCTTGCCCTCGGGGAAGTGCAGACCGTTCCAGCCGATCTGGGGAATTTTCAGCGCATTGTCGGGGTTGGGAATGGGCACGATATTGCCCTTCAAAAGACCCAGTCCATCGTGACAGCCGAACTCATAGCTTTTTTCAAACAGCAGCTGCATCCCCAGACAGATGCCCAAAAGGGGCTTGCCCCTTTCAGCGGTTTCGTGTACGAACCGATCCAGTCCGCATTCCCGCAATTTTCTTGCGGCATCTTCAAATGCGCCCACGCCCGGCAATAAAATGCGCTCGCAGGCGGCGAGGGTTTCTTTTTCGCCGGACACAACCGTTTCTTCCCCGAGGAACGCAAGGGAACTGCGCAGGGAGAACAGGTTGCCGACGCCGTAGTCAATGATTCCGGTCATGCAAGCACACCTTTCGTAGAGGGAATAGTATCGCCGACAACGGCGGCTGCCTTGCCGAGGACACGGCCGAGGGCTTTGAACACCGCCTCGAGGATGTGGTGGGTATTCTTGCCGGCCAGTTGACGGATATGCAGGGTAAGTCCGGCACAGCGCACGAGCGCCGCGAGGAATTCTTCGCAAAGCTCCGTGTCGAAGGTGCCGACTTTTGGGGCGGGAAGCGTCAAATCCGTGCACAGGACAGCTCGTCCGGAAATGTCCAGCGCACAAAGGACAAGCGCTTCATCCATGGGCAGGGTGATGTCTGCGTAGCGAGCGATACCCTTTTTGTCTCCGAGGGCTTCTGCCAAAGCCGTACCCAGACAAATGCCGATGTCCTCCACACTGTGGTGGTCATCTACGTAGGTGTCCCCCTTGCAGACGAGGGAGAGGTCGAACCCGCTGTGGGCTGTAAAAAGGGTCAGCATATGGTCGAGAAAGCCGCAGCCGGAGCAGATGTCCGCTTTGCCGCTGCCGTCGAGATTCAGCGTCAGTGCAATGTCGGTTTCCGCAGTGGTGCGTTTTACAGTGGAAGTACGCATGGGAGTGCCTCCTTATTTCAAAATTTCCTGTACAGCGTTGACCAGCGCCTGCATTTGCTCGATGGAGCCAATGGTGATGCGCAAAAAGTCTGCGATCTGAGCGCGGGAGAAATGCCGCACAAGGATGCCTTTGTCCTTGAGTGCGAGATACAGCGCCTCGCCGCCCATTTTCGGCGTGCGGGCAAAGAGAAAGTTTGCCTTGGACGGCAGTACCTCGAAGCCGAGAGCCTCCAGTGCCTTGGCGGTGAAGTCCCGGTTTTCCATGATTTTCTTGCAGTTGGCGTCGTAGTAGCTCTGCTCGCGCAGTGCCGCTTCGCCCGCCGCTAAGGTTTCCCGGTTGATGTTGTAGGGATTGGTGGAGTACTTGATTTTGTTGAGGTCAGCGATGATCTCCTTTTGTGCCAGACCGAAGCCCAGCCGCGCACCGGCAAGGGAACGGGATTTGGAAAAGGTCTGCACCACCAAAAGGTTGTCGTACTCGCGAATGAGCGGCAGACAGCTTTCGCCCCCGAAATCCACATACGCTTCGTCGATGATGACGAGGTTGTCCCGGTTGGTGTCGAGGATAGAGCGTACCTGCGCAACGGACAGGGAAAGTCCCGTGGGGGCGTTGGGATTGGCGATGACGATATTTTTGTCGAGATGGAAGTAGTCAGCAGGGTCAACGGTGAAATCGTCCTTGAGGGGAATGGCGTCGTACTCGATGGCATACAGGTCGGCAAACACGGGATAGAACCCGTAGCTGATGGATGGGAACGCCATGCCCTTATCCTTGCCGCAGAACGCCATGAAGGCGAAGTTGAGCACTTCGTCCGAACCGTTGCCGCAGAAGATGTTGTCGGGGGAAATGCCGAACAGTTCCGCCGCCGTTTGACGCAGGGATGTGCATTCCGGGTCGGAGTACAGCTTCAGGGAAGCGGCTTCCTGCGCCACTGCCCGCAGTACGCCGGGGGACGGGGGAAAGGGGGATTCGTTGGTGTTGAGTTTGATATACGCCTTGTCCCGGGGCTGTTCGCCGGGGACGTAAGGCTCCATGGCGTCAAAAGGCGCCCGTAAAAATCGGCTCATGGGGAACTCCTTTAAGGAAAATTGTGCGGTGCTACATCAATCAAAACGGATGGTGGCGGACTTGGCGTGGGCAGTCAGCCCCTCTTTTTGGGCGAAGTAGGAAACCTTGTCCTTGACCTGCTTTAAGGCGTCGGGTGTGTAGTAGGTGAACTGCATACGCTTGACGAAGTCGTACACGGACAGGGGACTGGAGAAGCGGGCAGTGCCGCTGGTGGGCAGGGTGTGGTTGGGACCGGCAAAGTAGTCGCCGAGGGGTTCGGGGCAGTTTTTGCCGAGGAACACCGAGCCTGCGTTCTGCACAAGGTTGAGATAGTCGAAGGGGTTGTCCATGCACAGCTCCAAGTGTTCGGGAGCGATGGCGTTGGACACTTCGATGGCCTGTTCCATGGAGGAAACCAGCACGATGGCGCCGTAGTGTTCGATGGAGTGAGCGGCGATCTCACTGCGGGAGAGCAGGGAAATCTGCTTGTCCAGCTCTGCGGCGACACCCTTGGCAAGCGTCTCGCTGTCGGTCAGGAGAATGGCGCTGGCCAGCTTGTCGTGCTCCGCCTGAGAGAGCATATCCGCCGCCACAAAGCGGGGATTGCAGGTGCCGTCTGCCACGATGAGGATTTCGCTGGGTCCTGCGATCATGTCGATGTCCACCGTGCCGAACACCTGCTTTTTCGCTTCGGCAACGAAGCAGTTGCCGGGACCGACGATCTTGTCCACTTTCGGGATGCTTTCAGTGCCGTATGCCAGTGCGGCGACTGCCTGTGCGCCGCCGACCTTGAAAATCCGTCCGACGCCTGCAACCTTGGCGGCGGCGAGGATGACGGGATTGACGGTGCCGTTTGCCGAGGGCGGCGTGACCATGACGATCTCACCGCAGCCTGCAAGGACGGCAGGAATGCTGTTCATGAGCACGGAAGAGGGATAGGCCGCCGTGCCGCCGGGCACATACAACCCGACCTTTTCCAGCGGCAGAACGCGCTGCCCCAGGACAACGCCGGGCTTTTCGGTCAGGACGAAGCCGTTTTCGATCTGATGTTTATGAAAGCTTGTGATGTTCTCTTTTGCCTCTTTGAGGATTTCGATGTATTCCGGCTCCACACAGCGGAACGCTTCGTCGATCTCTTCCTGTGTGACTTCCAGAGCGGTCAGCTCCGCCTTGTCAAACCGGCGGCTGTATTCCAACAGCGCCGCATCGCCGTTGGCACGGACATTTTGAATGATGTCCTTGACGATGCCCATGACGTCCATGGTATCGGTGCGCTGGAGAAAGCGCAGATCTTCGGGGGATGTATAGGAAATGGTGCGGATCAAAGGGTATCCTTCCTTTCGGCTTGAATTTTTTCGCAGATGGTGTGGATAGCGTCATAGTGGAATTTGTAGCTGGCCTTGTTGGCGATCAGCCTTGCGCTGATGGGGACGATGGTCTCGAAGGGTTCGAGATTGTTTTCCCGGAGGGTGGTGCCGGTTTCCACGATATCCACGATCACATCGGAAAGCCCCAGCAGGGGAGCGATCTCAATGGAGCCGTGCAGTTCGATGATCTCGATCTCACGGCTCTGGGCGGCATAGTAGCTGCGGGCGATGTTGGGAAACTTGGTGGCGACACGCAGGGTCTTGTCATCGCAGGGGCGCTGACCCTTGATGCCCGCCACGGCCATGCGGCACTTCCCCATGCCCAGATCCAGCAGTTCGTACACATCGGAGCCCTGCTCAAGCAGGATATCCTTGCCGACGATGCCGATGTCTGCCGCGCCGCGCTCCACATAGACGGAAACGTCCGAAGGCTTTGCCCAGAAGTAGCAGACGTTGTTTTCCTCGTTTTTGAAGATCAGCTTGCGGTTGTCCTCTTCAATTTCGGGACAGCCATAGCCGAGGGATTTGAAGATCTGGTAGGCTTTCTCGCCCAGACGACCTTTCGGTAATGCGATATGGATCATTGTGCGCAAAGCCTCCCTTGTTTGTATACATAGACCTTGGAGTGGGTCTCGTTCTCTTTTTGGTGCGTCAGCACGCTGACCTGTGCGCCGTCCCTGCGAAGGTCTGCCACAGCCTTGGCAAGCCCCTTAACGTCGGCAGGATCGTACAGCACCAAAATGTCGCCGCTGGTTGAGGACGGTGCGTCGCTGTATCGAAGCAGATCAAGATACACCGCAAAGCCGATGGCGCCGCCGTTTCTGCCGAACTTGCGCACAAGATCGTCGTACCGACCGCCGGACAGCACGCTTTGCGGTGTGCCGTCCACGAAGCCCTGAAAGGTGATGCCGTTGTAGTACTGCATATCGTTGGCGACGGAGAAGTCAATGCGCAGACATTCGCCGTGCCCCGTTTCACACAGCAGGGCGTAGACCTCTTTCAGCTCCTCCACAGCGTCGGCGGTGCGGTCGTTGACAGCCAGCGCGGACAGGGCGTCGAAGCAGTCATCGGGCTTTCCGAAGATGCCGGACAGGGCGGCAAGCTTTTGCGCCGTTTCTTCGGGAACACTTTCCCGGAGGCAGATGTCGAGAAGTCCGTGGGTGGACTTGTTTTGAATGCAGGTGAGCATTTCCTTTTGTATCTCCAGGGAAACGCCGCTGGCTTCCAGCAGACCGCGCACCAATCCCATGTGGGAGATGCCGAGGATGTAGCGCTCGCTGACGGCGGCGAGACTTTCGGCGGCCATCTGGATGACCTCGCTCATGGCAAAAACGTCCACACTGCCGATGTATTCCACCCCGGCCTGCGGGATTTCCCGGATGTCGTTGGCGTCGTCCGATGCACGGTAAACGTTCTCCGTGTAAAAGACCTTGCAGGGGAAATCCTCCTCCCGGGCATTTTTGACGATGGACAGGGTCACATCCTGCTTGAGTGCCAGCAGACGGCCGGAGGGGCCGTTGAAGGTGATGACATTGCCGCCCTTGAGAAAGTCCTTATTTTGCAGATACAGGGTGTAGTCCTCGAACTTGCTCATGCGGAATTTGCTGTAGCCGTATTTTTTATACAGCTTTTGCAGGCGGGAGAGGTCGCTCTCCTCGCTGCGGTATGTATTTTGCAAAACATCCATACTAACCTCCTCATGGAAACTGCGGTCATTATACACCATGTTAACGTGTTAGTCAAGTAAAACGGTAAAATATTTTTGCGTTGGAACCGATTATTTTCCCTCTGTGGCAGAAAGCGTAAGTGTCAGCGCTCGATGGGGATGTCCAAAGAAGCAATGCGCCGGCTCCAGGCAAGTACACCTTCCCGGGTATAGACACGGGGAGCGGCCTTGTAGACAGTGGCGACGAGGCGCCCTCGGAGGAGACCGTCTAAAAGCGTCAGGAAGGTGTCGGGCTGTTTTATGCCGCGGGTAAACTTTTTGCGCAGTGCGTCGAATGTCATATCTTTGCCGCCGCCGGCGAGGTTGGACGATTCAACTACCTCCTCGATAAAGAGGAAATCCACGCCCTCGGCAGGGAGGGTGAGAATGGTGCATTTGAGCGCATCGTTTTTGGCGGCGGCTGCGCCGTATCGGCGGTGGAACTCTCGGTTATAGCGCCACAGAACCTGCGCCGACAAATCGCCTTTGGCGTGCAGGACGGTTTCGGCAAGCAGTTTTCCTGCCTGCAGGGAAAGGTCGATACCCATACCGTTCATGGGGGTCGTCATGAAAGCGCTGTCGCCCACGGCGGCATAGCCGTTCGCCACCATGAGTGCCAACGGACGGCGCACCGGGATGAACCCACGCTGACCGCCGTGCAGGACTTCGGAACCCATCCACGGATGCTCGCTGCGAAGCTGTGCTTGCAGCGCTTCGATTTGCGCATCCGTGAGTGGGTCAACGCGGCCAATGAGGACATCGACACTCTCATCGTTCGTACAGCACCACGACAGACCCGCTTCGCCGTTGTGGCGCAGAAACACCTCGAACGGCTCCTGTGTGTCGGGAAAACCGGGCAGACGGTTAAAATAGGTGCGGCAGGCGTAGAACAAGTCTCCGCGACGAGGAGATTGTTCGATGCCAAAATCCTCGGGCAGATTGCTGCGCACGGGGGAAAACACACCGGCGGCGTCGATGACGAGATCACCGGGAACGCTGCCGTGCGCCGTATTCAAACCGCACACACGATCGCCTTCGATGATGGGACCTTTCACCTCGGTGGAAAAACGGAACTGAACGCCGCAGTCTTTAGCGTGGCGAATGAGCATCTCCAAAATCGGCGCACGCCACATGATTTTTTGGCGTGTTTCGGGCGTGTAATGGATCGGTATTTTTTTCTCCTTGTTGGGGCTGAAGAAAACACAGTCACCCCGATAGCGCCAAATCTCGGTGGAAAAGGCGTCCTCGTCCATACCGAGCACCTGCGCCAAAAGTGAAAAAGTGAAGCGATCCTCCCAATCGTGACCGAGGGTATGCTCCGCTTTTTTTTCAAAAACCGTGACGTTGTGACCTGCGCTTGCAAGCATGGCCGCTGCCGCAAGTCCGCCGTGTCCGGCACCGGCAACAAGAATCGTATACATAACACTCCACCTTGTATCAGACTATTTGTCTATTATACAAAATTTGTATTAGAAATACAACCTTTCTGACAAAAAAAGCCACCCGCCGAAAGGGCGAGCGGCTTTGAACCGATCAATAAGAAATGCGCAATACACGGGACAGGATGAAGAAGAAATTCTGAATATACGTCCAGATGTCGGCGAAGACACTGCCGATGCTCCCAGTAACATTCCTCACGCTTGCGCTGACGCCGCTGCCCTCGATGGTGCCGCGGTTGTCGTTGACGCCGTCGGTGTCCACAGCAAATTCATACAGGAACGGAGCGACCAGCACCAGCAGGAAAAACTCCCCTGCGCTCACGGAACCGAACACCTTGCAGCCAAGCTTATTTAGGGAAGCGGAGATCGGCGTCAATCCTGTGTTGGCAAGGATCTTGTTGGCGCCCTTGAGCAGGATCTCATCGCTGAAATGGGACAGATCCTCGTGCAGGATGAGGTTGACCACACGCATAAAGACGGTCATTTCCGTGCTGTCGGGACCGTAATGCTCCTCGCCGGCATAGTGCATGGCGACAAATTCCGTGGCGATGTCCCATGCGGTCGTGTAGTCGCTGTCGGGGATGTCGATGTTGTATTCCCGGGCGAGCGCCTGCACGCTGTTTTCCCCATACAGGGGCATGGTCAGCAGTTCGTTCAGCCTGCCAAAGAAGGTATTGGCGGCGTCGTAGTAGAAGTCGCTCTCCTGAATGCCCATCTTCTCCATGGTCATGGACAGCCACAGACGGTACTCCACGCCTGCCTTGAGGAAGCCCTTGGCATAGGCGTTCAGATCCTCGTTCATCCGAGCGATCTGTTCTTCGCTGTAGCCCTTGACGGCGGATTGCAGGGCGTCGGTGTCGATCTTTTGCACGGTGACGTCGTTGTAGGTGATCTGCTCGTCCGTAAAGGACAGCTCGCGGAACGAGAGCGGGTACATGGTCAGCGCAGTGGTAGCAAAGTCGTAGATCTTGTTGCCCAGCTTGCTGGTGTAGACCGCCGTGTCACTGCAATGCTCGTGACCGGTCAGCACCACACGGATGCCCCAGTTGGCGAACAGCTCTGCGGTGGTGTAGTGGAAACGGACGATGAAGCTGCGGCTGATGACGCGCTGCATGGGCATATGATCCAGCAGGTTGTGGTGCATCATGACGATGGGATAGCGTCCGTCCTTTTTGGCGTTGGCAGCTTCGCGCTTGACAAAGTTCATCTTTTCGATCGTCATGCCGTCCTCGGTGGACTTGCTGTAGTCGCAGCTGTCCAGCGCGATCAGGCGGTATTTGTCGCCGAGGTTTGCGGTGTAGGAACAGGAGTCGGGGTCGATATACAGCGCCTGATCGTAGCCGAAGTCGGCATAGATCCTTTTGAAGTCCTCCATGCCCGTCTCGCCCTCATAGCTGCTGAAATCGTGGTTGCCGTTGATGACAAAAACCTGTTTGCCGGTCTCGGCTTCAAAGCGGGCAAGCTTTGCGGCGACATCCGTGTGCTCTTGGGGAATGCGCTTGCCGTGGTCGGCAAGGTCGCCGGAGATCAGCACGTAGTCGTAGTCGTTCTCGGCGCACTGCTTGAGGAATGCGTCGATGATGAACCCGCTCTCATCCTCCATATCGGCGCGGCGGTTGGCGTACCAGTAAATGTCGCTGTTGACAGCGCCGGTTTCGGGAGCGGCAAGCTCCTCACGGGGAATGTTGTAGTGCAGGTCGGATGCAACGGCGATGCGCAGGTCGGCGTCCTGCGTTTTTGCAGAAACAGCAACGGTGCACATACCGGCGAGCAGGGCGAGAGTCAATATAACAGAGATGCATTTTTTCATGTCGGTTCCTCCCTTTTGACCATCTTAACACGGAAAACGGTCATATGCAAGAGTGAATTTGTACTACACGGACAAGTCGGCGCATACATTTACGGTGTGGAGGTGAACAATGTATGCAGATGCACGAAAGCCGGACAGGGGAAAATGTGCGCAAAGCGATGTCGCAGGAGCTGGAGCTGTCCTCCCTGTACCGGCTGTACGCCAAAAAGGCGAAAGAGGAGGGGTACTTGCAGATCGCCGACCTGCTGAACAGCACAGCGGACAACGAGCTGGAGCACGCAGGACTGCTGTTTGAGATCTGGCATCAGTGCCGAATCCCCACCACGCAGGAGATTTTGGACGATGCGGTACAGCGGGAAAAGGCAGCGCCCTATAAACAGTTTGCCGACGAAGCGGAAAAGGACGGCTTTCCGGGGACGGCGGAACTGTTCCGGCAGCTTTCCGCAGTGGAGGAAAACCACGCACGGCGGTTCACCATTCTGTCGGAAAATCTGCGAACGGGGAATGTGTTCCGCAAAGAGCAGGAATGCTACTGGGTCTGTCGGATCTGCGGCGGACTGCAATACGGCAAATATGCCCCCCACGTCTGCCCGGTCTGCGGGTTCCCCCAGTCCTGCTTTTCTTTATATACCGAGGATTATTGACACAGGGCGAGAAACTCCTGCTCCGTCAGGACAGGCACGCCGAGGGTCTGTGCCTTTTGCAGTTTACTGCCCGCTTCGCTTCCTGCCACCACATAGGTGGTCTTTTTGGAAACGGAGGATGACGCCTTGCCGCCGAAGCGCTCGATCATTTCAGACGCTTCGGTGCGGGTCATGGTTTCCAAAGTGCCGGTTAGGACAAAGGTCATGCCTTGAAACCGCTTGTCCTGCACGAGCTGTGTACTGTGCATGGAAACGCCGCTGTCTCTAAGCTGTGCGATCAGATCGGCGGTCTGGGGCAGAGAGAAGAAGTCGAAAACGCTTTGCGCCATAATGCCGCCGAAGCCCTCAATGCAGGCGATCTCCTCCGCCGTGGCGCACAGCAGCGCATCCATATTGCCGAAGTGCGCGGCAAGGAGTTTGGCGCCCTTTTCGCCCACATGGCGAATGCCGAGGGCGGAAAGCAGCCGTTCCAGCCCCGCCGACTTCGACTGCTCCACGGCGGCGAGCAGATTGGCGGCGCTCTTTTCCCGGAAGCCCTCCATGGTCATGATGCTCTGGGCGTCCAGACGGTACAGGTCGGCGGCCGTGCGCAAAAGACCCTTTTCCACCAACTTTTCCAAAACGGATTCGCCGAAGCCCTCCATATCCATGCCGCTGCGGGAGCAGAAATGGATCAGGTTGCGCAGAAGCTGTGCAGGACATTCGGGGTTGACACACCGCACGGCGGCTTCGCCCTCCTCCCGCAGGACGGGCGCACCGCAGGACGGACAGTGTGTCGGCAGAAGATAGGGGACGCTGTTCTCTTCGTGGGCGTGGACGGTGACGACCTCGGGGATGATGTCGCCCGCCTTGCGCACGGTAACGGTGTCGCCGAGACGGATATCCTTTTCCGTGATGAAATCCTGATTGTGCAGGGTGGCTCTGCCGACGGATGTGCCTGCCAGCAGGACAGGCTCCAAAATGGCGGTGGGGGTGAGTACCCCGGTTCGTCCCACGGCGACCTCGATATCCACAAGCTTCGTCTGCTTTTCCTCGGGGGGATATTTGAAAGCCACCGCCCACTTGGGAAATTTGGCGGTACTGCCCAGGCGCGTGCGGGCGGCGAAATCGTTCACCTTGAGCACGGCGCCGTCAATGTCGTAGGAGAGGGTGCCACGTTTTTGCCCGATGACACGCACCCGTTCCACTGCATCTTCAATGGAGGAAACGAGGGTGTACTCCGGCACCGTGCGAAAGCCCAACGTTTTCAGATAGTCCAGCGATTGCTTGTGGGTGTGCAGTTCCTTGCCCTCGATGCGCTGGATGTTAAAGACGAAAATATCCAGCTTGCGCTTGGCGGTGATCTGCGGATTTTTTTGCCGCAGACTGCCTGCGGCGGCGTTGCGGGGATTTTTGAAGGGCTTGTCCCCGTTCAGTTCCTGCTGTTCGAGCAGTTCCGCGAACGCCTTTTTAGGCATATACACTTCGCCCCGCACTTCGATAAAGGGCAAAGGCTCGGAAAGCTCCAACGGAATGGAGCGCACGGTGCGCAGGTTCGCCGTCACATCCTCGCCTGTGTCGCCGTCGCCGCGGGTGGAGCCGCGGACAAAGACGCCGTTCTCGTACTCGAGGGACACGGACAAGCCGTCGATCTTCGGCTCCACCACAAATTCCGCATTGGAAACGGTTTCACCGACACGGCGGGCAAAGTCGAAAAGTTCCTCCTCGCTGAATGCGTCCTGCAAGCTTTCCATGCGCACGGGATGCACCACCGGCGCAAACATTCCGTCTGCACTGCCGCCGACGCGCACGGTGGGAGAGTCGGGCGTTTGCAGTTCGGGAAAGGTCTGCTCAATTTGCAGCAGCTCCCGCTGGAGCATATCGTATTCCCTGTCTTCCACGACGGGGTCGTCGTCCGCATAGTATTTGCGGCTGTAGTAGTTCAAAAGACTGCGCAGTTCCTGTGCGCGAGCCTTGGCTTTTTCAAGATCCATAGTTATTCTCCTAAGTTTGCATACATCTGCGGCACCGTGCCGACGATCACGGTCTCGGCAATACATACTTCATATGTCAGCTCTTTCTGCTCCTGCGTTTTCGCCATGGACAGACAGACGACGGCATGCACACGCAGGAAAAGACGGTGGATGGTCTGGTTGATGCCGGCGCCCGAAAAAACGCTCTCGATCTCGGCGGCAGCGTAGCCGGTCATCTGCACGGGAATGCGGATATAGGGACCGCGCCCCGCCAAAATGTCCAGTCCTGTCAGAGAGCCGAAGGGGATGCGCACGACCTGCGTACAGCCGGAGAGCACACTCTCCGCCGCCGCAGAGATACGGCTTTTGAGCAAATTGAGCTTCAGGGCGTCTGTGCGGATGGACGTTACCACGCCGTCGGCGTTTTGCTCCACGGTGACGAGCCGATCCCAGCTGCCGTTTTCCAGCACGGTCAGCACGGCGTCGTTGAGGGCACTTTCCTCTGCGGCGCACGCCTGCACGGCGGCCATGGCGTGCAGCTGGGGGCGAAGCCGGGCGTCTGCCAGCAGCAGGGCAGTGGCAGTAAGGGCAAGCGCCGCAAACAGACGAAACCAATATTTGGAAATCCTGCGCTTAGGAAAACGCCGGTACCGCATACGAACCACCCCCACATAGCTATCCTATGCGGGCAGGGGGTTAAAAGTTCCCGCCGTTCCAGCCCCAGTGCTCGACTTCTTCGTATTTCACATACACTCGGTCGGGACAGATGGAAAGCACTTCTTCGAGGATGGTGCAGATCTCTGCCGTCATGCGCTCAAAATGGGCGCGGTCAGACCTGCCGACCAAGCTCAGCTCTACCCATGCGGCGGGGGTGGCGTCGTCCCCGGCGAGGGAGATATTTTTGCTGTCCTCGGTGACGAGCATCAGCCAGCGCTCCGACTTGCCGGGAAAGATCTCGATGGCTTTGCCGAAGCGGGCTTGCAGGGTTTTTCTCTGTGCATCGCTGATGGGGACGGACGTGGTGGTTTTGATACAGGGCATAGGGATCCCTCCTGAAAAATGATAGGAATATTATATCATATTTTTCACTTTTTACAATGCCTGCGGCGAAAATATTGACATTTGCGCAGACAGCGGTATAATCAAAGTAACTATAAAAAGGAGGGTGTTGCAATGAAATATCAAATTATGGGCGAGCCGATGCCGGTGGTGGTCTGCGAGCTGGAAGCGGGAGAAAAGATGATCACCGAGAGCGGTTCCATGGCGTGGATGAGCCCCAATATGCAGATGGAAACCTCCGGCGGCGGGATCGGCAAAGCGCTGGGCAGAATGTTCTCGGGCGAGAAGCTGTTCCAGAACATCTATACCGCCGTGGGCGGCAGGGGCAAAATCGCCTTTGCCAGCAGTTTCCCCGGCGCGATTCGTGCGGTGGAGATCACGCCGGACAGACCCATCATCGCCCAAAAGACCTCTTTCCTTGCGGCAACGCAGGGCGTACAGCTCTCCGTGCATTTCCAAAAGAAAATGGGCTCCGGGCTTTTCGGCGGCGAAGGGTTCATCATGCAAAAGATTTCCGGCATGGGTCTTGCATTTTTGGAGATCGACGGTTCCGCCATGGAGTATAATCTGGCGAGCGGAGAGCAGTTGATCGTGGACACTGGATATCTCGCCATGGCGGATATGTCTGTGGGCATCGACGTGCAGACCGTCAAGGGCGTGAAGAATATCATGTTCGGCGGCGAGGGTCTGTTCAATACGGTGGTGACCGGCCCCGGTCGGGTGACTTTGCAGACCATGCCCATGTCCCAGTTTATCGGCATGATCGCCGCAAGGATCCCCACAAAGAACAACTGAGACACGGCAAACGGAACGATCGCGTTTCGCAAAGGACAAAAAGAAAAACAGAAGCATTTCCCGGACAAAACCTTTCGGAAATGCTTCTGTTTTTTTGCCGGTTCATATTGAAATTCGTTAGCCGGCTAACGTTTGTACATCGGCACGGGTGACACCGTGCCGATGCTTATGCAGAGGTTCGTTTTGTCAGGCACTTTCGTTTTCGGAAGCGCCGCCGAAGTCGGGACGCATACCGCCCGCAAAGCCGTTCGGCGGTGTGCCGTTGCCGAAGTCGGGCTTGTCGGGAGGTGTTTCGCCGCTGTTCGGCATCCGGGGCGGCTGTTCGCCCTCAGCCGGTGCGAATGGCTGTTCCTCCCCGGACGGCGTGGTGGCAGGCTCTTCCTGCGCAGACGGCGGGGAAACTTCCCCGTCTTGCGCAGGTGCGGTGGGCTGTTCGGCTGTTTCTGTGCCGTTCTGCCCCTTGCCGCCGCGGAATCCGTTGCCGCCGCCCATGCCCATCGTACCCATGTCCGAAATGTTCAGTTCGCCCGTCTCGATGCAGGCGCTGTTGTCCGCCTGCTGTCCGTCATCTGTTGAGGGGATGGTGCCGTTCAGCTGACCGAGCACACTCTGTGTGCGCAGATCGCAGAAGGTGCGCAGGGCGGACACGCCTTTTTCAAATTCTTCTGCGGTGCAGAATTTGGTCGGATCCTTTTCCACATACGGTGCGATCAGATCGTGGGTTCCCCGGATGATGCCGTCGATGTCGGTATTCTCCAGAAATTCCGCAAAGAGCTTGTGGTACGCATCGGTGTATTCTTCGCCGGAGAAGATCCAGTCCGCCATGGGACGATCGCCGTTTCCGCTGACGGAGAGGGGCGTGTCGATGGGATCATTGACGGCAGAGGAAGCGCTGTTTCCCTGAAAGGAGCCGAAGGCCAGATTGTAGTCCCAAGGAATCATGGACAGCTGTCCGTCCTTTTCGTGCAGGTAGTAGTTGTGGATCATGGAGCCGGTGTAGCTGTCGCCGTTGACCACATAATTGTGGACTACGAAATAGCGCAGTACCTGCTCGATGTCCAGCGCCTGCTCCAGATCCTCCTGCGCGGACAGCAAGCGCAGGGATTCGATCAGCCGTGTTTTGTCTTTTTCGGAAATATCCGTTTTGGCGTTGTCAAAAATGTTGGCATAGCTGTCGGGGTCATCGTCCGTGTATTGCAGCATCACATCGCTGCTGCCGCGTCCCATTTCACCCGGCATCCCCTTTTCGCCGTTCCTGATTTTTTCGCCGTCAAAGCTGTTCTCTCCGTCGGGGAAATCACCTTGCGGCAGTTCGGGCGGTTGGAATTGTTCGTCCGCAGGGAAGCCTTCGCCGCGCGGGAAATCCGCTTTGTCGGGCATGGAGACGCCCTCCTCGGCTTCTTCGTTGAAGGCGTTCATATCAAAGTCCTGCCCGTTGCCCCGACCGCCGCCGAAGGATTCGCTGTCCGGCTTGTACAGCTCGCCCGTATCATTGCCGTAGTTGCGCTGTAAAAAGGCGTCCTCTACCCCTTCCACCGCCAGATATAGACCCCAGTCCTCACCGTTGACCGTGATGTATACAAAGGAACACAGCGGTGCGCAGACGCCGTTCTGCGCCATCAGGCGGTACGTCAGGTAATCTTTCATGTAGGTGTTGTCCTGAATGATGTTGTTCAGGCTCAGCTTATCCAGCCCATGGTAGGTTTTGCCGTCCGTGTAGTGATCGAATTCGATCTTGAAACTGTAGCGGCTGCTGTCCATGGAGGAGACGTTGCGCAGGGAGGTGTTGCCCTTGGCACGGATGCCGACATTCTTGAACGATTCGTTGTCGATGACCACGGTGCAGGGGACGTATTCCTCATCCTCGCACCCGTCGATAAATTCGTCCCAGTCGTCTATGACGATGTCGAGGGTGTGTACGCGGGAGGTGTCAAAAATCTTGCTTTCGTAAGCCATAGCCCGGGTGGCGGACTGGATGCCGAGACTTTCTCCGTTCATGAAGGCGACCGTGATGACCAGCGCAAGAACGACGGCAAGAATACAGATGCGGTCTATCCATTTGTGCGTGGACATATCGTGACCTCCTTAGCCCATGTAGTCGCCGTTGTAGCTGACCAGAACGGCGCTCTGCACGCCGGGCATTTCGGAAAGCGTGTTGATGAAGTCGGTGTTGTCGCTTTTGAGGCGGATCTCGGAGTTGAGTTCAATGCGCCCTTTCTGCACGGATTTGCTCTTGATGACGAGGCGGTTGGTGTGGGTGCGCAGGAAATCCGTTGCCGCCTTTTCCGCCTCCTGATCCATGCACTGCAAAACGACGATGTAGGGATTGGCGTGAGATTTGCGGTTGACGAAAACCAAAAGAATGACGCCGATGACGATGCTGCCGAGGACAGCAAGGGGGATCATGCCTGCGGCGAGAACAATGCCCACGGCGATGGACCAGAACAGGAAAGCGATATCCAGCGGCTCCTTGATCGCCGTGCGGAAACGGACGATGGACAGGGCGCCGACCATGCCGAGGGACAGTACCACGTTGGAGGTGACGGCGAGAATGACCAGTGTGGTGATCATGGTGAGGGCGATGAGCGTCACGCCGAAGCTGGAGGAATAGAGAACGCCTTGAAACGTCTTTTTATACACAAAGAAAATGAATAAGCCCAGACAAAATGCCAGCGCCAGAGCGATGACCATGTCCAAAGGATTGACCGCGGTTACGTTGTCGAGAAAGCTGGATTTGAAAATGTCTTGGAACGTCATAAGTTTTTACTCCTTTATCCGTAAATTCTGCAAGCCTGATACTTGGAAAAAGCGCCTGTGTGTCTGCCCTGCTGCCAAATCGCATCCCGAATGATGTCCGGGAGAAAGGCGTCCCACTTGACTTCCATCAAAATGGGCGCGCCGGGAACCGGGACGGTGATGCAGTCGGGATCCAGCACGTCCGTACAGCCCATGGCGGTGCGGATGTTGCTGTCAAAGGTGACGCGCACATTCCCGGGCGGGTAGATGTACGGCTCCCTCGTGTAGTCCACGATGGTTTTCGGCAGCAGACCCTCGTCGTGCATTTTGCGGTACAGCTCCCGCACCAGAGGCTCCGGGCTTTCGGACATCCATTCGAGATTTCCGTCCACAATGGCCTGTACCTGCTGTGCGGTGAGCATGGCGCCGTCCTTGCGTCCGAGGGAATCGACCTTTGTCTTTTTCTCCAGACGGATGAACGATGTGTCGCCGTTGTAGTAGCGTATGCGGAACTTTTCCCGCATACACACGCCGTTCGTCTTTTCCGCCAGCGCCTTGTCGTAGAGGTTGTCAAAGTACAGACTGCGGATGCGGTACACCCCGTTTGGCGCATAGGGGTCGGGCAAGGCCACTGCGCGAAGCCGCTGGCGGATGCAAAGTAGGTCGCTTTCGCTGATCTCATGCTTGCATTCATGGCGGTAATCCATTGGTTTCACTTCCTTTCCTTGGGCAACACCCCGATCGTGCGGTGTTGTCCTTGCTTCTTATGGAGAGAATAGCATGGAAATATGAACTGGATTTAGCGAAAAAAACCGTATTTTTATAAACTTTTTATGAATAAATAATAAATGCAAAAATAGAATTTACAGCGTCACGCCGTCCTTAAAGATGGCGATCTCCCGAAAACCGTTTCGTTCGGCGCAGGTTCTTTGACCGCCGGCTACGGACAGGATATGCGCTTCCAGCGCCTGCACATCGTCCCGGCTGCCGTCGAAGTCGATCCAGCCCGGCTTTTGGCGAAAGAGCGACTGTCCCGTGGAGATCTTGACCGTCGGCACCGCACTGCCGAAGGGGGTGCCCAGCCCGGTGGTAAAGAGAAGGAGATGGGCGCCGGCGGCGGCAAGATTTGTGCAGGAGACCATGTCGTTGCCCACGCCTTGCAGAAGATGCAGTCCCTTTTCCCGGCACCGTTCGCCCTGCCGCAAAACGGCGTGTATCGGCGCCGTGCCGCCCTTTTGAATACAGCCCAGACTCTTTTCCTCCAGCGTGGTGATGCCGCCGGCTTTGTTGCCGGGAGAGGGATTTTCGTAGATGGGCTGTCCGTGGTCGGTGTAGTATTTTTTGCAGTCCTCGATCAGCCGCACGATATCGTGAAACACCCCTTCGTTCTCTGCACGGTCCATCAGCAAGTGTTCTGCACCGAACATTTCCGGCACTTCCGTCAGTATAGCGCCGGCACCGAAGGACAGAAAACGGTCGCAAAGCTTGCCGCACAGCACGTTGGCGGTGAGCCCCGAAAAGGCGTCCGAACCGCCGCACTTCAGCCCGATCACCAGCTCCGAAGCGGGGATGGGTTCGCGGGCGATATGGGCGACGGACGCCGTCATGGCGTCGAGAGCTTTCAGCAGCACGTCCTCTTCATCCTGCGTTTTTTGCAGGACGACAGTCTGCGCATTCTGCACGTTTTGCACCAGCGGCAGAAAGGTTTCGGGCGTGTTGTTCTCACAGCCGAGGAACAGAAACAGCACACCGAAAATATTGGGGTTGTCCGCAAGAGCGGCGAGGGTCATTTGCGTCGTTCGCAGATCGCCGCCCAGCTGGGAACAGCCGTAGGGGTGGGTGAGGGCAAAAATGTCGTCGCACCGCTCGCCGAACAGGGACTGCGCCTTGGCGGCAAGGGACTGCGCCACACTGTTGACGCATCCCACCATGGGCAGGATCAGGATCTGTTTGCGCACGGCACAGCGACCGTCCCGTCTGCGATAGCCCGCAAAAAAGGGCGCTTCGGTGCAGGGCAGGGGACTGAATAGCGGTGCATAAGTATACTGCGGCGCAGTAGTCAGATTTGTGACAAGGTTGTGGGTGTGCACGTGCTCGCCCCGGGCAATATCCTGCGCCGCAATGCCGATGCACTGTCCGTATTTGATCACCTTTTCCCCCTTGCGGATGGGACGCAGGGCGACCTTGTGCCCGGCGGGGATGCCGCAGGGGGATCCCTCCATGACCACGGCAACGGTGTCGGACGGATGAATTTGAAAAAGTCTTGCCAAAAATGCTCACTCCCTGTTGACAGATGCCCCTTAAAAAGGGTACAATACCATAAGTATACATTTCGGCGCAGCGCGCGTCAAGCAGAAAGAGGGGATCCGATGGGCAGAGCAGAGAAAGTCGGCAATGCCGTCAAGCGTGCCATCGGCGTACAGGGCAGTTTCAAGGATGCCATACTGCCCATGCTCGGCTACAGTTTTATCAACATCTTTTCCGCCGGCAGTGCCCATGTCATCAGTCTGTATTTTTCGGCGTTTTTGACGGATGTGGAAAACCTGTCCCTCTCCCACGCCGGGCTGGTGGTGATGATCGCCACCGTCTGGGATGCGGTCACCGACCCGGCCATGGGCATCATCACCGACCGTACCCGTTCCCGATGGGGCAGGCACCGGCGGTATATCCTTTGGGGCATCCCGCTGCTGGTTCTGTCGTGCATCATGATGTGGAATTCCTTCGGCATCTCCGCCACGGGCAACACCACCGCCACCATGATCTACTACGTTTTGGCGTATATGCTCTATAAGACGGCGTACACGATCATGATCGTCCCCCATACGGCCATGCTTCCCGAGCTGGCGCCGGAGTACGCTTTGCGCACGCAGTACAATTCCGTCGGCTACCTGATGAATTCGGCGGGCATGGTGCCGTCGTTCCTTTTGGTGGCGTGTATCTTCGGCTTTTCCAACATGGATTCGCTGGGCTCCGATTCCCGGGGCAAGTTTGCGGTCGTCGGCGTGGTGCTGGCGGTATTCTATGCGATTGCCGCATTCGTCACCTTTGCTTCCGTCCGGGAAAAAAGCTCTCTGCAAATGCAGAACCCGCCCTTTGACGGACGGTATGTGCTGGACGAATACTGTCAGGTGTTTCGCAACCGTGCCTTCCGCCAGTATTTTGCCATCAGCCTGTTCTACATGATGGCAACGGGCTTTTACCGCAACACCAAGTACTACTTCATCAAGTATGTCGTACACAAAAACAGTATGTACAATCTCTTCGAGACCGTTGCCGGTGTGGCGGAAGCGTCGGCGTTTCCCTTTAACTATGCCATCACCATGAAGTTCGGCAAGAAACGCTGCGGCACCATCACCACGCCCCTGATGATCGCCGGTCTTGCCATCGGGCTGATCGCCCGCTCGAGTGATAACCCGGTGATGTCCGCTTTGTGGACGGGGCTGATGTTCCTGAGCATGGTGCTGTATCCCATCGGCTTTTCCGGCATCGGCTTCGTGACGAACAACATCTTCCCGGACACGACGGATGTGGACGAGATGATCACCGGCCGCCGCCGGGAGGGTGTGATCTCCACCTTCAGCACGCTCATCAAAAAGAGCGTCAGCGGCGTGATGGCGGCGTTTGTGGGCGCGATCTTGCAGCTGTTCGGGCTGGTCACGGGCGATTCCGTCAAAGCCTACGAAGCGGCGCACAACACCTTCTACCCCCAAAGTGCCGCAGCCGTTGCCGGTGTGCGCATCTGCGTGGCGGTGATCCCGATCCTCTGCGTTGTGGCGTCCCTGCTGTTCTTGCGGGGCTTTACCATGACCAAGGAGGATCACGAGATGATCCGTGCCGCCATCGCCGAGCGCAAGGAAAAGGGCTATGTCGAGCTGACGGACGAGCAGAAAAAGACGTGCGAGCGCATTGCCGGGCAGAAGTGGGAGAATATGTGGATCGGTCAAGGCACAAAACAAAATGCGGAAATTGCTTCTGCGGAAGTAGAATAAACAGGAGGACAATAGAATGGATTTTCTGAAAAACATTGATTTCGGCGAGCTGTTCGGCAAGCTCAAGGATCTGCTGGGCAAGGTGGATTGGGGCGATCTGCTGAAAAAGATCAAGCCTATTTTGTCCAAGGTCGGCGACTTTTTGAAAAAAACACCGAGTATGTTCATGGCGCTGGTGCTTTTCCTGACCGTTGCCGTCGATCCTGCCGCGGGCAACACGGACACCAGTCTTTTGGTACACGAGGATATTTTGACCCTTTTGGACGCAAGCTATGCAGGACAGGGTCTGACGAATGACGGCAAATACTACTACACCTCCGGCGCCATCAGCTTTGCCAAGTATACGGCGCTGGCGAAGTACGAGATCGACACCATGAAGCAGGTCAAGAAAAAGGTGTTCCCGGTGGATTGGGATCTGATCAAAAAGGGCTACGACCATATCGGCGGCATCAGCTACTACGACGGCAAGCTGTACGCAGGCATGGAATCCACGGACAACAAGGCGGTTCCCTGCATTGCGGTGTTCAATGCGGACTCTTTGGAGTATGAGACCAGCTTCGAGCTGCCGAGAACCTGGTTCCCGGACGGCAGTGTCGCGTGGGTGGCAGTCAATCCCCAGACGGGGCTTCTGTACTGCTGTGCGTGGGATCATGCCCAGACCCTGCACGAGTTCAAGATCGACGCCACCATGGCGCACGTGCGTGAGATCGAAATTACCGGTCTTTCCGAACTGGATCGTATTCAGGGCGGCGAATTTTATCAGGGCGTGCTGTATCTGTCCGCTGACCGAAAAGACTCCAAGATCAAGGAGGTTCTTGCCGTAGATGTGGAAACGGGCGCAGCTAAGGTCGCCTTTACCCGGGACTGCGGCAAGGAGGACAGCGAGGCGGAGGACATCACCGTATTTCCGGCCAAGGACGGTTCCCTGTTCCATGTGGCGGACTACAATAAACTGCTGAGCGTGTACATCCGCAGCTACATTGCACTTTGAGGAGAAAACTATGGCGATCGAGAAAGTTAGGGAATACTTCCGTGCCTTGGGCATGGAGGACAGAATACAGGAATTTGACGTGTCCAGTGCGACGGTGGCTTTGGCGGCCGAAGCGCTGGGATGCGAGCAGGCGCACATTGCCAAGAGCATGGCGTTTCAGGGCAAGGACGGCGGATGCGTGATGGTCGTGGCGGCCGGCGACGGCAAGATCGACAACCGCAAGTTTAAGGACGCCTTCGGCACGAAAGCCAAGATGCTCTCCCCGGACGAGACGGCACAGTTGGTCGGTCATGCGGTGGGCGGCGTGTGTCCCTTTGCGGTCAACGATGCGGTTCAGGTGTATCTGGATGTGTCGCTGCAGCGGTTTGAAACGGTCTATCCTGCCTGCGGCAGCAGCAACAGCGCCATCGGTCTGCGTTGTGCGGAGCTGGAGCAGTATTCCAACGCTGTCGGCTGGGTGGATGTCTGCAAGGGTTGGCAGGAAGAGAATGCATAACGGGAGGAAACTATGGCAATTTTAGTGACCGGCGGCGCCGGATATATCGGTTCGCATACCTGCATCGAACTGCTGAACGCAGGCTATGAAGTGGTCATTCAGGACAATTTCTGCAACAGCAGTGCGGAGTCCGTCCGCCGTCTCGAGGAGCTGGCGGGCAAAAAGGTGAAGCTGTACGAAAAGGATATCCGTGACGAAGGGGCGTATGACGAGATCTTTTGCGAAAATACCATCGACGCGGTCATCCATTTCGCAGGGCTAAAGGCGGTGGGCGAGAGCTGCCGCAAGCCCATCGAGTATTACGACAACAACATCGGCGGCACGGTAAAGCTTTTGCAGGCGATGCAAAAGCACGGCTGTAAAAAGATCGTGTTCAGCTCCTCTGCCACGGTGTATGGCTCGGAAAATCCCGTGCCCTTCCGGGAGGATCAAAAGGTGGGCGGCACCACCAACCCCTACGGCACCACCAAGCTGTTTATCGAGCAGATCTTGACCGATGTGCAAAAGGCGAATCCCGACTGGAGCGTGATTCTCCTGCGCTATTTCAACCCCATCGGTGCGCACAAGAGCGGCCGTATCGGCGAAAATCCCCGGGGCATCCCCAACAACCTCATGCCCTACATCGCACAGGTGGCAGTGGGCAAGCTGCCGTACCTGAACGTGTTCGGCGACGACTACGACACGCCCGACGGCACAGGTGTGCGGGACTATATCCACGTGGTGGATCTGGCGGTGGGTCATGTCAAGGCGGTGGAAAAGGCGCAGAAAGACAACGGCGTCTTTGTGTACAATCTCGGTACAGGCAAGGGCGTGAGCGTGCTGGAGCTTGTCCATGCCTTTGAAAAGGCGTCGGGTGTGCACATTCCTTACAAGATCGCACCCCGCCGTGACGGCGATATCGCCGTCTGCTACGCCGATGCGTCCAAGGCAGAGCGGGAGCTTCACTGGACGGCGCAGTACGGTGTGGACGAAATGTGCGCCGATTCTTGGCGCTGGCAGTCCGCCAATCCCGAAGGATTTTAAAGTATGGAATATCTTGTGAACGAGGCGCGTCCCGAGCGGGCGGTGCTGGTGGGCGTGGATACGGGGGCGTACGATGCCGACAGCTCTTTTCGGGAGCTGCAGCAGCTGGCGGAGACCTCCGGCGCGGAGGTCGTTGCCATTCTTTCGCAGAAGCGGCAAAGCCCCGACAGCGCCACCTATATCGGCAAGGGCAGGCTGGAAGATCTGCGCATTTACTGCGCCGACTGCCAAATTGACTTGCTCATCATCGACGGCGAGCTGACCCCGTCCCAGCAGAAAAACATTGAGCGGGAGACGGATGTGCGGGTGATCGACCGCACCACGCTGATTTTGGATATATTTGCCCTGCACGCCAGAAGCGGTGAGGGCAAGCTGCAAGTCGAAATTGCACAGCTGAAGTATATGCTCCCAAGGCTCGGCGGCAAGGGTACGGCGATGTCCCGTTTGGGCGGCGGCATCGGCACCCGTGGACCGGGCGAAAGCAAATTAGAGAGTGACCGCCGCCACATCCGCCGCCGTATTCAGAGCCTCGAAGCGGATCTGGAAACGCTGAAAAAGCGCCGTGCCCTGCAGCGGGAACGCCGCAAAAAGGACGAGGTGATCTCGGTCGCCATCGTCGGCTATACCAATGCCGGTAAAAGTACGCTGATGAATGCACTGACGGATGCCGGTGTGCTGGCGGAAAATAAACTGTTTGTGACCCTTGACCCCACCGCAAGACAGCTTCGTCTGCCCGGCGGACGGGAGGTACTTCTGGTGGATACTGTGGGTCTGATCCGCCGACTGCCCCACAATCTGGTGGAGGCGTTCCTCTCCACGTTGGAGGAGGCGGCTTTTGCCGACCTGATCTTAAATGTATGCGACGCCTCCGACCCGGAGTGCGCCGAGCATTTGGAAGTGACCCGCTCCCTTTTGCAGGAGCTGCATTGTTCGGACACCCCCGTCATTTCCGTGATGAACAAATGCGATGTGGCGCCGTTCCCCGACGCACTGCCCGCCATCGGCAAGAGCGTATGTATATCGGCGAAAACAGGGCAGGGGCTGGAAGACTTGCTGCTTCTCATCGACAAGGAGCTTCCGCCCACACGGATGCGTGTCCGTCTTTTGCTGCCCTATTCCATGGGTGCCGAGGCGGCGAGATTACGGCAGGACGGCGAAGTGTATGCCGAGGACTACAGACCGGAGGGTCTGTATCTGGACATCACCGCATCCATCCGGCTTTTGAATGGCTTTAAGGACTATATGCTCTGATTACCGCCCGTTGTGGTAGATGGTACCGCTTTGCAGTTCGATGTGCCGGGCTTCCATCATCTCACTGACGGTGACCAGCCGAAAGCCCATTTCGCAAAGCTTCGGGACGATCAGGGAAACGCAGTCCGCAGTCAAGGAATAAATATCGTGCATAAGGATTATATCGCCATCCCGTGCGTGTTCCAGAACGTCGCGGACGATCTTGTCCCGGTTTTGCGGTGTACCGCCTCTTCTGCTACAGGCATATTCCCAATCTCGGGTGTCTATGGACCACAGAATGATCGGACGATCCAGGCGGGAGGCAACGTAAGCGCTGCACCTTCCGCAGGGGGCGCGGACAAGGGACGGACGAATGCCGAGAATGCCTTCAATGGCTTCATCCGTTTTTCCCAGCTGCCGTGCGATGCCTTCAGCGGACAGATCCGACAGTTTTTTGTGGTCATAAGTGTGGTTCCCGATCTCACACCCTAACTTTTTTGCGCGAACCAGCACGTCCGCACACGGTGCAATGTTTCTGCCGATCACAAAGAAGGTTGCCTTCGCTCCGTTCGCTTCGAGAACGTCCAGAATCTTGCCGGTGTATTTTTCGGACGGACCGTCGTCAAAAGTGAGGGCGAGCATCGGGGAGTCGTTTGCTGCGGCATCGGATTTTTCGGCTTGCTGCACTGCGGCTGTTGGAAAAGCTGCTGCCGCGGTGAGAAGCATCGCGCAAGCGAATACCGCCGCACGCCGCAGATGAAAAAAATGGTACATGAAAACCTCCGTGCAGCCGATCAACGGCTCGTGATTATTTTGAGCGACGGCCGGTCGGATATGCCCGGCAATGGCTGACAAATAAAATGAAAAAAATTCAAAAATCTTGAAAAAAGCTATTGACAAAAACGAACGTTTCGGATATAATAAACAAGCTTCTTGTGAAGCTTTTCTGTGGCGGCATAGCTCAGTTGGCTAGAGCATTCGGTTCATACCCGGAGTGTCGTTGGTTCAAATCCAACTGCCGCTACCATTTTTTCGGCCCGGTGGTCAAGCGGTTAAGACACCGCCCTTTCACGGCGGTAACACGAGTTCGATTCTCGTCCGGGTCACCAAAAA